>CAZZYS010000174.1:0-9580 GCA_964658285.1 uncultured Verrucomicrobiota bacterium
GCTTCGTGCCCACGGAAATCATCCAAGCCAAAATAGGGACTGGCTCGGAGAGCCATCCATACCTTACAGGACGACCGGCCGCGTGGCGGCCTGTTACTCCTAGCGACTCCGCCGCAGATCGGCAAGCGTGTACGAAACGAGGTTTGGCACGGCCAGCGCGTTGAGCGGGTTCCCGAGGCTGCTGCCGCTTCCCATCACCGGGATGCTCGTCACCGGGTAGTCGAACTGCCGCCGACCGTCCGCCGCGACGACATTGTCCAGACGCACCTCGTACCGTTCGCTGGCCAATCGTCCGACGACGTTGCCGGGCAGGGTCCAGGCCAGGGTGTTGTTGCCCGCGCTCGTCCCCGTCCCGTCGGTGCGCGACTGGCAGCCGAGCGGTTCGACGATCACCGCGAGGGGCACGCCGTTTTTCAGCACGCGCACGGTGGCGCGCGAGAAATCGGCGTTGGGATACGAGAACGACCACCGCGCGTAAACCAGGGGCGCGGGCACGTATCCGGCCGGCGGCCACGCCACGGACGCCCGCACGCCCGGCAGTGTCGCGGGACCCTCGCCGCGCACCCACGTCGCGTTGGTGCCCGGATGGCTGCCGACCTCGGGCGGGACGATGCCGATGCCTGTCTGGAACGTCCCGGCATACAACAGCCAGCGGCGGTGGCCGACGCTGGCGTTGGCCGGGCCGTCGTCGGCAATGTAACGATCAATCGCCGCCGGGCCCTCGTCGTTGCGCGTGTCCAGGGCGAGGTTGGAGTGGGCGGCGGCCTCGGCGGCGGCGGGCGTGTAATAACGCCACGAGGACGACGGATGGTGGGAAACGTTGGCCTGCGCGGCCATCATCAAGGCGGTCTGCTGGCACTTGGCGCTGGCGGCCGGGTCGAGCAGGACGTTGCCCGGCAGGCCGCTCATGGCCCGGAAATAATTGATCCGGCGCAGCGTGGCGGTCTGGTACGCGGTGCTGACGGTGCCGGGCGCGCCGACGGCGACATTGCCCGTCCACGCGGGCAGGACCCCCTCCGACGTGAGGTAATAATCGCGGTACAGCGCGAGCACGGCGTCGCGGTCCGCCGCGTTGACGGCCGGGACGGGAGCCTGTTGGCCGTGCGCGCAGGGCAGGCCGCCGGGAGGGGGGAAGGCGGCCGACAGGGCCGTCAAAATGGTGGCGAGGAGCGGAGAGCGGAAAGCGCGCGATTTCTTGATGCGGCGGATTTATCAGGGCGGTGGGTGGACCAAAAGAAAAAATAAAAAGAAAGGATGAGACAGCGGAGGGTCACCCGCACAAACCGTTGCCGTGCGTGGGGTAACGAACAGGTGACGATCTCGTCACCTGGAGGGTGCAGACATCCGGCCCCGGAGATCGGTGCGATGTGGAAGATGAAGAGGCGATCAGCGACCCCGAGCGGGCGCTGACCGGTCAGTTTGCTGGCTAGCGGCACCCGTCATACGGGGAGGCCGTCCGCACGCCTCCGTGACAGGTACATCACTCCCACGAGCGATGACCTCGCAACGGAAAATTCGGCGTGAGGCATCGCACAGCAACCTATGACGGCACTTACTTCTAAAACTGCGGAAAACATCCACGACCTGCTCGATTCCAACGTTCTCGACCAGGCGGGCAACGAGATCGGCACCCTCCATTCCTTCTGGGCCGACAGCGCCACCGGCAAGCTGGAGTTCATCGGCGTCAAGACCGGCTGGCTCTTCGGGCACAACCACGTCATCCCCGTGGACCGGGTGGAGTTCGACGAATCGGCGCGGGCGGTCCGGGTGCCGTACGACGCGGAGTTCATCAAGGGAGCGTTGAGCATCGACGCGGACGCGGAGATCACCGACGCGGAGGAAACGGAGATTTATCGTTATTATAATGTCCATGCCGGTGGCACCCCCGCCACGACGGCCACCCGGGCGACGGACACCGGCGCAGCCGGGTACGCGGCGGGCACGACGGCCGCGACGACGACGAAAACCGCCACGGACAAGGACACCATCGAGGTGCCGTTGACCGAGGAGCAGGTCCGCGTGGGCAAGCGCACGGTGGACGCCGGGCAGGTGCGCCTGCGCAAGATCGTCCGCACGGAGATCGTCAATCAGCCGGTGGAGGTCCGCCGCGAGGACGTGGTGATTGAGCGCGTCTCGGCGGACGCGGTGCATTCCGGCGCGGCGAACACCGACTTCAAGGAAGAGGTCATCGACGTGCCGCTGACCCGCGAGGAAGTCGTGGTGCAGAAGGACGCGCAGGTGACCGGCGCGGTGCGGCTACACAAAACCGCCGAAGCCGAAACGCAGAACGTCAGCGAGACGGTGCGCAAGGAGGACGTGGAAGTGCTCCGCGACGGCAAGACCGTGACGGAGACCGACACCGCGCGCAAGTAACGCGCAGACAGTGGTGGATGGCGCTCTCCGAGCGGCATTGGTGACCCTTCACGCCGCAGGCGTCTTGAAGAACAGGCGGCGGGGCGCCGCAATGGGACCAACGCCGCTCGGAGAGCGCCATCCACCTCAAACTTTACTTGCATGTGGCAGGCGGCACGGTCGAATCTCCCGTGACCCCGCCCGCCCGCCTTTGGAAATCCATCATTCCCCCAGCGCGCTCTCAAATCTCGGGCCGGCGTACCTGGCCATCGGCGTCTTTGACGGCGTGCACCTCGGCCACCGCGCCGTCATCGGCCGTGCCGTCGATGATGCCCGCCGCGAACCGGGCTCGGCCGCCGTCGTCGTGACTTTTGATCCGCATCCGTTGCGCGTCCTGCGTCCGGAGGCCGCGCCCCGGCTGCTGACCTCCACGCGGCACAAGTTCCAATTCTTCGCCGAACTCGGCGCGACCCACTGCCTCGCGCTGCCCTTCGACGCGGATTTCGCGGCGACCGCCCCGGAGACGTTCATCACGGGCCTGGCAAGCGCCGCACGGCCGTTGCGCGAGATTTGCGTGGGGTTCAACTGGACGTTCGGGCGCGGGGGGGCGGGCAACCTCGACCTGCTCACGCGCCTGGGCGAACGCCACGGCTTCGCGGTGGTGGGGCTGCCGTCGGTGGTCGTGGACGGGCAGACGGTCAGCTCGACGCTCATCCGTCAGGCGGTGGAGGCGGGCAACCTCGCGCGGGCGGCGCGCTTTTTGGGCCGGGACTTCACGATCCTGGGCACGGTCGTCGCGGGGCGGCAACTGGGGCGGCAGTTAGGTTTTCCCACCGCGAATCTCGCCGCCCACAACGAACAATTTCCGCCGAACGGCGTCTACGCGGTGGAAGCCGACTGGCGCGGGGAGAAATACCCCGGCGTGGTGAACCTCGGCTTTCGCCCGACCGTCACCGAACCGGGCGGCGAACGGCTGCTGGAACTGCACCTGTTCGACTTTGCCCAAGATATCTACGGCGAGGACGTGGAGGTGCGGTTCCGGGCGTTCCTGCGGCCGGAGCGGAAGTTCGCGGGGGTCAAGGAGTTGCGCAGGCAGATCGCCCTCGACGCGGAACGGGCGCGGGCTTTGTGAGAAAGATAATGGGTGATTGCACGAGTGCCGTGGGGTGGGAGTGTTGTTTTAACACAGAGGCCACAGAGAACCACAGAGACCGGAGGAGAAGACAAAGAAGAAGGAGTAGGGCCGATCAAGCCGGTGTTTCTTTCCCCCTTTTCCTTCTGGCCTCCTCCGGTCTCCGTGACCTCCGTGTCCTCTGTGTTAAAACAACATTTGCCCTACGATAGACGCGCCACCCGCCTGCAAATCGCCCCACGGCCGGGCGGATTACCGCTCACACTGCCACGTCGGCCGGCTGATCGTGTTCCAGCAGGGAAAAATGACCGGATTCGAGCAGCAACTGGACCGTCTTGAAGAACTTCAGTTCGCAGTACGGCAGCCGCTGGCAAAGTTCCTCCAGCGACATCATCGAACTGTAACACGTTTGCCAGATCGCCTCCGCCACGGGCCGCAGCGCGTCCTGTTCGGGATCGGTCCATTCGAGGTTGAGCTTTTCGCGGCGCAGCAGCCGGGTGGGGTCGGGCACGTCGTCGAGCAGTTGCTTGAATTCGTCCCGGTATTGCAGCGCCGTGATGAGCAGGTCGGTCGGGTTGCGCCGGATCGGCATTTCGTCGTGCGCCTGGAAGTCCTCCGGCGCGACGATGGAAAAGGAAAACGTCCCACTGAGCTTCTCGTGCAGGAAAAGCTGCCAGAACGCCTCCTCGCCCGTCAGGTGGTAGTACCGGCCGTACTTCGTCTGCCCTTCCTCAAAACAGAAGGTGGCGATGGTCTCCTTCGCCTCATCAACGACCGACAGTTCGCCCGTTTGCGCGGAGTTGAGGATCGTCTGGTAGATTGTCACCATGTCGAAATTCATCAGGTTGCCGCTGAGTTCCAGGCAGTTGCTCTGCACGAAGGCCAGGTCGGTGATCTTCGTCATCTGACTGGCGATCTGCTGGCTCATGTAATAAAAAAAAGCCGGCACCCGGCGGATCAATTCCGGGAAGTCTTTCTTTTTGAAGCGCTGGATGCTGACCTGTTCGCAGGAGCGAATCGTATTTTTGCGCGGGACGCCGCTCAGCGTCTCAGTTTCGCCGAACATGTCGCCGCGCGACAGGTAGCTGACGGGGGTGTTCGCGGTGTGGCCGGGCGACTCGTGGACGACCTCCAGGGTACCGCGGTTGATGATGTAGATGGCGTCGCTCTCCTCGCCGCTCTGGCAAACGGTGACGGCGTCGTCCAGATGGAGAGTTTGCGACAACTCGCCGATGGCCTTCAGTTCGATGGGCCGCAGGGAGGTGATGAAACTGAAAAAGTCGCTCTTGGACATGCGCAGGCGTTCCGGCGCGCGAGACAGCTCGCACACGGGTCGCGTGGATGAGAAAAAGCAGGAAGTAGTCCAGACGGGAAGCGAGAAGTCAGATCGGCGGAGGGAATTTTCGCGGACCGAAACGACTGCGACCGGGAGGGTTGACCGGATCGGCGCGTTTGGGAACATCCGCCGCAGGCGGTCGTCAATAAGGTAGGGATGGCTCTCCGAGCCAATCCCTAATTTTTCTGGCAGGCGCTTTGTTCGCACGGAGATCATCCAATCCAAAATAGGGACTGGCTCGGAGAGCCATCCCTACCTTATTACGACCGGCCTCAACGGCCTGCAATCTGCGCGCTGGTCAACCTCCGACCCCAGAGCTAGGATGGCGGCGTGAATCCGCCCGGCCTGCCGACGGACAAGCCCGTGAACATCGGGCAGGTTTTGCGGGCGGCGGCGGTGTTCAATTTCTCCCGTCACCCGAGCCGGGAAAGTTTCATGGATGCGAGCAACATCAGCCAGGAGGCGGAAGAGTTTTTCGACCTGCTGGAAGCGCGCCGGGTGTCCTTTTTGCTGGTGGGCGGTCTGGCGATGCTCGCGCACGTCCGGGGACGCAATACCGAGGACGTGGACCTGATCATCTCCGTGCTGGACCAGCAGCGACTCGAACCGGAAGTCGTGTTGGTGGATGCGGGTCGGCCGTTTGCCATGGGCCGCTACAAGCAGCTCCGCATTGATTACCTGGATGCGGCCGAACCATTTTTCAAACTCGTGGTCGAGCGGTACAGCGAACGGCGGCAGTTCGACTTCCTGGCGGGCGGGCGTCTGCTGGATTGCGCCACGCCGGAGGGGCTGATGTTGCTCAAGCTTTACGCGCTGCCGAACGTGACGCGGCAGGGGGATTGGAAACGGGTCAATATTTACGAGACGGACATCCTCGACCTCTGGATGGCACAGCCGGGTCTCGACCTGAGTGGGTTGTTGAAAACGCTGCGCCCTTTCGTGTGGGAAGGCGGGCTATATTCGCTGGAACACGAGGTGCTGCCAGACCTTGCCCGACGAAAAGCTCGATTGGAACGCGTGGCGGGACAGGAGCCATCCGCAGACGGCGGACCGGACGAGCGGTCACTGCGTTAACGCCCGCGCCAGCCCGGTGAGCGTCCGGCCGAGGTCCATGATCTGTTCGGGCCGGTGGCGGGCGGTGACGGTCAACCGCAGCCGCGCCGTGCCTTTGGCGACGGTCGGATAACGGATCGCCGGAGCAAAATATCCGTTCTTCGCCAGACTGGCGGAAAAATCCACCGCGTCCGCCTCGTGGCCGACGATCCACGGGAAAATCGCACTGCCGCCCGGCTTGGCGGGGAGTTTAATGCCGTCGGCCGCCGCAGGGGAGGGAGGGAGCTGCGTGACGAGGAGCCGGATGTTCTGCCAGAGGGTCAACCGACGCCGTTCGCCCTCGTCGGTTTCGAGGAAATCCACCGCTGCCTCGGCCGCCGCCGCCAGCGCCGGGGGTTGCGCGGTCGAATAAATAAAACTCCGCGCCCGGTTGACGAGCAGGTCGATCAGGCTGCGCCGCCCGCAAATATAACCACCGCTAACGCCGAACGCCTTGCTGAGCGTGCCCATCAGGATGTCCACCCGCGCGGCAAGCCCCAATTCGTGCGCCAACCCCCGCCCGTGCCGGCCGATCACCCCCACCGCGTGGGCCTCGTCCACCAGGAGCATCGCGTCGTGCCGCGCTTTCAACTCCACGATCTCCGCCAGCGGGGCGCGGTCGCCATCCATGCTGAACACCGATTCCGTGACCACGACGACGCGCGCGTCGGGGTGTTCGCGCCGGGCCCACTGGAGATGGTCCTCCAGTTTGGCGAGCGTGTTGTGTGGATAGACGCGCAGGATCGCCCCGCTGGCCCGGGCGGCGTCCACGAGGCAGGCGTGGCAGAGTTTATCGAGGATGAGAACGTCGTGACGGTCCACCAGCGCCCCGATGGCTCCCCACGCCGCGGCGAACCCGCTGGAAAACGTCAGCGCGGCGTCCACGCCTTTGAAGCGCGCGAGTTTTTCCTCCAGGGAGGTGTGCGCCGGACGGGTGCCGCTGACCAGCCGGGAAGCGCCCGCGCCGACCCCCCAGCGGTCGATGGCGGCCTTGGCGGCGTCGCGCAAAATCGGATCGTCGGCGAGGCCGAGGTAATCGTTGGACGCGAAGTTGATCAGCCGGTTCTTGGACGCCATCTCGACGGTGCCGTCGGGCGAGGCGTTCATCTCGCGCAACCGCCGGTGCAGGGAGCGGGCGCGCAGCGTGGCGAGTTCGCCCTGAAAGGGATCGTCCATGAGAGGTCAGGAGAAAAAAGGCGGCAGCCGGGGAAGATACCATCACTTCCGGGTTTCGCCTGCGGCGGCGCGGGTCCGCGCTTGACTTTCGCGGGTCGGATCGCTCTGCTACCGGCCGGAACGACCCGGCGACCGGGGCAACAACATGGAACCGAGCAACTTCCCGCCGCCCAACTCGCCCGCTTACCCTCCGGCCGTCCCCGCACCTTATCCGCCGGGTGCCGGGCCGACGCCGTACGCGCAGTCCAGCCCGTATCCGTCCGCCTCGCCTTTGCCGCCGATGCCGGCGCTCTGGAACCCGCAGGCGGCGGCCGGTTGGAGCCTGCTGTTTACCCCGGCGTTCGGCGCGTGGCTGCACGCCTCCAACTGGCGCACGCTGGGCGATCCGGCCAAGGCGCGCGCGAACATGATCTGGGTGTGGGCGACGCTGGCGATGCTCGTCGGCGTGGCGCTCCTCGTCTTCGCCGATCCCAACGGCTCATTGAGCGGTGCCACGCGCTACATCGGCCTGGCGTGGCTGCTGGCGTGGAATTTCTCCACGGCGCAAGGCCAGATCAAGTACGTGAAGAACACCCTCGGAGGGAACTACGTCAAACGAGGGTGGGGCCGTCCGCTGTTGATCGGCTTCGGGCTGTTGGTGGTGTACGTCGTGGCGATCATGGGTCTGGCCGTGGTGTGGGCGATGTCCAGCCCGCAGGCGATGGCCGATACGGTCCGGCCGCTGATCCTCGAAAACTGGCACAAGAAAGCTGGTTTGGAGGATGCGACCATCGAGAGCCTGACGCTCGACCACCGGGACGGCAACCTCTACACCGGCTCCCTGGAAGCGACCCTTCATGGCAAGCACGAGCACTTGCCATTGCAGGTGACCAGGGACGGCGCGACGCTCCAGTGGGAATTCAAGTAAGGCGGAGAGACCGACGGCGCGGAGGCGCGGAGGCAGCGATCTCCGGCCGGGCTGACAAATTTGGGGGAATTGCCTGATTTTCCACCGTTGCCGGTCGAGGCAAAATGGGTTGGCACGGTGGTTGCACACCGAATCTATCCATCTCCTCAACCCCTCTCAGCATGTTGTCAAAACTCCGCCCCATCACGCTCGCTACCCTCCTTTTGCCGTCCGCCCTCTGCCTTCTGCCTTCCGCGGCTCCCGCCGCCGGGCTGTACCAGGATGGGTCGGGTGCGCGCGCGAAAGCAATGGGCGGCGCGGGTGCCGCGGCGGCCGACGACCCGCTCAGCGCGCTCTTCGATAATCCCGCCGCGCTCGGCAGCCTCGACCGTGCGACCCTCCAGATCGACGCCGACGGGGCGTATGAGCACGGCATCTTCCACAACCGCGCCAACGGCCACGCCACCGGCAGCACCGCTGGGGCCATCGGCGAGTTCGCCGCCAGCGTGCCGCTGGGGCCGGTGCGGCTGGCCGTGGGCTTCAACCCGGACATGTCGGTGCGGGCGCGCTGGCATTACGAGGATGCGCCCGGCGGCGCGGACGGGGCGACCTCCTACGGGTTTAACCTCAACCAATCCGAAATCCTACTTTTCCGCACGGCGGCGGGCGTCGGCTGGCAGGTCACGCCCACGTTTTCCGTCGGGGCGAACGTCGGCCTGCTCTACAACGAAAACCAGCTCCAGACGCCCTACGTTTTCCAGAAGCAGCCGACGCTGCGCACGGTGAAGACCCTGCTCGATCTCCAGACGGACGGCTTCGGCGTGAACGGCCAGTTCGGGCTGCGCTGGCAGCCGGTGCGCGCGTGGACGTTCGACCTCGCGTACACGACCCCGTCGCGGGTCGAGACCCACGGCAAGGCCAGCGGCAATGCGGGCGTGCAGTTGGCCAATCTCGGGCTGGGCGCGGCGCGGCCGGATTTCGAGTATAGCGCGCAGGTCATCAACACGTTCCCGGGTACGCTCAGCGCCGGGTTGAACTGGCAGGCGCGCCCGGGGTTGACGCTCGTCGGGCAGTTCGACTGGATCCACTGGAGCGGGGCGTTCACCTCGCTGCCGGTGCGCCTGACGAGCGGCACCGACGCCGATCTGAACGGGCTCGTCGGCTCCTCGCGGCTCGACGACGACATCCCGCTGCGCTGGGGCGATCAGTACGTGGGGCGTCTGGGGGTGGAGCAGGCGTTCGGCGAACACTGGGCGGTGCGGATCGGCTACGCCTATGGCAACAACCCGGTGCCCGACCACACGCTGACTCCACTGACCGCCGCGATCACCGAACATCTGTTGACGGCGGGGGCGGGTTACAAAGTGGGGCGCTGGCGATTCGACGCGGCGTACCAGTGGCAGGTGCCGGCCACGGCGCGGGTGAACCATAGTGACCTGGCGGCGGGGGAGTACGCCAACAGCGTGACGAACGTGACCATCCAGTGGGTGGGCCTGTCGGCACGGCTGGAATACTGAGTTTTTTTGCGAAGGGTTCAGCTCTCCAGGCAGGCCGCCGCAGGCGTCGTCAACAAGGTAGGGATGGCTCTCCGAGCCAGTCCCTAATT
>CAZZYS010000175.1:0-9570 GCA_964658285.1 uncultured Verrucomicrobiota bacterium
TAAAGGTGGGGATGGCTCTCCGAGCCGTCCCAAATGTTTCTGGCAAGGCGCGTCGTGCATACGGAGATCATCCAAGCCAAATTTGGGACGGCTCGGAGAGCCATCCCTACCTATTAACGAATATGCCCGCCCCCGACGCACCCCCGCCCCCTTCCACCCTCGCGCCGTGGGCGGCGGAGATGATCGCGCTCTACCAGAGTCACACGGCGAGCCAGTTCATCCTCAGCGGCAACGTCAACGACCGTTTCCTGCTCCCCGTCGGCGGCGCGAAACCGGTCCTCGGCAGCCTGACGGAATTCCTCGGCCGGGTGCTCCTGCCGCGCTTCGACGTGGTGCTCAGCTACGATCTCGGTAACGGCCTGCGCGTGGAACACGGCGGCGAGGTGTTCGCGCAATGGCCCGCGTCCCAGCAGGGCACCCCGCTGCCCCGCTCGCCGCGTCCCGCCGTCGAGACGCTGACGCATTATTTCCGTTACAACGCCAACCTCGGTCGCCTGGGCAAACCCACCCTGCAAATCGGCTGCTGGCTGCGCTCGGCCCACCTCATCGCGCCCGCCGTGCCCGGCAACGCGACCGACTACGATCTGAGCGCGCTGGCTTTGCTGATGCGCGATTGGGCGGGTGACGCCCTCCTGAGCGACTCTCGGCTGGTCACGTGCCTGATCGTGGACAATCTCAACGACCTCCACCCGTTGCTTGTCAACAACCCGCGCGTCGCCCGCGTGTCGATCCCGCTGCCGACGACCGCCGAACTGCACACCGCGCTCGAACTGCTCGCCCCCACCGCTCCCGCCGCGCTCGCCGAATTCTCGGGCAAGCTGGATACGCTGGCCGCCGCGCTGACCGGATCGACGCTCACCGCCTTCGAAAATCTCGTCAAACTCAAGGACTATCACCGCGAACCCCTCCGTCCCGCCGACCTCGTCGGCCTGAAGAAAGAACTCGTCGAACGCGAGGCCGGCGGCCTGATCGAATTCGTCGAGCCGCGCCGCACGTTGGAAGACTTCCACGCGCCCGCCGCGCTGAAGGACTCGTTACGTGAAGACATCGCACTCTGGCACGCGGGCGACTCGACTGCCTCACCGATGGGTTACCTGATCTGCGGGCCGGTCGGCACGGGCAAGACGTTCCTCGTCGAATGCCTCGCGGGCGAGGCGGGCATCCCGGTGGTGAAGATCAAGAATTTCCGCGATAAATGGGTCGGCAGCACCGAGAGCAACCTGGAGAAAATCTTCCGCCTGCTCCACGGGTTGGACCGCTGCTACGTGTTCATCGACGAGGCCGACCAGGCGCTCGGCCGGCGCGATCCGGGCGGCAACGACAGCGGGTTGGGCGGCCGGGTTTATTCCATGTTCGCCGCCGAGATGAGCGACCCGTCCAACCGCGGACGGATCGTATGGGTGCTGGCGTCGAGCCGACCGGACCTGATCGAGGTCGATCTCAAACGGCCCGGCCGCGTGGATGTGAAACTGCCGTTGTTCCCGACGGCGACGCCCGAGGAAAGCTTCGCGCTCCTACGCGCGTTGTGCCACTGGCGGGGGATCGAGTTGGACGACCACGACATGACGGCGAACCGCGAGCGCCTACCCCTGCTCCTGACGCCCGGCGCGGCGGAGACCCTGGCGTTGAAAATCTATCGGACGATGAAGACACGTCGGCATCCCGCCGGGGAGGCGCTGGCCGAGGCGCTGGCCGATTACCAGAACCCGGTGCCGTTGCCAACGCTGCGCTTCCAAATCGCGCTGGCCGCCGCGGAGGCGAGTGACCGGAGCTTCGTGCCGGCGGTATTCCGCGAGGCGACGGAAGAGAATCCGCTTCACGCCGTTGGCCGGACGTGAGATGGATCGTCGGCGTTTTTTCAGCTCGCTTGCAGTTCGTACGACAGCACGCTCAGGCAATAGATCGCCGCCGTCTCGGTGCGCAGGACGATGGGGCCGAGAGTGATCGGCCGGCAGCCCGCGCTTTTGGCGAGGGCGATTTCCGCCGGGGTGAAATCTCCCTCGGGGCCGACGAGGATCAATGCGCTAGCGGGCTTGCCGCCGTGTTCTTCCAGATACGTGCGCAAATGTTGTGAATCGTGCTGGAGCGAGGCGATCAACATCAGGTCAAACGAACGGCGGACGGCAAAGAACTCCTTCGGCGTCTGCGGTGCGGCGACGGTCGGCAGCCAGTTTTGGCCGCACTGCTTGGCGGCTTCAATGACAGTCGCTTGCCATTTCGCCTGTTTGGCGGCGGCGCTCTCGGTGTCCTCGACCTTGGAAACGGTGCGTTCGGAGAGCAGTGGGGCGATCTCGGCCGCGCCGAGTTCGGTGGCCTTCTGGACGATGAGATCCATGTTTTTGCCCTTGGGAATGGCTTGCGCGAGCGTGATCTGGCAGGGCAACGGCGGCGTCTTGGCGCGATGCACGACCGTCAAGCGGACGGCGCGTTTCGTGGACTCCGGTGCGATCTGCGCGGTGGCTTCGGTGCCCTGGCCGTTGAAAACCACGATCTTTTCGCCGGGCGCGAGGCGCAGGACGTTCAGCGCGTGATGCGATTCGCCTTCGTCGAGCGCGAGGGCGTCGGGATTCCAGGCGGCGGGCGGGATGTAGAAGCGGTGCATGATGAAAAAGGAAGGCGGCCTCGCGGTCAGACCGGCTAATTGCTGAGCGCCGCGATGAACTCTTCCGTTGGGACGCCTGCCTGCCGTAAAACGCCAGCCAGGGTGCCCACCTTTAATTCCCGGTGCAGCGGCACGCAGCATCCGTTTTCAACTCGGCGCAGCATTACGTGGCTGCCTTTCTGGCGCATCATGACAAAACCCAATTTTTGAAGAGTACGGATCGCATCCGCCCCGGAAATACGTGGCAGCTTAGGCATGCGCCGGAGCGGCCACCTCGAACGTGGTCAACAAAGGCTGGCCGGAAGAGGTCAACGGAAATTCCTCCAGGTATAGTTCAGTCGCTTCCCGTAGATTTGCCAGTGCCTCCGGAATGCTCTCTCCTTGCGTGGTCGTACCAGTCTCGGGATTCAGAGCTACAAAACCGCCTTCTTCGGCAGGAATTAAAACAGCGGTCAGAAGCATATTGAAATCGGCGTTTGGCGTGGATGTTCCACTTACCGGAAAAACTCTTTCGCCTTGTCGAAGAAACTCTTGTGAATCGGCGAGTTTTCCTCGCCGCAAAGCGCTGCGAACTCCTCCAGCTTTTGCCGCTGTTCGGCGTTGAGCTTGGTCGGCACTTCGACCATCACGCGGGTCAATAGATCACCGCGTACCTTGGTATTCATATCGGGCATTCCCCGGCCGCGCAGCTTGAACATCGTGTTGCTCTGCGTGCCCGACGGAATCTTTAGCGACGCCTGCCCTTCCAGCGTCGGCACCTGGATTTCGCCGCCCAGTGCCGCCGTCATGAACGAGATCGGCACCTCGCAATACAGCTTGTCTTCCTCGCGTTGGAACACCGCGTGTTCGGCCACGTGCACCACCACGTACAGATCGCCCGCCGGGCCGCCACGGATACCCGCTTCGCCATTGCGCGTCGAACGCAGCCGCACGCCGTCGTCGATGCCGACGGGAATCTTGAGCTTGATCTTGGAAGTCTGCTCGGTGCGACCTTCGCCTTTGCATTTCTTGCAGGGGTTTTCGATGATGGACCCCGTGCCCTTGCAACGCGGGCACGTCTGCGACACCTGGAAAAACCCGCGCGAGGTGATGACTTGTCCGCGCCCCTGGCAGGTGCGGCACGTCACGGCCTGACTGCCCGCTTCCGCTCCCGTGCCGCTGCACACGTCACAGGTAGCGTTTTTGCCGATCTCGATTTCCTTCTCGACGCCCGCCGCCGCTTCTTCGAGCGAGATTTGCAGGTCATAACGCAGGTCCGAGCCGCGCTGGCGTCCCTCGCGGTCACCGCCACGCCCACCCGCCCCGCCGAAGAACTGTTCAAAAATCCCGCCCGCGCCGCCGTCACCCCCGCCGCCCGCGCCGAACACCTCGCGGAACAGATCGAACGGGTCGATGCCGCCACCCGCCTGGCCGCGGCCCGCTCCCGCCGTCCCTTGCGCAAAGGCAGCGTGACCGTAACGGTCGTACGCGGCGCGCTTGTCAGGATCATTGAGAACGTCGTACGCCTCGCCGAGTTCCTTGAACTTGTCCTCGGCCTTCGGATCGCCGGGGTTCTTGTCCGGATGGTACTGCACGGCCAGCCGGCGGTAGGATTTCTTCAACTCCTCGCCGCTCGCGTTGCGCTGGACGCTGAGCACTTCATAATAATCACGTTTGACGGTAGCCATTTCAAAAAAGGTCGGCCCAACCGGCAGGAGACGCTGAACCGCCGACACGTCCTTGCCGATGCAAAGCGACCCGTGCCCACGAGCGGCTCTCCCCCGCCGGAAATTGCCTGGGCGACAATTTACAGGACAGCCGGGTGTACGCAACCGCTTGCTGGCGTTTGCGCAGTCACCCGATCAACGCCACCGACAGGCCCTCTTTTTCCCGCCAAACGGTACGGCTGCGCGGCTATTTGCCGAACATCTTGAGCACGATGAAAATCAGGATCGCCCCACCGAATCCCCCGCCGCACAGCAGATAAAGAAGCGACCAACCCGCCGCCGCCACCATCATCGGAACCAATGCAAGAAGAGTAATCATGCCGGAAACTAAGCTCGAAAACAGGGTTTTCCAGTGGATTTCCGTGCCTGGGAGACCAGAAATCCGCCTGCGGGCTTGCCGGACCCGAGGGTGTCTTGTTATCGCTGGGCAATCGCGCGCAGCCTGCAAGATGAATAATCACCCGAACAACGCGGCCAACCACCGAACCGTGATCCCGATGAAACGCCTCACTTCCGTGCGCACCTCTTCCCGTCTCGCCGCCGGGCTTCTGACCCTGTGCGCACTCTGGATGTCCGTCGCCGGGCCGGTTCGCGCCGTTGATCCGGCCAGCCCCGCGCCCGAGGCCGAGGCGACGCCCGACGCCGAGGAGCAGCGGATCGTCGGCATCCTCAAGAGCTTCCACCAGCAAACGGGGAAGATCACGCTCAAGGACGGCGTGGCAGAACTCAACCTACCCGACCAATTCCGTTACCTGGACGCCACCGACAGCCGCAAGCTGCTGGTGGACATCTGGGGCAACCCGCCCAGCGCGGCGAGCGACGTGATCGGCATGGTCATCCCCGACCACTTCGGTGAGGACGACGAGCATTCCTGGGGTGCGACCATCGCGGTCCAGGAGGAGGGTTACATCAAGGACGAGGAACCCGACTACACGAAGCTCCTGAAACAAATCCAGGACGGGCAGGAACAGCAAAATCCCGAGCGGGAAAAGGAGGGCTACAAGCCGCTGCACATCCTCGGTTGGGCACAGCCCCCGCATTACGACCGGCAGACAAAAAAGCTGTACTGGGCCAAGGAGTTGCAATCCGGCGACAACACGCGGCACGGACTCAATTATGATATCCGCATCCTCGGACGGCGCGGCGCGCTGGAGGTGAGCATCATCGCGGGGATGGACCAGCTCAGCGAGATCAACAACGCCGCTCCGCAGATTCTCTCGGTGATCAATTACAACGAGGGCCACCGCTACGCCGACTTCAATCCGAAGACCGACAAGGTCGCGCCCTACGCGCTGGCCGGGTTGATCGGCGGCGGGTTGCTGCTCGCAAAGGTCGGCGGCCTCAAATGGCTCATCGCCGGGTTGCTCGCGGCGAAGAAATTCGTCATCATCGGCGTGGTGGCCGTCGGAGCTTGGTTCAAGCGCCTGTTCGGAGGGGGCACGAAAGTGAACACCGACCGTCCCGGTCCACCGACGGGCGTGGCGTGAAGAAGAGGGTGCCTCGGGGATGCACCCGATTTTCCGCTGGACAGGTCTGCATGCTGGCGGGATGCTTTGCTGGTATCGGGTAGTTCCCGAATGCTCCCCTTCCTGTTGCGGACAAGTCGGGCGGCGCACGATGCCTTGATGAAAGATTTTGTCGACAAAGGCGGTCCCCTGATGTGGATCATCCTCGCGGCCAGCGTGGTGGCCGTCGGTGTGTTCGCCGAACGCCTAACTTACC
Source organism: uncultured Verrucomicrobiota bacterium (assembly GCA_964658285.1). Taxonomy (GTDB): domain Bacteria; phylum Verrucomicrobiota; class Verrucomicrobiia; order Chthoniobacterales; family SZAS-18; genus CAHJWO01. The sequence continues at coordinate 6,031 of CAZZYS010000175.1, forward strand.
TGCGCCGCGTTTCGGTGTCGGTCGAAGACCTCCTGCGTGGCATCGCCAATCTCATCCGCCGGGGCAGTTACGCCGAGGCGCAGATCATCTGCCGCAGCACTCCCGGACCGGTCGCGCGGGTCATCGTCGCGGGCATCATGCGCCACGACCTGCCGCGCACCGACCTCAAGCAAATCGTCCAGGAGGCCGGGCAACTGGAAGTGCCGCACCTCGAAAAAAATCTCCGCCTACTGGCCACGGTCGCCCAGATCACTCCGCTCATCGGCCTGCTCGGGACGGTTTCGGGCATGATCTCGGCGTTTGTCACCGTGTCGTCGCAGGGTGGCTACGTGACCGCGAACACCCTTTCCAACGGCGTCTACCAGAGCCTGCTGACCACCGCCGGCGGGCTGGTGGTGGCGATCCCGGCGTTCGCGGCCTACAGCTATCTGTCTTCGCGGGTCAACGCCCTCTTGCACGACATGGAGCGGGCGGGCATCGAGGTCGTCAACCTCCTGATGGACCATCGCGGGGGCTCGGGAGGCATCATCCCTTTCGGCCCCGCGTCCGCCGACCCATCATCCGCCGCGCCGAGGGTCGATTACCGCCAAAAGAAAACCGGCCGCGAGTAGCCGCGCCGTGAAACTCACTCGCACCGCCACGTCCGTATCCGCCCTGCCGCTGGGTCTGGTGGCGGTGGTCAACGTGGTTTTACTGCTGCTGTTTTTTTTCCTGCTCGGGTCGTCGTTCGTGCTCCAGCCGGGGATCGCGGTGACGCTGCCGTTCTCGTCGTTCAACCTGCCGCCGCAGGTCAACGCCCGCTTCGTGACCCTCGAACCGGGGCCGCCGTTGCGCATTTTCTATCAGGACGAACCGGTGACGCTCGAACAACTCGGCCAGCGGCTCACCGAGTACCGGGGGTCGCCGCGCGCGATCATCCTACGCGCGGGGCGAGGCACCCCCTACGAGTCGGTCGTGGCCGTGGTGAATCAGGCGCTCCGGCAGGAGTACAGCGTGGCCCTGGCGACGGTCCCGCCGCCAAGCCAGTAGAGTGCATCGGTCATGGCAAACGAGGCGGCGAGCGCGGCGACGGGCAACGGCGGCGGCGAGGATGACGGCGACGGGCTGATTTTTCAGTGGGAACGGCGCGCGCGCTCGCACTGGCGGCTGGCATTGATGCTGGCGGCGTCGGTGCTGGTGCACGCGGTCAGTTTTTACGCGCTGCAGGTCGCCTACACCCCGACCGGCACGCAACTGCCGCCGCCGGCCCAGGTGGTGCTCGTGCCCCTCGACCAGCCAGAGAATGCCTCGCTCGCCCGCTGGTTGACGATGAACGATCCCGCCCTCACCACGCGCCCCGCCGCACCGACCGCCTCGCAGGTGCTGGGCTCGCTGGGATTCCGCTATGTCCCCTCCTACGACGCGGCCCAGCCCCCGTTCAAACCACTGGACCCCACGGAAAACATCGTCAACGCCGTCCCGCCACGCGCCAATCTGCCGGGACCGGTGCCGGTCCCGCCACCGGTCGTCACGGTCAGGACGCAGGCCCGCGAAGTCGGCCGGAAAACCCGCGTGGTGTTTAACGGTCCCGTGGAGATGTCTGCGGGCGCGCCGTTGCCCCCGGTGCGGTTCGTCACCGGCGAGGGCACGAACGTCCTGGACCCGGCCGTTTTCCTGGTCGGCTTGCGGCCGGAAGGCAGCGAGCCGTTTGTCTTCCGGCAATCGACCTCGGGCAGCGCGGCGGCCGACGAATACGCGCGCGGTTATCTGGCCGGGCTCGGGTTGCGGCCGGCGGCGGGCACAGGTGCCGGGGTGACGTGGGGCCGGGCAACATTTTATTGGGGAAACGACGTGTACCGGTAGCGTCCACGGCGCGTTGCGGGCAGCGTGTTGATGGCGGAAGTTTGAAACTGGATGCGTGCCAACCTCCGCATCCGCCGCCATGCGTCCACAGGCGCGCTGCCACCCGTCCTCTCCCATGATCCGCGTCCACCTGAGCGTCATCGTCTTTTTGTACCTGTCCGCGTTCCTGCTGGTCGTCGGCGCGGCGTGGTGGCTCGACGAACGCCGCCGCGCGCGCCGTGCCCGCCGGGCTTTGCATTTTCGGTTGCGTTGCGCGATATGTGGGTTTGAATTCGAGGACCGCAGCACGGCCTCGCTGCCGGTTTGCCCGCGCTGCGGGCGGCCCAACGAGCGGGTGGCCGTGGACCCTCTTTAACCCAGACGTTTTTCTCTCCAATCTTTTCTCCTATGGGCATGTGGATCGGCCGCAACCGCAAAGCGCGGGTGACTTACGGGTTTGACGAAATCGCCCTTGTTCCGGGTCAGGTGACCATCAACCCCAACGAGGTGGACACCACCTTCCTGATCCCACGCCGCGACAAGGAGCCGATCACCCTGCGCATCCCGATCCTCGCCAGCGCGATGGACGGCGTGGTGGACGTGCCCTTCGCCATCGAGATGGGCAAACTCGGTGGCCTCGCCGTGCTCAATCTCGAAGGGGTCCAGACCCGTTACAAGCATCCGCAGGAAGTGCTCCAGCAGGTGCTCGAAGCCGATAAGATGGAGGTGACTGGCCTGCTCCAGCGCATTTACCAGGAGCCCGTGCAGGAGGGCCTCATCGCCACCCGCGTCAAGCAGATGAAAGAGGCGGGCGTGATCGCCGCCGTGTCGTCGATCCCGCAGAAAGCCGCCCAGTATGGCAAGATCGCCGAGGAAGCGGGCGCGGACGTGTTCGTCGTCCAGAGCACGGTCAGCACCGTGCGGCACATTTCGACTGAATATGCCTCGCTCGACCTGGCGAAATTTTGCCAGGACCTGACGATCCCCGTCATCATCGGCAACGCCGTCGGCTACGACGTGACGCTCGAACTCATGGAATGCGGCGTGGCGGGTGTGCTGATTGGCGTCGGCCCCGGCGCGGCCTGCACCTCGCGCGGTGTGCTCGGGCTGGGCGTGCCGCAGGTGACGGCGACGGTCGATTGCGCTGCGGCGCGCGACGCCTACCACAAGAAAACCGGTCGTTACGTGCCGATCATCACCGACGGCGGGATGCGTACCGGCGGCGACGTGTGCAAGGCGCTGGCGTGCGGCTCGGACGCCGTCATGATCGGCAGTCCCTTCGCCAAGGCGCAGGAGGCACCCGGCCAGGGACACCACTGGGGCATGGCCACCCCGCACGCGAATCTGCCGCGCGGCACCCGCATCAAGATGGGCACCACCGGCCCGCTCAAGCAAATCCTCTTCGGCCCGGCCAGCGTGGACGACGGCAGCGAGAACCTCGTCGGCGCGATCACGACCTGCATGGGCAACGTGGGTGCGTCGAGCATCCGCGAGTTCCAGGAAACGGAGATCATCATCGCCCCCTCCATCAAGACCGAAGGCAAACTCTTCCAGACCGTCCAGAGCGTCGGGATGGGAACCCGGTAAGCAGAAATGCAGAAATGCAGAACGCAGAACGCAAAAGTCCGGAGGCGGGGCGTCGCCGAGGGCCTCATTTGCTCAGGTCGCGGATCCCCTTTCGCTGCTGTTCTTCTATTTTCTGAACTTCTGCATTCTGCA
>CAZZYS010000176.1:0-9485 GCA_964658285.1 uncultured Verrucomicrobiota bacterium
CGTGGCGGCGGTTACAGCGACGACCGCGGCGGCTATTGACTTGCCCCTCTGAGATCCGGGAAGGCCGGACCTCGCAGCAAATTTTCCTGCAAACGTCCCGGAGCGATCCGGGACGTTTCATTTTTCCGGTCGAACGTCGAAAACTTCGTTTCCGCCGCCGGCAAAAAGTCGTACAGTCTCGCTTGTGAGTTACCAGGTTTTCGCGCGCAAGTACCGTCCGCAGACGTTTGACGACGTGGTGGGCCAGGAGCACATCACCCGCACGCTCAAAAACGCCATCGCGCAGAATCGGCTGGCGCACGCCTATCTTTTCGTTGGCCCGCGCGGCACGGGGAAGACTTCCACTGCGCGGATTCTTTCCAAGGCGCTCTGCTGCGTCAAAGCCCCGACCACCGAGCCCTGCGGCGTTTGCGACGCGTGTCGGGAGATTGCCGCGGGCACCAGTCTCGACGTGCTGGAGATCGACGGCGCGAGCAACAACGGCGTCGAACAGGTGCGCGAGTTACGCGACAACGTCCGGTACGCACCGAGCCACGGCCGTTATAAAATCTACATCATCGACGAGGTGCATATGCTCACCTCGGCGGCGTTCAACGCTCTGCTCAAGACGCTGGAAGAACCGCCGGAGCACGTCAAATTCATCTTCGCCACCACTGAGCCGCAGAAGGTGCTGCCCACGATCCTGAGCCGCTGCCAGCGGTTCGACCTGCGGCGCATCCCCGCCCCGCTCATCGCCGCGCACCTCCAAAAGATCGCCGGCAACGAAACCATCGATCTCGCCGACGACGCGGCCGAAGCCGTCGCGCGCGGCGCGGAAGGCGGACTGCGCGATGCGGAATCTATGCTCGACCAGCTCGTGGCGTTCTGCGGCGACACGATCCGGCTGGACGACGTGCTCGGGATTTTCGGGTTCACCGCCCCCGAAACCGTCGGCCGCCTGGCGGGACACGTCGTCAGCCGACAGACCGCCGAAGCGCTGGCGGTGCTCGACGCGCAATCCGAGGGCGGCAAGGACCTCCTGCGGCTTTTGTCCGAACTCATCGCGCACCTGCGCGACCTGCTCGTTTTCCAGGTGAACCCCGATGGCGCGGTGTCCGAGAAAACGGCGGCGCAGGTCGAGGCTTTCCAGGCGCAAGCACCGTTGCTCTCGACCGAACGTCTGCTGGAACTCATCGACGGATTCGGTGCCGCCGAAGGCCGGATGAAGTGGGCCCCGAACAAGAAACTCCATTTCGAGATCGCGCTCATCAAGGCGATCCAGAGTCTCGGCCAGAGCACGCTCTCGGAAGTGATCGAGGCACTCGCCGATCTCCGCGAGGCGGAGCCCGCCCCCACCGGCAAGACGCCGAGTCCTCCATCCGAACCGCGCCCGGAAGCAACGCGCCCCGCACCTTCAAAAGTCGCCGAATCCGCGCGCAGCATGGATTGGGCAAGTCTGAAGCGGTCCGTGGGCCAACCGGCCGGCGTCGCGCCACCGCCCGCGGAAAAGCCGAAGCCCGCGGTCGTTCCAGCCGTGCAACCGGTGGTGTCCGTTGCGCCGGTCGCCCGCGAAGTGGTCCCCACTCCCGTCGCTATTCCCGTTGCCGACGAACTCGACGGCCCACGGCTCTGGCGGGACATGATCCAGGAGATTCGTTCCCAACGCCCGCTCATCACCGCCTGGGTGCAGATGGGGCAGCCGTTCGCCGTGGAGGGGAACACGTTGCGGGTAAAATTCCCGAGCGACCAGAAGATGAGCGTGGAATCGCTGAACAAGGCGAACACGCGGAAATTTCTCGAAGGGCTTCTCACGAAGCTGGCCGGGCAAGCCGTCGGCCTGAAACTCGAACTCGGGGAAGGGGCCGACGCCCCGACCGTCGCGCCGTTGGCGAAAGGTGAACGTCTTCCGGTGGAGGGCTCGAACGGCAAGCATGCGCCCGTGACCGAACCTGGTCCCGCCGTAACAAAACCGGAACCTCCCGTCGGCGACCCGACGGAAATGTTCAAGAACGATCCGCTAATCCAAAAGGCTCTCAAAATCTTTGAAGGCGAAATCCGCTCCGTACAGGGTCCTGTCTGACCATCCGCTGACCTTTCTCAATTCCCACCCGCTACGATTCCTACGATGAACTTCAACAAAATGCTCAAGCAGGCTCAGAAGATGCAGGCCGATGCTGCCAAGATGCAGACCGACCTAGCGCAAAAGACGGTCAGTGCCTCCGTCGGCGGCGGCAAGGTGACGGTCGTGGCGACTGGGGCAGGTGATGTGGTCAGCATCAAGATTTCCAAGGAGGTCGTTGACCCGGAGGATGTCGAAATGCTCGAAGACCTCGTGCTCAGCGGCGTCAAACAGGCCATCGACGAGGGCAAGAAAATGGCGGAGTCCGAGATGGGCAAATTGACGGCCGGGCTGGGCGGGATGGGACTGCCGGGAATGGGTTTCTGAGCGGTTTGGCCGGATCAATTCTAACGGGCCGATTCGGGCTGCGTATACGAAGCAACATTGACCTGATTTTTGGGTCATTCCGTGCTATGCTTTGCGCAAGACAGCAACCAATGAAACACCCGCTGATGAAATCAATTCTCCTTCAAAACTGCGTGGTCCTCGGCGTCGGGGCGGCGTTACTTTTTAGTGTCAGTTCGGCTCGTGCGGACGACCCGAAACCGAAGCGCCAAACTTCGACCGAGACGCGCGACGACAGCAGCTACACTCCTGCAAAAGCGTACAGGTCCGGGAAGAAAAAGCCGTCGGTCGACGGTCGCAATGCCACGAGCGCCAAGAACGATACGGTCGGTGGAGCGAACGGACAGGAAACCCGTGTGCCAACCGGCAGCCATTTGCCGAAGACCTATCAACGCAAAGGCTATACGACCGACCGCGACCCGAGCACGACCATCATCGATCAAAACGACATCCGCTTCCGCAATTCGGATACTGTCAGCGACACGTTGCGCCAGGTGCCCGGTGTAAACATTGGCGGCAGGCGCTGATCGATTTCCAGAAAGAGAAGTTTACGGGGCTAGAGCAATTTGACTCGTTTTGTAGCCGCTTTTAAAGCCCCGCAGGGGCGTAAGAAAACCGGCACGACCGTCCTGTAACACCCGCGTGTTTTCTTACGCCCCTGCCGGGGCTGGACGCATCGAACGTCCCTTTCCCACGGCTCACGCCATAGGCCACTATCTTCCGCCCCTACCGGGGCTCTAAAGGGGGCTACAAGAAAAGTTAAGTTGCTCTAAAAAACGAACGGCACGATTTTTTTGGTGCGCGCCGAGTACGCGGCGTACGCGCCGGTCAGATGGTCGCGGAGCACAGCTTCCTCAACGCGGATGCGATACAGGATCGCCAAGGTTGGCGCGAGGGCGACGGCCAGCAGCGACGGCAGCGTGCCCAACGTCAAACCCAGCCCGGTCAGTTCGAGGATGAGTCCGCTGTAGGAGGGATGCCGAACGAGTCGATAAGGACCGGTATCGACGACGCGATGATCTGAAGCCACCGCGACATTCACTGTGAAAAAACGGCCGAGGTGCCAGATCGCCCACCAGCGTAATACGGCTCCCGCGCAGAACACCGCGATGCCAAACGGCGGCCACGGAAACTCGACGGGCAACCACGGCCTCACTCCATAGGCGGAGAGAAACATGCCAGCGGTGATCGACGCTGAAGTGACGATCCACAACACCCGCAACGATCCGGCGTCGTGGTTTTCGGTCTGCGTCTGCCGCGATGCTCGCCGCCAGACGGCAAGCCCCGCCTCCGAAAGGAAGAACCCGGCACCGAGATAAGCGGATTCGATAGACGGCATTTTTGGAGGGGTCTAAAGGCAGCGTTACAGTCCGCTCCGACGCAGGAAGACGATGCAAAGCGCGATGATGACCAGGATCGCCGCAACCCACCAGAAAACAGAGATTCCCTTCGGTTTGATCCGGGAGCCAAACTCCTCCCCCACGAAATCCTGATAGTCGAACTCGTCGGGCAGACCGACCCCGTCGTACGTCTCCGCCCCATCGCGCCAGCCGGACCGCTCGTCCGCACCGCAGTCCGGGCACGCGGGCGCGCCACGAGGCACGTCTTCGCCGCACACCGGACAGACTTCCGGCGTGTTGGAACGAGCAGGACGCCGGGTGGCCACGGGAGGCGAAATCAACCCGCCTTCAATTTTTTCGCCACCTCGACGACATGTTCGGCCGTGATGCCGAGTTCCTTCATCACCGTTCCGCCCGGGGCGCTGAGGCCGAACCGATTGATGCCGATGGTCGCGCCGTCCAGTCCGATGTATTCCGCCCAAGTGACGGGCACGCTCGCTTCGATGGCGACGCGCGCGCGGCAGGACTTCGGCAGCACCTCGTCTTTATAAGCCTGGTCCTGCCGGTCAAAACGCTCGAAGCACGGGATGCTCACAACGCGCGTCCCGGCACCGAGCGTCTCGGCGGCTTTCATGGCGTGTTGGAGTTCGCTGCCGGCGCTCATGAGAATGGTTTCGAGCGTGCCGGTTTCCTTTTTGGCGATGTACCCACCTTTCAACACGCCTTCACGACGGGTTTTCACCGGAATCTGGGTCAGCAACGGCACCGCTTGCCTGCTCAGGGCGAGAAGCGTCGGACCGTCCGTGCGCTCCAGGGCAGCCACGAAGGCCCCGGCGGTTTCCTCGGGATCGCCCGGACGGATCACGTCGAGGTTTGGGATCACGCGCAGGCCGGGGATCGTCTCAATGGGCTGGTGGGTCGGACCATCCTCGCCGACTCCCACGCTGTCGTGAGTGAAAACATAGATGACAGGAAGGTGTGACAACGCCGCCAGCCGGATGGCCCCACGGCAGTAATCCGCGAACACGAGGAACGTCGCGCCGCTCGGCCGGAAGACGCCGTGTGCGGCGATGCCGTTCATGATCGAACACATCCCGTGCTCGCGGATGCCGAAGGGGATGTTGCGGCCGGTGCGGTTCGTCGGTGAGAAATCGTCGTCGCGGGCCTTGAGGTCGCCGATGTAGTTCAGCGTGGACCCGTAGAGGTCCGCGCTGCCGCCGATGAGCAGGGGGTTCTGCTTCGCCAACGGCTGGAGCACGTCCTGCCCGGCCTTGCGGGTGGCGATTTTGCTGTCGGCCGGAAACTCGGGGATGACCGCGAAGAGTTCGCTTGGCTTGGGCGTCTTTTGCTTGGTGTCCTTCGGCAGCGTGTGGCTGAAGGCGCTCGTCACGGCGAGTTCGTCGGCGAGCTTCGGGTTCGCGGCTTTCCAGGCGTCGAATTTTTTGACCCACTCGTCGAACTTGGCGTCATGCGTCTTCTTGAGGTTGGCGAAATACTCCGTTACCTCGGGAAACACATAATAATGTTCCTCCGGTAGACCGAGGCCCTTGCGCGCAGCGTCGCCGAACTTCGCGCCACCTTCCCCGTGGGCCTTTTGCGTGCCGGCCACTTCGGGAATGCCTTTGCCGATGAGCGTCTTGGCGATGATGGCCTGCGGCTTGCCGCTGCCCGCCTCCCTGGCGCGGTTGTAGGCGTCGAGGAACGCGTCCATGTCGTTGCCGTCGATGGTCAGCACGTCGAACCCCATCGCGTCGAGACGTTCGCCGGTGTTTTCACTCTGCGAGACCTTCGCCATCGCGTCGAGCGTCACGGCGTTGGAATCGTAGATCAGGATCAGGTTATCGAGCTTCTGGTGCCCGCAAAATTCGAGGGCCTCCATCGCCACACCTTCCTGCATACAGCCATCGCCCGCTAAGACGACGACGTGGTGGTCGAAAATCGCGTGTTCTTTCGTGTTGAAGCGCGCCTCGGCCATCTTCGCGGCGAGGGCCATGCCGACGGCGTTCGCCACACCTTGCCCGAGCGGGCCGGTCGTGGTCTCGACCCCGCTCGGCGCGTGGGTCAGCTCCGGGTGGCCGGGCGTCTTGCTGCCGAGCTGGCGGAAGTTCTTGATCTCGTCCAGCGTCATGTCCGGGTAGCCGCTCAGGAACAACCAGCTATAGAGAAACATGCTGCCGTGCCCGGCCGAGAGGACGAAACGGTCGCGGTTGAGCCACTCCGGGTGATCCGGGCAGTAGTTGAGCGAATGCCCGAAGAGCACCGCGCCGATCTCTGCGCAGCCCAACGGCAGCCCAAGGTGGCCGCTCTGGCTGGCTTCGACGGCATCAATGGTCAGGCCACGCGAGACGGTGGCGGCTTTGGCGAGGACTTCGTGGTCGAGCGAGGACATGGGCGGATGGGATGAAGATGAAGGACGAATGTAAGAATCAATCGGAAGCGGCTTTACTTCCGGTCTCTAGCATCCACCTTTCCAACCCGCAACCTCCGGTTTCCGTGCCTCCATCGTTCACTACCCATCCTTCCTCCTCGCTGAGCATTGGCCTGCCGAGCGGCAGTTTGCAGGAGCCGACGCTCGCCCTGTTTGCCAAGGCCGGCTACCGTATCTCCGGGGTCAGCCGCTCGTACAAGCCGACCATCGACGACCCGGAAATCACGCTGCGCCTGCTGCGTGCGCAGGAGATCAGCCGTTACGTCGAGCAAGGTTTTCTCGACGCCGGCCTGACCGGACGCGACTGGATCGAGGAAAATGGTTCGTCGGTCGAAGTGCTCGGCGACCTGCGGTTCAGCAAGGCGAGCACCGCACCGACGCGCTGGGTCCTGGCCGTGCCGGAGGGGTCGCCCTTCCGCACCGTGCAGGACCTCGCGGGCAAACGGATCGCCACCGAGGCGGTCGGCTTGACGCGCCGTTACTTGGAGCGCCAGGGGGTGAGCGCACAGGTGGAGTTTAGTTGGGGTGCGACCGAGGTGAAGGTGCCCGACTTGGTGGACGCCATCGTGGATATCACCGAGACGGGTTCGTCGTTGCGCGCCAATAACCTGCGCGTGATCGCCACGCTGATGGAATCCTACCCGCAGTTGATCGCCAACCACGCCGCGTGGTCCGATCCCTGGAAGAAGGACAAGCTCTCCCGCCTGCTCATCCTTTTGCAAGGCGCGCTCGCCGCGCGCGACAAAGTCGGGCTGAAAATGAACTTTCCGAAAAACGATTTGCAAAAGCTGCTGACCGCCCTACCCTCCCTTCGCGAACCGACCGTCTCCCCCCTGGCACAACCCGATTGGGTGGCGGTCGAGACGATCATCGACGAAACGGTGGTCCGCGACATCATTCCACAATTGAAGTTACTCGGTGCCGAAGGCATCATTGAATACCCGCTGAACAAGGTCGTTTATTAGGAAACACCTGTCCGGCATCCGTTTGTTTATGGGCTCCCTGAAGAAAAGACGAAAAGCGAAGATTTCCAAGCACAAGCGCCGCAAGCGCATGAAGGAAAACCGGCACAAGAAGCGGTTGCGCTACAAGAGCTAGACGGGTACACTCGGGGCCATGCGCGTGACGATGCCCGGCGCAGGATGGCGGTGGTTCGGAGCACACGTGGCCCGGTTTCGCGGACGGCGGAAGTTGATTCGTTTCGCCGCAAGTGTCGTGTGTATCGGCGGACTGGTTTTTCAGCTGTCCGCGTTTGCTACCTCCCCCGCCCCTTCCCCGTCGCCGGGTAAGAACGCGCGCCGTAACCCCGCGCAGGTGGAGAATACGCCGGAAGCCCCTCCGACCAACTCCAAACCGGAACTCGCCGTCGTTTACGACGACGTTTACCGTCTGCCGGCGAAAGACCTGCTGCTCGCACAGGAAAGCGAACGCAAGGCCGAGGCGAACGCCCGGTTCGCCCACGGCATCATCCTGGAGGAAACGTCGGACCCGGACAAGGCCACCGACGAATACCAGAAGTCGCTCACGCTCGACCCTTCCAACGTCGAGTTGTCCATCAAAATCGCCTGGGATTACCTGCGTCGCGGCGACACTCCGGGGGCCATCAACCTCCTCAAGGATACGGTCAAGGCAGCGCCCAAACAGGCACGCCCGTGTCTCGCGCTGGCAAACATCTATTTCAACAACCTCAACAAGGTTGACCTCGCGCTGAAATATTCGCAGCAGGCGCTGGACCTCGACCCGGCAAACATCTCCTGCTACGAGTATCTGCGCGACCTGTACAAGGCGACCGGCCAGTCGCCGAAGATTCCCGCCCTCCTGGACCGTGCCGCCAAAGCGGACACGAAAGAGCCGATGTTCTGGCTGCGCCTCGGTGCTTTGTACGCGGAAGTCTACCTCGCGGACGATCCGTCCGGGAACTCCGAGGACCTCAAAAAGACGACGGCGATTTTTCAAAAGGCGCTGTCCTACGGCAACAACGAGGTCGAGATCATCGGCAAAATCGGCGATTTCCTCGTGGCGACCCAGCAACTCGCCGAAGCCATCCCGCTCTACAAACGGATCATCGACATCGACCCGGCCCAGAACACGGCGCGCGAAAACCTCGCCCGCTGCTACCTGGGTCTGAACCAGCCGGACAAGGCGGCCGAGGCACTCGAAGACCTGATCAAAATCAACCCGGTTCAGCCGCACGCCTACGAAACCCTGGCGAAAATCTATGAAGCCGCCGGTGAAATGGAAAAGGCGGCGCAGGATTACGAACAGAGCCTGCTCATCAGCCCGAACGAACCGGGCACATACGAAAGCCTCGCCAAACGGCTGCTCGTGTTAAAAAAGCCCGAGCGCGCGGTGACGATTCTCAACGAGGCGAGGAAAAGGTTTCCGGATATCGCCGGGTTCTCCTTCCTGCTGGCAGTCTCCCTGGAAGAAGCCAAGCAGCACCAGCAGGCGCTTGCGATGTACGAGCAAGCGGAAGTGGAAGCACGGCGCACGAACAACGACAGCCTGCTCGACAGCCAGTTCTACTACAATTACGGGGTCTCGGCCGAACAATCAGGGCTTTTCGACCGGGCGTCGACGCTCTTGAAAAAATCGCTCCAGATGGAGGACGATCCGCGGCAAATCGCCAACGCAAGTAACTACCTAGGGTTCATGTGGGTGGATCACGACCAGAACATTGAAGAAGGTGGAGACCTCATCAAAAAGGCCATCGAGATCGAACCCGACAACGGTGCCTATCTTGACAGTCTCGGCTGGTATTATTACAAGACGAACCGGTTCGACGATGCCTTGGGGCAACTCCAACTAGCCGTCGAAAAACTCAAACCCGAGGACGCGGTGGTCTACGAACACCTGGGCGACATTTACTTGAAGTTGAACGACACCGCGAAAGCAATCGGTTCCTGGCAGAAAGCGATGGAACTCGACCCGAAGAATCCGGACGCGGCGGCCATCACCAAGAAAATCGCCGATGCGAAGGGCGCGCCACCCGCCGCGCCCTCCCCGGTGCCGCCACCGCCGAAGAGTTGATTGAAGGTTACGGGAGCATTTTCACCGAGGATGTAGTTTCTTTAGCGCCCGGGGGACTGCGGATGCCGCCCGTCTCCGCTTCCTCGTCTTGGACGGACGGCGGAGGGTAGCCGGTGGTGCCAACCACCGGAATATCATGCCAAAGCGTCCAAGCCCCGGAGGGGCAGCGTCTCTGGGAACCGGGTCCACAAACCGGAAGCGCCGCCCCTCCGGGGCTCGGACCTTTGGTGGCCGTTTCCCGGTG
>CAZZYS010000177.1:0-9477 GCA_964658285.1 uncultured Verrucomicrobiota bacterium
GTCGGGTCTTCTTCGGAAAGACGCTGGAGCGCGTTGCCCATCTTTTCCTGATCGACCTTCGTCTTCGGCTCGATGGCCATCGAGATGACCGGGTCGGGGAACGACGGCGGCTCCAGCAGGATGCCGTGGTCTTCGTTGCACAGCGTGTCGCCCGTCGTGATGTTCTTGATGCCGACGATGGCCGCGATATCGCCCGAGTAACAGGTGTCGATGTCCTCGCGCTTGTCGGCCTGAATCTGGATGATGCGGCTGATGCGCTCGCGCTTGTTGGTGCGCGGGTTGTAAACGGTGTCGCCCTTGGTCAGCTTGCCGCTGTAAACGCGGAAGAACACGAGCTTGCCCACGAAGGGATCACTCCAGAGCTTGAACGCGAGCGAGCAGAAATTGGCGTTGTCGTCCGAGAGCGCCTCGATGTGGTTTTCGAGGTTGTCGGGGTCCAGGCCCTGCGCCGGCGGAATGTCGAGCGGGCCGGGCAAATAGTCGATGACGGCATCAAGGAGGTACTGCACACCCTTGTTCTTGAACGCGGAACCACCCGCGACCGGGACGAACTTGTTGGCGATGGTCTGGCGGCGGATGCCGGCCTTGAGCTGCTCCTTGGCGATGGGCTTTTCTTCGAGGAAGAGCATCCCGACCTCCTCGTCGAGATCGGCGATGGCCGTGACGAGATCCTGGTAGGCCATCTCGGCGGCGTCCTTCAACTCGGCGGGGATTTCCTCGACGTTGTAGGTCGAGCCCATCGTGTTGTCATCGACGTACACGATAGCCTTCTGGTTGAGCACGTCGATCTGGCCCTTGAGGTAATCTTCCTTGCCGATGGGGATGAGGATCGGCCAGGCGTTGGCACCGAGCTTCTTGCGCATCTCCTCGATGCAATTCTCGAAGTTCGCCCCGATGCGGTCCATCTTGTTGACGAACCCGATGCGCGGCACCTTGTACTTGTTGGCCTGACGCCACACGGTCTCGCTCTGCGGCTGCACGGCGGCCACCGCGTCGAACACGGCAATCGCCCCGTCGAGCACGCGCAGGCTGCGCTCGACCTCGGCCGTGAAGTCCACGTGGCCGGGGGTATCGATGATGTTCACGCGCATGTTCTGACCCTCGTAGAGCTTGAACACGCCTTCCTGCTTGAGTTGCTTCCACGAACACGTCGTGGCGGCGCTCGTGATCGTGATGCCGCGCTCACGCTCCTGCTCCATCCAGTCGGTGACGGTGGTGCCTTCGTGCACCTCGCCGATGCGGTGGATCGCGCCGGTGTAGAAAAGGATGCGCTCGGTGAGCGTCGTCTTGCCCGCGTCGATGTGCGCGGCGATGCCGATGTTGCGCGTGCGCTCCATCGGGAACGCGCGGTTGGGCGAGTTGGGATTAGCGGATTTGGTCGCCTCGAGAGTAGCAGCCATAAAATCAGGAAAGGGTTTGGGGACTAAAAACCCGGAGCGCAAACGGCTCCGGGTTCATCGTGGGAAAAGGGCCTAGTAGCGGAAATGGGCAAACGCACGGTTGGCCTGGGCCATGCGGTGGGTGTCGTCGCGCTTTTTAATGGCGTTGCCCTGGCCGTTGGCGGCGTCGCGGATTTCGTTGGCAAGCGCGTCCGTCAGGCCGACGCCACGGCGAGCACTGGCGTAGCCGACCAGCCAGCGCATGGCGAGGCTGACCTGACGCTCGGGCGAGACCTCGATGGGCACCTGGTACGTCGCACCGCCCACGCGGCGGCTCTTGACCTCCAAGCGGGGTTTCACGTTGTCGAGCGCCTTGTAGAGCACTTCGAGCGGATCGACGGTGTCGGAGTTCTCGCGGCTCTTCTCGATAGCACCGTAAACGATGCGTTCGGCGAGGGACTTCTTGCCCGAAATCATGACGGTCGAGATCAACTGCGCCACGACCGGGCTGGCGTAGTGCGAATCGAGACGTTCTGCCTTTTTGTGGACGCGGCGGCGGCGAGACATAAGCGTGAAAAAGTGAAAGCTTGAGTTGGTAAGGAACCGCTTATTTCTTGCCCTTGGCAGGCGCGCCCTTGCCACCCTTGGCGTCGGTGGCGGCACCCGGCTTCGGACGCTTGGCGCCGTACTTGGAACGGCCGCGGCGGCGTTTCTCGACTCCTTGGCTATCGAGGGTGCCACGGACGATGTGGTAACGCACGCCCGGCAGGTCCTTGACCTTGCCGCCGCGCACCAGCACGATGGAATGTTCCTGCAAATTGTGGCCTTCGCCCGGGATGTAGGCGATGACTTCCTGGCCGTTGGTCAGACGAACCTTGGCAACCTTGCGCAGAGCCGAGTTCGGCTTCTTGGGCGTCCGGGTCATGACCTGCACACAAACGCCGCGGCGCTGGGGACAGTTGGCGAGCGCGGGTGATTTGGATTTCACCTTCACCTTCTTGCGTCCGAAACGGACGAGCTGGTTGATCGTGGGCATGGTCTTAACTTATGGAAAGGTCGCGTGGGATCGTCGTCTGTAGGGGAATCCATCGTAACGGTCCGGGGGCAACGAGGCAGCCGGACGGCACCGATAAAAAGACCCGCCGGACAGCCGGCGGGAACTCGTGGACTACACCACTCAGGGAGCGAGCAATCTAGGGGGCTTTTGACGGTCGGCAAGGGGAATTTTCATTTTTCCTGAAAACCTGGCAAACAGCATCGATCCTCCTCTTCGTTCCCAGCACCGTCAGTTCTGCAATTGCATGGTTCTGAGCATGAATTGATCGAACAGCGGCACCGTGAACGCCGTATCTCCGTGGTTCGGACTCCAGATCATGCCTTTATCGATCAATTGGCTGCGGATCGGTGCGTAGGTCGTGACCTTACCGCCGAGTTTGCCCGCGATGTCACCCGAACGATGCGGCCCCGGCCCCAACTCTGCCATCGCGTGCAGATATCTTTTCTCTGCCGAGGTGAGGCGTTCCAAACGGACCCGGAAAAAACTTTCGTCCAGGGCTGCCACCGCCGTTCTGGAGGCATTTTCGACATCACGGCGCGTGATGGGCGAGACCGATGCGATGTCCCAGGCGTGTCTACCCCACTCCTGCAAGAAATAAGCATAGCCATGCGTTTTTTCGAAAATCAGCTCCAGCGCATCGCTCTCAACGCTCACACCGAGTTCTTCCACAGGTTTTTTGATGGCGAGATTAGCAGCCGATTCAATGAGCGCACCGATCACGGGAAACTCGAAAAGGCGTTCCGCATAGGACTTCGCTCTGCCCATGCGCCCGGGAAGCTGAGGCAATCCTGCCCCGACGAGCATCACCGGCAATTGACGTTGCGCGGCCCGGTGCATCGCGGTGATCAGCGCCGCCAATTCCTTTTCGCCGACGTACTGGAGTTCATCGATGAACATCACCACCGCCGTACCCGCTTTCTGGGCCGTCGCTCCGAGGAGTTCTACCAGGGTTTGCAAATCATGCTCCAGGTCTCCGTTGTCGGCCAACCCCGGCTCCGGAGCGAAATCCAATCCAACTTCGAGGTCCTGGTACTTTACCTTCAACGCCTTGGCGAAGCCTGCGAGTGCCCGCAGTCCGCGTTCGGCGAGGTCCTTCACCTGACCTCGATGCGAGAGTCGTAACAAAACCCCACGCATCTGCGGAGCAAGAATGGCGGGTAAGGACCGATCTTCGGGGGCTTCGACCCGCATGGTTTCGATGCCTTCCCCCTCCGCGTCCATCCGCATCCGGTCGAGGAGCACGGTCTTGCCAACCCCGCGCAGACCAATCATCAAGATACTCTTTGCTGACCGACCACGGCGAACGCGCTCGATGGCGATTTGCACTTTCTCCCGCAGTTCGTCCCGCCCGGCCAGCTCCGGTGGTGGGGTACCCGCACCGGGAGCGAAGGGATTGCTTCTTGGATTCATGTGACCATTTATAGCAAACTTACTAAAGTTTAGTGTTTTTTTCTAAACCTGCTAATTTCACTCAAATTCTCACCGCAGCACAAGAATTTAATGTTCCAACTCCTCTCCACCGACGCTCCCCGCACCCGCGCCCGGCGCGGGCGGCTCACCACCGCGCACGGCGTCATCGAGACTCCCACCTTCATGCCCGTGGGCACTCAGGGCACCGTCAAGGCCGTGTCCCCCGCCGAACTCCGCGACCTGCGCGCGCAGGTCATTCTCGGGAACACTTACCACCTCTTCGTCCGGCCTGGTCTCGACGTGATGCGCGGCTTCGGCGGACTGCATCGGTTCATGCGCTGGGACGGGCCGATCCTCACCGACTCGGGCGGCTACCAGGTGTTCTCCCTCGCCAAAATCCGCCGCATCACCGAGGAGGGCGTCCATTTCCAGAACCACCTCGACGGCACGCCGACCTTCATCGGCCCGGAGACCGCGATGGAAATCCAGTCCGTCCTCGGCTCGGACATCAACATGGCCTTCGACGAATGCCCGCCGTGGCCCTGCGAACACGATTACGCCGCCAAGTCGCTCGACCTGACCCTGCGCTGGGCGCAACGCTGCCGCGACTGGGCCGCCGCGCACCCGACCAGCGAGACCACCGGCCGGCCGCAACTGCGCTTCGGCATCGTGCAGGGCGCGACCTTCGCCGACCTGCGCGAAAAGGCCGCCCGCGCGCTGGCCGCGATGGATTGGGACGGCTACGCGGTCGGCGGCGTTTCCGTGGGCGAACCCGAGGACGAAATGATGCTCGCCGTCGAGCGCAGCGAGCCCTTCCTGCCCGCCGGCCGGCCGCGTTACGCGATGGGCCTGGGCACGCCGCCGCAGATGGTCGAAATGGTGGCGCGGGGCATCGACCTGTTCGATTGCGTGCTGCCGACCCGCATCGCGCGCAACGGCACGGCCTTCACGGCGGCGGGCACGCTCAACCTGCGCAACGCGGTCTACCTCAAGGACCAGGGTCCCATCGAGGAGGGCTGCGCGTGCCCGGCGTGCCGCGAATTCAGCCGGGGGTATCTCCGCCACCTGCTCAAGGCGGAAGAAATCCTGGGCTTGCGGCTCGTCTCGCTGCACAACCTCCATTTTTACCTGCACCTGATGGAGCGGGTCCGCGACGCGTTGGAAGCGGGGACGTTCCCGGAGTTCCGGGAGCGGTTCGTCGCGGGCTACCGCACGCGCCCGCCTGCCGGCGACGCCGGTGCCGACGCCGAGTAAATCGCCGGGCCGTCGCGGCAAACCGCATGGATTCCTTCCTCAACAGCGATTTCGTCCGGTTCGACTGGCAGAAACGCCGCGCGCGTCGTGCCCTGCCGTGCATGGTGCCCATCGCGGTCTGTCTCGCGGCAGGTTTGGTTTGCCGCAATCCGCTCGCCGGGATGGTGGCGGCCAGCGGGGCGTTTTCCGTGGGGTTCGGCTCCTTTCAGTTGTTGGGGCAATCGCGGATCGCTCCGATGGGGTGGGCGACGCTGGGCATGGCGGTCTCCACCCTGGCCGGTTCGCTGGTGGGTCACGCGGGCGTGGCCGGGACGCTCTTTAACGCGGCGTGGGCAGGCTTTGGCGGCGGGATGCTGCTGGCCCTGGGACCGGGTTCGTCGTGGATCGGGCTGCAATGCGGCATCTTCGCCATCGTGGCCGGCGGCTACCCGGTGGGCCTGCCGTTGGCCGGCTCCCGCGCGCTGCTCATCCTCGCCGGCGGCGCGCTGCAAACGGGGTTCATCGTGGGGGTCTGGAAACTGTACTCGCCGGACCACCCCGCCGACGAAAGCGACCCTTTCCCCGGGCTTCACTCGGCCCTTCCGCTGCTCCGGCAGGCGCTGACGCCGCGCTCCGAGACCTTCCAGTTCGCCGTGCGCCAGGGCCTGACCGTCGCGGCGGCGGCCGAACTGGCGCGTTACCTCGATCTGCCCAGCGGCTACTGGGTGCCGATGACCGCGCTCATCGTGCTCAGACCCGGCCTGCGCGAAACCTTTCAGCGCGGGCTCGAACGCGTCGCGGGCACCCTGCTCGGAGCCGCGCTAGCGACGCTGCTCGTCCACGAACTGCCCCTCGACCCGACCTCCGTCGCCGTCCTGATCGTGACGTTCGCGTGGCTCGCCTACGCGCTCGCGAGCGTGAACTACGCTGCGTTCGCGGTTTTCCTGACGGCTTACATCGTGTTCCTGCTGGATTTCGGGGGGTTGAGCACGCAAGTGGTCGTGGCACGGCGCACGGTCAACACCGCGCTCGGCGGCGGCCTGGCGCTCCTGTCCTACGCCACGGTGCTCGTGCGAATGTGGCTGTTCCCGCCTCCCACGGCCCCCTAGAAACTCCACGCCATGAACCCGCCGTCCGCCGCCACCGTCTGCCCGGTGACGAAGCTCGACGCCCCCATCGCCAGGAACGCCACCACCGCCGCCACCTCGCGCGGTTCGCCCACCCGGCCCAGCGGCGTGCGCGCGACGACCTCCGCGTGGTACGCCGCGTCCTTGAGCACGCTTTCGGCCAGCGGCGTGCGGATGTACCAGGGTGCCACGGCGTTGACGCGGATGCCGTCGGCGGCCCATTCCCCGGCGAGTCCGCGCGTCATCTGCGACATCGCCGCCTTGCTCGCGCCGTAGGGCACCCCGGTGCGGAGGGCCACCAGCCCGGCGACGCTGCCGACGTTGATGATCGCGCTGCCGCCCTCGGCGGGGTTGGCGCGGCGCTTGAGGAACGGATACGCCAGCCGGCTCATCTCCCAGGCGGACGTGACGTTGCGGTCCATCAGGAGATTCCATTCGTCCGGCCCGTAATCGAGTGCCCGCTTGCGGATGTTGCCGCCCGCGTTGTTCACGAGCACGTCCAGTTCCCCGCCGAACGCCGCCACGGCCGCGTCCACCGCCTTTTGCCGGCCGTCCGCCGTGGACATGTCCGCCGACGCGCCCGCCGCCGTCCAGCCGCGTTCCTCCCATTCCCCGACCCGCTGCGCGACCTCGCCGCCGTCCCGCGCGACGATGAACACCCGCGCGCCCAGTTCCATGAACTCCTCCGCCACCGCGCGCCCGATGCCTTTGGTGGCCCCGGTGACCAGCGCGTTTTTGCCTGTCAGAGACCAGCGTGCGTTTGCGTTCATCCTGCCACCGTACACGCCGCCCCGGCGCGTGCGCGCAGGGTTTTTCGCGGACAGCGATCATTGAGAGTCCCTTTTTCAACTGTCCGTCGATTCAGTCCATAGACAATTCGCGCAGCCGGTCAGACGTTGACCGTGCAGTTTGATCCCCAACCAGTAACAACCCCACCCTCATGGACCCCATCACCCGTCGTGATCTGTTGAAAAAAGCCGCTGCCGCCAGCGGTGCCCTGTTCCTCGCCGCCCGCGCGCAAGCCGCCGAGGAGACGAACACGGAACTCGTTGTCAATCCCAAGGACCCCAAGCACAGCATCCTCGGGCCGCAAAACCAGAGCCTCCAAGGAGAGAACTTCGACTCGACGTTCTCGCCGCCGACCGACCACGGCAACGTCGATCCTTTCAAATACCCGTACGCGTTCGCCCGCAAGAAGACCTCCGACGCCGGCTGGGCGCGGCAGGTCACGTACAAGGACCTCGTCACCTCCCCGGAGATGGCGGGCGTCAACATGCGCCTGCTGCCCAACGGCTGCCGCGAGCTCCACTGGCACAAGTCCGCCGAATGGGCCTACATGCTCGAAGGCAAGGCGCGCGTGACCTGCGTCGATTATGACGGCAAGGCGTTCGTGGACGACGTGGGGCCGGGCGACCTGTGGTACTTCCCGCCGGGCATCCCGCACTCCATCCAGGCCGGGCCGGAATCGGAAGGCAACGGCTGCGAGTTCCTGCTCGTGTTCGACGACGGCAAGTTCAACGAGTACGAGACGTTCCTGATCTCGGAGTGGGTGGCGCGCACGCCGAAAGAGGTGTTGGCCAAGAACATGGGCGTGTCCGTCGAGGCGCTGGCGCACATCCCGAAGGAGGAGCAGTTCATTTTCTTCGCGGCCCCGTTCAAGGCGCTCGACGAGGAACGCAAACAGGCTGCCGGCAGCCTGGGCTACTCGAACACGAAATTCACGTATTACATGTCCAAGGACAAACCCGACAAGGAGACCAAGAGCGGCAACGCGACCATCAACGACTCGAAGAAATTCCCGATTTCCACGACCATCGCCGCCGCAAAAGTGATTGTGAAGCCGGGCGGCATCCGCGAGTTGCATTGGCACCCGAACTCGGACGAATGGCAATACTACGTCCGGGGCAAGGCCCGCATGACGGTCTTCACCGCCGGCAACCGCGCCCGGACGATGGATTTCCAGGCGGGCGACGTGGGAGCCGTGGGCAACAACGTGGGCCATTACATCGAGAACACCGGCACCGAGGACCTGGAGTTCCTGGAGGTCTTCAAGGCCCCGCACTACCAGGACCTGTCGTTCACGGAGTGGATCACGCACACCCCGAAGACGCTGGTGATGTCGCACTTGAAGATCGACGCGGCCACGTACGACGCCATCCCGAAGGACAAGAGCGTGGTGATCCCGGCCTGAGCGGACCGGCAGATAAGAATAGATCTTCATCGCGCGCATCCTCCGGCCTCCGGGGGATGCGCGTTTTGTTTGGGCGGGTCCGGGTTCGTTAACGGATTGCCATCCGGCCACGCCTGCTTGTAAGATCGCGTTGATGACGTTCCCCCGTTCTCTGCTCCTCGTCCCGTCGGCGCTGTTGTGCGCGGTCCTGCCGCTCCGCGCCCAACAGCCCGCCCCGCCCATCGACGCCGCCGCCGTCCTGGCCGCGCTCAAGGACATCAAGACCAAACAGGCGCAGGCCGTCTCCAAGGAGAAAGGCCAGGTGCTCGAATCGATCCGGGCCGCGCTGGCCGATCCGGTCAAGGCATACGATCAGGCCGTCGCGGCGGTGGAATTCCAGGGCAAGGGCAACGAGGGCGCGAAGATTGGCGAATGGCGCAAGCAGAACGGCGAACTGCTGCGCGACCGGGGTTTTGCCAACGTCCTGCGGCTGCAACTCTCCTACATCAGCCTGACGTGGCAACACTACATGGGAGTCAAGACCAAGGATCAGCTCCCGGCGCTCTATGATTATACCAGCCAGGTGATCGCCAACTTCGACACGATCTGGACGTTCAAGATGGCCGATAAATCACTCAACGACAACGTTTTCGTGAAATACTTCCAGATCGGGCCTTACATCAACGGCCTGCCCGACTGGGAGACCCAGCTCTTCAACGTGGACGGCATCTTCCAAAAGACGATCCTGCCCGAACTGCGTCTGGAGAAAGACCCGCGTCTGCTCGCCTATTGGGACAACAAGATTCAGACCGAAGCCTCGCAGATCGATCAGAAGTCGAACGGCCTCGCCACCAACAAGTTCAACATGGTTCGCCGGCCCACCCTGCTCTGGAACCGGGCAGAGGACGAACTGGCCCTCGGCGACCTGAACCGCACTGTAGCGGACATGCTGGCGCTCATCAGGGCGCACCCCGATCACCCGGATTTCGACAAGTGGGCCGCGCGCCTGACCGAACTCGTCACGCCGACGAAGGCCGAGGTGATCGTGCGGGACGTGCCCCTGTCGTCCCCCACCCCGGCGGCGCGTTAGAGTATTTCTTT
>CAZZYS010000178.1:0-9390 GCA_964658285.1 uncultured Verrucomicrobiota bacterium
CATCTGCCCTGTCCGCTTGAGCACCCGCCACGTTTGATTCAGTTTCAGTCGTTCTTGCTTGAGCATCTGCCGCAGGCGAACAAGCCTCTGCCGTCCCTGCTTGCCCATGACAACTCCCAACGGATCGCCGCCAACGGCATGGAACAGGGAAGCATCGGACACGCAACTACCCTTCACCCCCGGTCAAATATCCAGCGACGTGGTGGACGCCTGGTCCCAATACGTCACGATCCCGTCGCGGCTGCGGACGATCCGCACTCCTCCGTCCTGCGAAATCACAATCGCCATCGCGTCCGGCGCGGCGAGGCACAACCGGTACGCCGAACGATGCCGCGTGCCGACGCTTTCGGTAAATTCCTCCTCGCCCTGCTCGCCTTCGAGGTCCAACGCCCGCCGCACGGCCACGACGCCGGGCAGTTCGCCGCTGATCTCTCCGCCAAATCCGAGCAGCTCGAAACTCTTCGTCAAGACCACCGCCCCGTCCACCTCCGCGCAACCGGCCACCAGGTAGGCCATCTCGAAGATCGCCTCGTCGAAAGCGGCCAGGTTCTCGTCGTTGCTGAGCGCGTATTCCAGCCAGCCGACGGTTTCCTTGGAACCGGCGTACAGCTCGGCGACGCGGTTCATGATGTTGACCACCAGCGTACGGAAACGCTTGCGCGGCTCGCCGTCGTCGAACCGGTATTTGAGGTCGATGTACCGGTTCGACTCGCCGAGTTCCGTGGCGAATTCGTCCGGTAAAAACAGGATCGTCGCCCCGTGATGGGCGCTGCGCAGGGCCGAGATCAACCGTTTGACGGCGTGCTGGGAGATGATCCGCACGAGCATCGGATCGAGCGGGGCCCAGTTCGCGCCGCGCTTGGCGCGGGCCTCGTTGTGGAGGTCGAAAAGATCGGTGCGCACCGGTTCGAAGGTCTGCCTGATCCAGTTGGAATCGAACACGTTGGCCCCCGGCCCCACCAGCCGGCCGCCCTCCGCGCGGGCGATGAACTCCGAGCCGAACCCCACCGTGATCTGCCCCGGCGCGGTCACGCTCACGACCAGCGCGGGCGGCAGCGTCTGCGCCCGGCCGCGTCCGCCGTGGGCGTTCTGGAGCCAGCGCAGGCCGGAGTGCAAGATGCCCCAGATGCGCGGGGCTTCGCGTTTGTCGTCCAGGCAAACTCCGATGAGCGAGCGGTTGAAGTTCGCCGCCGGGGACAAGCGCCGGGCTTCCAGCGGGTTGAAGGGCCGCGTCCGCGAGAACCGCAGGCAGTGCAGGCCCTCGGGCGGTCCCTGGTCGCAGGGGAACATGCCCGGTTCGGCGAGGATCACGCGGAAGGTCACCGGCCGCAGTTCTTCGCGCAACAGGCTGGCCTGGTAACAGACTTGCACGAGCCGGGCGAGCGCGTCCTGGCTCGGGGGCTGGTCGAGCCACGGGTTCGGGCCGCGTTCCTGGCCCGATTGCACGCGCTGCCAGCGGTCGAGGATGACCGCGGCCACGTCCTGGGGATAGGCGGTATTGGGTGTCACGCGAGTGCGTCCCGTAGTGGTTGTGCAACGACCCTGCCACAATCCGTTGCGTGGGGCAATCGCAAGTGCCGGAAACTCGGCAGATTCCGGGCGCGGTGGGTTCAAGCGGGCGGTGCTGGCGAATTGGACGCCAACCGCGCGAGAATGTTCAGCGTTTCCGCAACGTTTCGCTCGATGGAGAAAGCGGCGGCCTTTGCGGCGCAAGAACCGCGAGCCGCCGTGCGGCGCGCCGGGTCGGACCAACGGGTGAGCCCATCCGCCAGCGCCTCGCTGTCCCCGGCCTCGAACACGTCGCCGTCCACGCCGGGGGCGAGGATTTCCGCGAAACCGTTGGCGCGGGTGGTCAGCACCGGCAACCCGGCCGCGAGTGCTTCGAGGCAGGCGTTGGAGAATGGATCGTAGATCGTCGGCAGCACGAACACATCGGCCGCCGCGTACACCGCCTTCATGTCATGGAGCGGACCGAGGAAGCGAACCCGGTCCGCCCCGCGCCGGTCCGACCGCCGCAGGACGGGGCGGGGATTGCCTTTCCCCGCGACGAGCAGCCGTGGCCGTGGGGACGCCGGCAACCGGGCCAGCGCCGCCAGGGCGCACGCAAGTCCCTTGCGCTCCCAACCGGTGCCCGCGAAGAGCAGGGCGAAGTCGTCCGGCTCCAGACCGAGCCGGCGGCGGGAGCGTTCCCGCGCCCCGGCGTCGAGCGGCTGGAAATGCTCGGACGGCAGACCGTTGTAAACCACCTCGATCCGGTTCGGCGGACAGGCGGGATAATGCTCGCTGATCTCGCGTCGGACCAGATGCGAGTTGGCGATGACGACCCGTGCGCCGTCCCGACCGAAGAGCGAGTCTTCCAGGGCAAGGAGCTGGCGGTGTTTCGGGTTCCAGCGGCGGAGGCGGCTTTGCCAGACGGGCTCGACGCGCGCGCGGCGTTCCAGCCAGGCGCGATGCACGCCGTCGCCGGCACGGTAGCAATCGCAGCTCCAAAGCCGTTCCAGACTGACGAGCAGGTCGCAACGCCGGCGCGGCTCCAGGGAGGCGAGACCGTCGGCGAACGCCCGCGGACCGCCGCCGCGCACGGTCTCGAACCCCGCGTCCGCCGGCCATTGTGCGCGGGGCCATTCCGGGCTGGCGAACAGCGTGGAACGATGCCCCGCCGCCGCGAGGGCCGCGCCGAGTCGCCGGAGGTAATTCTCCGCGCCGCCCGTCGGCGAATAGCCCCGCCGTGCCAGACCGATGTGCATTGGCAGGACCATGCCGCAACCGCGCGCTCGCTTCAAAGCGGAAAGACAGACCCTTGCGCGCCGGGCGGGTTCGCGTTCGTTTGGAGTTCGCCGTCCCGATGAACGATTCCTCGCCCGCCCCCGCCGAGTCCGACGGGCTGCCTCGCCAACTCCTGTTCACCACGAGCGCGCGGATCGGCGGCATCGGCCTGGACCTTTGCGCGCAGGAACAACTCCGCCTCCCGCTGGCCGGCGGCTACCTCGGCAGGGCGGTCGCGTACCAGAACCGTTGCGCGGACATCCCCGACGGGAAGGTGCATTCCCTGCGCTGGTCGCCGGTGCGGCTGCTGTCTTTTCTGGACCGGCCCTATTATTACGGGGCGAAACGACATGCCGCCGGGCGGACCGCCGCGCGGGAACTTCGCACCGGCCGCTACGATTTTTTCCACGGTTGGGCGGGCGACAGTCTGGAGGCGCTCCGCGAGGCGTCCGCGCGGCGTTTGCCCAGCGTGCTCGACATCCCGACCTGGCACGTCGATCATGGCTTTCGCAAACACGAGACGATCCCGCCCCCCGGCGGTTTTGCGGGACGTGTGCTCCCGCGTCGCTGGCTGGACCGGCTGCCGGTCCGGCCCGAACGCCTGCGGGAGGAGTACCGCCGCGCCACGGTCGTGCTTACCCGTTCGACCTACGCGACGGAGACCTTCCTGGCTTCGGGGTTTGCCCCCGAGCGAGTTTTCAACACCGACGAGGGGGCGGACGTGGCCCGGTTCCAGCCCGGCGAACCGCCCCCGCTGTTTCGCGCGCTGTTCGTCGGAGCGTTGATCCAGCGCAAAGGCGTGCACAGGCTGCTCGAAGCGTGGCAACGGCTCGACCTGCGCGACGCCGAACTCGTGCTCGTCGGCCACGTCCACGAGGAGATCGAGCCGTTCCTGGTAAAATATGGCCGGCGGAACGTGCGCGTCGTCGGCAAGACGCCACGGGTGGAGGATCATTATCGCGCGGCCACCGTCCACGTTTTTCCCTCGCAGTGCGAGGGTTGCGCCAAGACGACCTGCGAGGCGGCGGCGTGCGGGTTGCCACAGATCACGACACGCGAAGCGGGCGACGTGGTGATCGACGGTTTCAACGGCCTGAACGTGCCGGTCAACGACGTGGACGCCTTGTGCGCCTCCATCGAGCACCTGTACCGCCACCCCGAACTCCTCGGACCGATGCGGCAGGCCGCCCGGGCGCGCGCGCTGGAGCATTTCACCTGGGACAGCTACCGCGCCCGCTTGCGCGAGGCCTACCGCCGGGCGGTGACGCTGGGCGGCGGATAGCGAGCGGCAGATATTGTACATTTTTGCCTTTTCTGCCGACGCCTTTTGCTCTTTCATCGCCGGGCCGTGGCTCGTTTCCGTTCCCGAATTCTGCGCATTTGCCTCCGGTTGCTCGCCGGGTTGGTGCTACTTGTTCTCCTCGCGCCGGTGGCGGGATGGCTGCTGGTGAGGGCCAGCCTGCCGACGCTCGACGGCTCCCGGCCGTTGGCGGGACTGACGGAGGCGGTCACGGTCGAACGCGACGCCGACGGCGTGCCGACGATCCGCGCCCGCAACCGCGACGACCTCGCCCGCGCGCTGGGTTTCCTCCACGCGCAGGACCGCTTTTTCCAGATGGACCTGCTGCGGCGGGAGGGCGCGGGCGAACTTTCCGAGCTTTTCGGTCCGCTGACGGTTGCCATCGACCGGGAATCCCGCCAGCACCTTTTCCGCCGCCGGGTCGCGGCGGTCTTGCAGGCGATGACGCCCGCCCAGACTCGCCAGATCGACGCCTACGTAGCCGGGGTCAACGCCGGCCTCGCGTCCCTCGGCGCGCGACCTTGGGAATACCTCGCCCTGCGTGCCACGCCCCGGCCGTGGACGCGCGAGGATTGCGTGCTGGTCGTGGACGCGATGGCGATGACCCTGGAAACCGACGGCAACGACGAACGCTCCCGCCTGGCCATCGCGCAGACTTACGGCGAAGAGGCGCTCGCTTTCCTGCGTCCGCTCGTCACCGAACGCAGCGCCGCCCTCGACGGCTCCAACGCCCCCGCGCCGCCTGTGCCCGACGCGGCCCACCTGACTCCCCGGCCACTCGCCCCGGACGACCGTCCGCCGGTGCCGATCCTGACGGCGGCCGTCGCTCCCGGCACCGACGCGCTGCCCGGCTCGAACTCGTTCGCTCTGTCCGGCGCTCGCACCGCGGGGGGCGGGGCGCTGGTGGCCAACGATCCGCACCTGCAACTGGCGGTGCCGGACATCTGGTATCGTGCCTCGCTCGTCCTGCCCGACCTGACGGCCACGGGGGCCACCCTGCCCGGCGTGACGGGGATCATCCTGGGCAGCAACGGCAACGTGGCCTGGGGATTCACGAACGGCTACATCGACACCTGCGACCTCGTCATGGTCGAGATCGATCCGGCAGACCCGGGCCGTTACCGCGTGCCCGACGGCGACGGCTGGGAAGCGTTCGAGGTGGTGCGGGAGTCCATCGGCGTCCACGGCGGCCCGCCACAGACGTGCGAGGTGACCATGACGCGCTGGGGCCCGCTGCTCACCCGGCCGGGGAGGGGTGGGCCGGTGTACGCGCGTCACTGGTCGGAGTACGATCCGGGCGGGATCAACTACGAGGCGGCCGATCTGATGACCGCCCGCGACGTGGACGAGGCGATGGCCATCGCCCACCGCAGCGGCATCCATCCGCAGAATTTCCTCGTGGGCGACCGCAACGGCAACGTCGCGTGGACGATCATCGGCCGCGTGCCGCGCCGGGTGGGGTTTGACGGTCACACGCCGCAAAGCTGGGCGGACGGCACCCGGCGCTGGGACGGTTTCGTGCCGCCGGAGCAGGTGCCCGTCATTCGCAACCCCGCCGCTGGCCAGCTCTGGTCGGCGAACAACCGGGCTGTCGGCGGCGAGATGTTGGCTGTCCTCGGTGACGCCGGCTACGACGGACCCTACCGTTCGGGGCAGATCCGCGACCGGCTCTCGGCACTGGCGGGCCGCACGGCGAAACCGGCGGACCTCCTGGCGGTCCAGCTCGACGACGAGGCGCTCTACCTCACGCGCTGGCGCGAGTTGTTCAACCGCACCCTCAGCGACGCAGCCGTCGAGGGGCAGCCTGACCTGGAAGAGTTGCGCGAAATCGTGCGGGCGTGGGATGGCCACGCCTCGGTGAACGCGGCCGGTTACCGGCTGCTGCGCGACTTCCGGCGGGTGGTCACGACGATGGTCGTCAACCCGATCCTCGATCCGGTGCTAAAGCGCGATCCCGTGGCCCGGTTGGGAGCGAACGTCGAACAGCCGCTCTGGAGCATCCTCAACGAGCGGCCCGCCCACCTGCTCCCGGCGTCCGCCGCCTCGTGGGATGATTTCCTGGTGCGTGCGGCGCACCTGACCGCCCGGTTCGGCGAGCACCTGCAGCCCGACGCACTGCCTCTGGGGGAGTGCACCTGGGGGCGCTATAACGTTCTTGCCATGCGGCATCCGCTGAGCGGGGCGTTGCCCGCGCGTTTTGCCCGCTGGCTGAACATGCCCGCGCGCGAACTTCCGGGCGATGCCAACATGCCGCGCGTACAGACGCCGAACTTCGGCGCGTCGATGCGGATGGTGGTCTCGCCCGGGCGTGAGGACGAGGGGATTTACGAACAGCCGGGTGGGGCCAGCGGGCATCCGTTCTCGCGCTTCTACCGCGCTGGACACGACAACTGGACCGACGGCAAACCCTCGCCGTTCCTGCCCGGCACGGTAAAGTACCGGCTGGAACTCCGGCCCGGGACGGCGGCACGCTAGAGGGCGTCTGAAAAGGGGTGTTTTGGTGGCAATTTAGAGGATGAAGATCCTCGTGTACGCCACCGATTTGAGCGACCGCGAATGGAAGAAGCTGGCGCGGCTCTTGCCGTCAGCCAAGCAGGGCGGCCGACCGCGCAAGCACGCGCGGCGGCTGATCTGCGACGCCATCTTTTGGCTGGTCCTCTGCGCGCAGGTGCACGCCGCCGACATCGCCGACCGCGACGGAGCCAAGCGCGAACAAATCGAGCGGAGCCTCAATCACCACCTGTCCAAGTGCAAAGTTCGCGGTCTGATTTTGACGGGCTTGGACGACGATCATGCCTCGCCGGCGGGCGTGGATCCTGTTCTGACGCACCACCGGCCCGATTGGGTGATGTAACCCACCTACTAGAAAGATACGGAGGCAGCCACCCTGGTGTTCAAGACCATTGATCGACACGCGGCACGCCGTGCGTACACGGGTTCTCCGCTCCGGCGCATTTCGGTCCATGTCAACAGAGCCGATAACCGTCTCCTCACCGGCCTGACCCGGTTTTTTTCTCGAACTGTTTCCACCGCACGTGGGAGACATGAGTTCCCCGAACAACAGCAGCATCGTGCTAAAAGTGACGGGATTCGATCCAACGGGCTTCCGCTACCTCATCACGGGCGACACCGAAACGGAGCGGTGGGACAAAATCAACCGGTTCTTCGGATCGCACCTCGCTTCGGATGTGCTCTCTGCTCCTCACCACGGTTCCCGCAACGGAGTGAACGCCAAGAATCTTCTCCTGATTAATCCTGATACGGTGCTGATCAGCGCGGGGGTCGATAGTTGTTATGGCCATTCTGATCCCAAGGCCGTGCAGGCATACCGTGCGGTCGCCAAGCACATATTCACCACGAACGCCGCTGAGGGCACTTGCCTCTTCACGCGTCTTGTCGGATCGGATTTCCAGACCGTCACCTTGCGCCACCTTGCCGCAGCGTAAAATACAGTGAGCGGCGGCTAATTTTCAGAAACCCTCCTGTCGAGATCGGTCAGCAAAGCCTCGGCCAGCGATTCTTCATCGTAGGCCATGCCGACGCGATGCATGGTTTCCGCGAGCTTCGGAGACCACGGACTTGGAGTGAGTTTTCCGAGCAAGGGGCGTCCCGGATTTGCGGCAGCTTCACAATACGACTCTGCATCGAAGCACCATGGTAGCGCGCCGAACTCACGGAAAATACGCTCCGCAATCGCAAGACCGGGCCAGTCGAAATCGCCGTGGTAGAATAGCGCCGTGCCGCCGGCACGCAGTCGGCGCAGCAATAGACGGGCGGCCGGTTTCGGTTCGCCGTCCACGCAGACCAATGGCGGACAACGAGAACCGAGCTTATCCGCCGCCATTTTTACGATCGTCGGGTTCTCACATACGAACGCGCTCGGCGGGCAGATGACCCGCGTCCAATCGGTCGCCCAAAGGATTCGGCTCGTGAGGTGCACGGGCTGGTTCGCCAAGGAGGCTAACGCAACGAGACGTGACGTCACCGTGTCGCCGACGAGCGCGAGATTGAAGGTGAGCACGGGGGCACTCAATTCGTCGCAGACGACGCGGTAGGCTGCCCACAATTCGCGCCGTTCATCCGAACGGGATGGCGTGGAACGATTTTGCCTCAGCGCGAGACCACGCAACACCAGGGTGGACATAGCAGCCGCGGGATCCAGTGCGTGGCTACTTCCACCGTAGCGCGCCGCGACGCTCGCCAGCGGTTGGTCGTCAGGCAGCGGCAGCGCGTGCAGCAAGCGGATGCTGTCTTCCAGACATCGTGCGGCGAGCACCACGTCGCCTTTGCTCAAACGTCTCAACGTCGTATCACGGCGCAGCGACTCGAGCCATGCCCGATCCTCTGGAAAAGGGTGGTGATCCACCAGGGCGGCAGCGCGCGGCCAGAACACCTGCCAAGCCTGCTCGGTGGTTCTTGCCGCGAGCCGTGCCGCCGGGATCGGACCGCGCAGGGTGGCGAGGATCTCATCCCAACCGAATGTAATCTGCGTGGACTGCAACGCGGCGAGGATCTTGGCAAGATCGTAGCGCAATCCTCCAGCCAAACTGGGATTCGGCCGACGCAAAAGGCGTGCGTGGTGAAGACGTTCTTCCCCGGTCGGCGTCGGCAGGGTCACACTATCAGGCAGCGTCCGGCCCTGGTCACGGTATCCGGTGAGTTTGTCGATGAAGCGCGACCAACCCGGCGCGGAAAAAATGGCAACTACCTTCTCTTGTTGAGTGTTCACGTTTCCAGGCGGAGTTCGGGGGTGTCGGGCACGGGCGCAAGCATCGTTTTGGTGCCGTTCCACACCCACCTCGTCGCGGCCACCGCTTCCGCGTCGGCGACGAGTTGGTAGATCGCGATGCCGGAAATCGTGGCGTGGGCACCCCATTCCCGCTCGCTCGTCATGATGAGGTCGAGATCGAACGATTCCAACAATCCCATGCACCGCGCGCGGGTGGGTGCGTCGATTCCCGAGAAAGCCTCGTCGAGCAAAATGAAGCGCGGCGCATGCGGAACCGCGCTCTTGTAGTGGGATGCCGCTGCGGCCATCTGCGGGATGGTCAGCATCAACGCTTTTTCGCCGACCGAGCCGGTGCCATAGCGTTTTTTGGTCAGGCGCTCCCAGCGGTTGTGATGGTAGCGTTCCGCGAAAAAAGTGTACCACTTGCGATAATCGAGGGCACCGAGCAATTGGTCGGCCGTGGTCGCCGTGGGATGGGCCATCTGCTCGATCTGGATCAGCCCGTGGAGGAAGCTGCCGACCGTCTTGCGTTCCTCGGGTGTCCAGGAAGCATGATCGACCAACAGCAGTCGCAGCACAGCGGTTAGTCCGGGAG
>CAZZYS010000179.1:0-9379 GCA_964658285.1 uncultured Verrucomicrobiota bacterium
CCAGTCCCTAATTTTCCAGAAGGCGTGTCATTTGCACGTTGGTCATCCAAGCTAAATAGGGACTGGCTCGGAGAGCCATCCCTACCTTTGCCGGAACGACCGGCCGCAGGCGGCCTGCTCAGAACTTTCTCACATGCTTTCTCAGTGCATCGCGGGCGTGCCGACGGCGGCCGGATGGTGCGTGCGGCGGCTGGCTTGCAGGGACGTTTGCAGATACCACCCCGCGCCAATGGCGGCGGCCAGCAGGGCAAACAACATGCAGATGCTCAACAACCGGATCGTCTGGCGCTGGGCGTCTCCGTGACCCGAAAGACGTTGCGCACGGCGCAGGGTCGCCTCGGTATGCAAGACCTTGAGGATGTCCGCCGGGTCCTGCAACGCGGCAACCTTGCTCTCGACGGCCGTCATCTGTGGCACGCAGGTCGCCGGGCGGTGCGTCGGCACGAGCACCGCGACCGCGGGACGGGTCCGGGGTTTCGGCGCGGCGGGCACCAGACGCTTCTCGCGCCGGGGCGCGGCAATCGTCCGGGCTTCGGGAAAGGCGATGGCGGTAGCGGTGTTTTCCAAGGGCATGGCGACGTTTGTTACAGCATTTTCCTCGCCACGCGCGGGGCGAATCCGTGGCAAACCGACCGGGGCGGCAGCCATTTGGGGTTCCCGCCCCGTTCTTGCTTTTGAATGGACCCCGCCCCCGCTCCTTCCTCCGCTGTTCCCGGTGCTTCCAACCGCGCGCTGCTGGCCTACGCGGGGCCGTTCTTCCTGTTCATCCTTTTCATCGGCCTGGCCGGTCTCCTGCGGCCCGGCACGCCCACGGCCGACACCCCGCTCTGGCGCGCCGCGCCGGAACTCTGGGTCTACCCGCTCCAGACACTCGTTTGCGCGGGGATGCTGCTGTATTTTCGCCGCGATTACCCGCCCGCGCGGCTGCCCACCTCGCTGGCGATTTTCGGCGTGGTCGTCGGCCTGATCGTTTTTGCGATCTGGGTATCGCCGCAAGCGATTTTCCACGCCGCGCCGCGCACGGAGGGCGGGTTCGATCCGACGCGGCTGCTGGGTGCTGACCCGGCTGCCGACGGTGGCGGCGCGTTGTACTGGGTGACGGTGGCGCTGCGGTTCGTGCGGTTGGTGGCGGTCGTGCCGGTTCTGGAGGAAATCTTCTGGCGCGCGTTCCTGCTGCGCTATTTCGTGCGCGAGGATTTCCTGTCCGTGCCGTTCGGGACGTGGACGCCGCTGTCCTTCGGCGTGGTGACGCTCGGTTTCATGCTGGAGCATTCCCGGCCCGACTGGCCGGCGGCGCTGGTCACCGGGCTGCTCTACAACCTCGTGGCGATCCGCACGCGCAGCCTGCCGGCGTGCGTGGCAGCCCATGCGGTGACCAACGCGCTGCTCGGCGGCTACGTGATGTACACCCACCAGTGGGGATTCTGGTGAGCCGCGGCGCGATTGCTGCTTTGTGAAGGGTCAGCCCCTTTTTATGCAAAACGGTTTTCTCCAGAAAGTGGTCCTGTGCATGATTATCGGAGCGGTGGCCGCCGGGTTCGTCGAGTTCTATAAAACTTTCATCGAAGGCGCTGACCAGGCGCTCAACGGCAAGCACAAGGTCGTGCACATCGCCACGCCCAACCCCAATCCCGGCGGACACTAAAAAAGGATGAAGTCCGTGGCGGTCGTCGGCGCATCCACCGACCGGCGTAAATTCGGCAACAAAGGCGTGCGCGCCTTCGTGCGGGCAGGCTGGCGGGTGTTTCCGGTGAACCCGCACGAACCCACCGTCGAGGCATTGCCCACCGTGGGGTCCGTCGCGGACATCG
The DNA here is from genome assembly GCA_964658285.1 of uncultured Verrucomicrobiota bacterium. Taxonomy (GTDB): domain Bacteria; phylum Verrucomicrobiota; class Verrucomicrobiia; order Chthoniobacterales; family SZAS-18; genus CAHJWO01. The sequence goes on from CAZZYS010000179.1 coordinate 1,812, forward strand.
CCGAGCCGCTCGACGTGGTGAGCCTGTACGTCCCGGCGGCCGTCGGCGTGAAACTGCTGCCCGCCATCGCGGCCCAGCGGCCCGGCGAACTCTGGATCAATCCCGGCGCGGAGAGCGACGAACTCCTCGCGGAAGCGGCGCGCCTGGGGCTGCGCGCCGTCGAGACGTGCTCGATTGTCCGCGTGGGCTACCGGCCGACGGATTTCCCGGCCTGACCCGGCCCCGACAACGCGCTTGCCCATCCGGCGCGCCCCCTGCTTTGATCGCTGCCGGCCCGACCGTCCGCGCATGATTTTCAACACCCTCGCGTATTTCTTTTGGTTCCTGCTGCCGGCGGCGGTGTGGTTCCGGCTGGCCTCGCCGGCGGTGCGGCCCTGGGTGTGCGTGGGGTCGGGCGCGGCGTTCTTCGTGTTCTTTTCGCTGGGGCTGCCGGGCGGGGTGTTCGGCGCGGCGTGCCTGGGGTTATTTGTCTGGGAGGCGTTCATCAGCCGGCTGTATCACCAAGGGGCACGGTGGTGTCTGGCGGGGGTGGCGGTCAGTCTGGGCGCGCTGGCGGTCTTCAAGTATTGGAACTTCCTCACCGGCCTGGTGAGCGCGCCGTTCTCCCACGCCAACCCGTTCGCGTGGCGCGGGGCGTTTTTGCCGCTGGGCATTTCGTTCTTTACCTTCGAGTTCATCCACTACGCCGTGGACCGTTACAAGGGCCGGGTGGAGCGCGGCACGCTCGGCGAATACCTCGCGTTCATCTTCTTTTTCCCGACGATGGTGGCGGGGCCGATCAAGCGGTTCCAGGATTTCGCGCCGTGCCTGCGCCGGCCGAGCCGCGACTGGGTCACCGATTGGAACCGCGGCCTCACGCGCATCCTCTTCGGCCTCGCCAAGAAATTCGCCGTGGCCGACCTGCTCACCAGCGTCACCGATCATCTCAACGCCGCCGACATCGCCCGCGCCTCGGGCCGCGGCGTCTTGCTGTTGTGGCTATTCGCCTACGGCTGGAAAATCTACTTCGATTTCTCCGCGTATTCGGACATCGCCATCGGCTCGGGGCGGCTGTTCGGGTTGAAAATCCCGGAGAACTTCGACTGGCCGTACTTCCGCACGAACATCGCCGAGTTTTGGAAACACTGGCACATCTCGCTCTATCACTGGCTGGTGGATTATGTGTTCATCCCGGTGGGCGGTTCGCGCGGCAGCGTGCCCTTCGTGTGCCGCAACGTCATGATTGTGATGCTGGCCAGCGGGGTCTGGCACGGGGCGGGGGCGAACTTCGTCGTCTGGGGCGCGTGGCACGGGACTCTTTTAATCATCCAACGCCTGTGGTCCGGCCGCCGTCCGCTCCCCGCCGACGCGCCGCTCGCGCAGACGAACGCCGAGCCGCTCGCGCCGGAGGCGGTCCACCCCTCGTGGCCGCGACGGCTGGGCGGCTGGGCGCTGACGTACGCGGCCGTGAACCTCGGCTGGGCGTTCTTTGCGATGGACCTGCCGACGGCCGCCCTCTTCTACCGCCGCCTGTTGTTAGGATAACCCTCGATTGACCATGAAATTCCTCGCCTGGACCAAACACGCCGCCGAATACCTCAGCGGCAGCCGTGACCACCCGCCGGTGGGTCTGTCCTGGCCCCTGCAATCGCTGGCGTGGGGTCTCCTGTGGACGTTGCTGGCGGGTGTGGTCCTGCTTTTCTGCGGCCAGTCGTCGAAATTCATCTACATCGATTTCTGATTTTCATGGGACGACGTTTTTTCCTCGGGCAAATCGCGGTCTTCGCGCTGGGTCTCGTCGCGCTCAACGTGGCCGGCAGCCTCTACCTGCGCCACGATCCGTCGCGGACGCTCATCCGCGAGATCAGCGCCGCCGCGCCGCCCGTCGATGACCTCTTCGCGGGCAATTCGCTGATGGCGGCCGGGCTCGACCTGCCAGCCTACCAGCAGGCGGCGGGTGGCGGACGAAAGGGATTGAACATCGCGCTCGGTGGCAGCAGCCCGGTGGAGCACGACCTCCTTTTGCGCCACGCGTCGCGCCTGGGTGCGCGGCGGGTGTTCTACGGGTTCTACGACACGCAGCTCACCGACACGATCCCGACCGATTTCGCCGAACTCTCCGGCAACCGCGCGCTCGACCATTATCTCGACCGCGAAACCGCCATCCGTCTGCTCGCCCCCGGCGACCCGTGGACCGCGTGGCGCATCCGGCTCGTTGCCCGCCTGCCGTTGGTGGTGGACCGGGGGACTTTGTGGGCGCGCGTCGAGCGGCTGCGGCGCACGCTGGGCGGCCTCGGCATGGGCCCGGCGGCGGAAACCAACCGCTTCGGACGCGCGGCGGATTTCGGTCTGCTCGAAGCGCAACACGACGAGGATTTCACGCGGGACTGCCGCGCGGCGGCCGATGGGCACGCGCCGTTCAGCCGACCGGTGGCGGACATGGTCGCGTTTGCCAGGACGAGCGGGATGCGGTTCGTGGTCGTCGAGATGCCGATGCGTGGGGCGCACAGGAGCCGTTTCTACTCCCGGCCGGAGTGGAGCGCGTATGTCGGAGAGGTGCGCGCGCGGGCGCGGGCGGCGGGGGTGGACTTTCTTGATGCGTCGGAATGGGTCGCGGACGAGGATTTCGGCGACGCGCTGCACCTCAATGAAAAAGGCGCGGCGGAGTTCAGCCGGCGGCTGGGAACGATGCAGGCAGATGATCCCTTGCGAGACAAGTGACGGTTGTTTTTCGCACCGTTTGGACGGACCTTACTCTGGACCAATGCCTGACTTACTCGAACGCATTACCATTCTTCCCGAGGTTTGTCATGGCAAGCCCACGGTGCGCGGGCTGCGCTATCCGGCCGAAACCATTCTTGAACTGCTCAGCTCGGGCATGACCGCCGACGAAATCCTTGCGGACTACGAAGACCTCGAACGCGAAGACATCCTGGCTGTGCTGACATTTGCCGCCCGCTTGAGCCAGGTGAAGCGGCTGGAACGTTTTGCGGCGTGAAGTTCCTCGTGGATGATGAATAGTCAGCGGGCAACCAGTACCGGCGCATTTTCTTCCACCCGCCGCGCGACCAGATCGTAGACCTGCGTGCCGGTCACTTCCACGTCGATGAATTCGCCCACCGGCGCGGGCGCGTCGAGCAGCACGCGGCCATCGACTTCCGGCGCGTCGGCCTGCGTGCGCGCGACCAGCGGGGCGTCCGTCAGCACCCGCAGCCGGCGACCCACCTGCCGGGTAGAGATTTCGGCGGCCACGCGTTGCTGGAGCTTCATCGCGCGGGCGTGGCGGCGGCGCTTGACCGCGTTGGGAATCTGCCCTTCCATCTTCGCCGCGCGCGAACCTTCCTCCTGCGAATAGCTGAACACGCCCAGCCGCTCGAATTTCACCCTTCCGATGAACTCCAGCAGGCTCTCGAAATGCTCGTCCGTCTCGCCGGGGAAACCCGTGATGAACGTCGTCCGCAACGCCAGCCCCGGAATCCCCGCGCGCAGACGCACGATCAGGTCCTCAATGTGCTCGCGCGAGGTCTCGCGCCGCATTAAATTGAGCATCTCCGGGTGAATGTGCTGGAGCGGCATGTCCACGTAACGGGCCACCCGTTCGTTGCGCGCGATGGCGGCGATGAGTTCGTCGCTCCAATGCGCCGGGTGCGTGTAGAGCAGCCTGACCCAAAAGTCGCCCTCGATGGCGCCGAGTTCGTCAAGGAGTCGGCTCAGGGTCGGCCCGCGACCCGAATCCACCGGCTGGCGCGGCCCGGCCTTTTGCTGCCACAGGTCCATCCCGAAATACGTCGTGTCCTGGCTGATGAGACAGATTTCCCTGACCCCTTCGGCGACCAGCGCGCGGACCTCGCGCGCCACGCTCTCGATGGTGCGCGAACGGTGCCGCCCGCGCATCTGCGGGATCACGCAAAAACTGCACGGGTGGTTGCAGCCCTCGGCAATTTTCACGTAGGCCGTGTGCGCCGGAGTCAGGCGGAAGCGCGGCGTGTCCCAGTCGGGGATGTAGCGTGACCCGCGCGTGACGAGGTTGAGCGGCTCCAGCGTTTCGAGAGGCTCGGTTTCTTTGACGAGCGGTCCGCGAAACATCGGCACGGCGGCGGCGGCGGCCCCGGTGCGTTCGAGGACACTGCGGACGATCTCCCCTGCTTGCGCGACCTGATCCAGACCCATGAAAGCATCGACCTCGCGCATCTCGGCGCTCAGTTCGGTGGAAAACCGCTGGGCCATGCAGCCGCTGACGATGATTTTCTGGCCCGGACGGCGGCGCAAGCCGCGGGATTCGTGCGCCTGGAAGATGGCCTCGATGGACTCTTCCTTGGCCGAATCGATGAACGCGCAGGTGTTGACGATGAGCACGTCCGCGTCGTCGGCCGAGGCGGTGATTTCCATGCCCTGCGCGCGCACGCTGCCGAGCATGATCTCGGCATCGACGAGATTTTTCGCGCAACCGAGGGAGATCATGCCGACTTTTTTCATGGGGACAAAAGGTTGGCACCATAGCCCGGAAACGGGCGTTTGGAAACGGCAATCTCGACTAGCTCGGGTTCCAGCGTCGCCGCGCATCAGACAAGTTGATCTTCAACTGGTCACGATCCGCTCGTAGGCTGCGTGCGGACCTACCCAAAACCACAGCAGCCCGCCTTCGGCCGGCACCGCCAGAGCCCGGTAGTCTAGCCCCACGCGTGCCGACCAGTACCGGCCCACTCGTTTGAGTTGCAAAGAACCGTGGCGCGGATCGCGGCGCAACAATCGATAATTTTTGGCGGCGGCGAAATGAGTCACGGCAGCCGGGTGAACTGGCCAGCGCGAAACTCGGCCAGAGCCGCTTCGGCCAAGTGATCGAGTTTGCCCGCCAAGGCATCCCGTTCGATCTGACGATCCCACTGGTCGGCGCGCCACTCGTCGAACCAGGCCGAAAACTCCCGGAACTCGGGTGCGGGCAGAGTTTGAACGGCGTGCTCAAGCTCTTGGAGACTCATACGGCAAAATCCTATCACGCCGCAAGCCGTGGTGCAAAGCTTCCGCGCCGGGTTTTGACGGCCGTTCGGTTGAAACAATTTCAGGCGCGATCCGAAATTTCGTCGCCTTGTTTCTCTTCGTCCACGCGCGGTGGTCCTTCCCAAGCGCGGTCGATGCCGTGGTGGCCGCGCTCCCCGGCCGCATCAGCCTTGAACAAATTGGCGAGGTTCTGGATGTGCCGCCGGGCCGTCGAGATGAACACCTTCCGGTCCCCGTCGTACACCTTCGCCAACTCGGCCACGCCCTCCAGGTCGCGTTCTCGGAAGACCTTGACCACCCGCAGCGCCTGCGCGCCGCGCATCCCCATCGCGCGCAACGCGTCCACGCTCAGGTCCAGCGAGGTGCCCAGCGTGTCGCGGTAGACCTGCCCGGGTTCCAGCCCGTGGCGGATCAACTCATAGGCGTGGATGCGGTCGCGCGCCCGCGCCAAAATCCGCACGTGCGGGAACTCCGTGCGCAACAGATCGACCAGCGCCAGCGACTGCTCCTTGTCCACGATGGCGATGATGAACAGCTTCGCCTTCTCGACGCCCGCGCTGCGCAACAGGTCCTCGCGCGTCGCGTCGCCGTAGTACGTCTTCACGCCGAACTCGCGCATCGCATCCACCCAGTCGGCGTCGTTTTCGAGCACGGTCGTCGTCACGCCGTTGGCGGCCAGGAGCCGGCCGATGACGCTGCCGAAACGCCCGAACCCCGCGATGATGACCCCGCCCTGGTCGCGTTTGTCCACCCGGTCGTGCGGCCGGACCGGGCCATTGGTTTCCGCCGCGATGGCCGCCGCCTCGCGCTCGCGGACCCGGCGCGCGATGCGGTCGTTGATGACCAGCAGCAGCGGCGTCGCGGCCATGCTCAGGGCAATCGCCGCCGTCAGGAGGTTGTCGGCCGCCTCGCTCAGGACCTTGGCGTTGACACAGACGGAGAGCAGCACGAACGCGAACTCCCCGCCCTGCGCCAGCGCGAAGGCGAACAGGAAATCGTGCGTCGGCCGCAGCCCGAAGAGTCGCCCGACGCCGAAGAGCACGGCGAACTTCACCGCCAGCAATGCCACCACGAGCGCCAGCGTCGCCCCCGGATGGTGCAGCACGAAGGGGAAATCGATCCCCGCGCCCACCGAGATGAAGAACAACCCGAGCAGCAACCCCTTGAAGGGTTCGATGTCGGCTTCGAGCTGGTGCCGGTATTCGCTCTCCGAGAGCACGACGCCCGCGATGAACGTGCCCAGCGCCGCCGAGATGCCGACCGACTGCATCAGCAGCGCGATGCCCACGACCAGCCCCAGCGCGGTCGCGGTGAACATCTCCCGCAGCCCCGTGCCCGCGATGTAGCGGAACACCGGCCGCAACGCGTACCGCCCGACCGCGACGATGACCGCCACCGCCGCCACCACCAGCAGGCCGCGCTCCCAACCCGGCAACGTATCCAGCCAGCGGCCCGCCATGCCCTCGTCGGGGGCAGGCGTGGCCTGGCCCGACGCGGAAAGCAGCGGCAGCACGGTCAGGATCGGGATCACCGCGAGGTCCTGGAAGAGCAGCACCGCGAAACACGCCTCGCCGCCGCGCGTCTTGAGGAGGCCCTTTTCGCCGAGCGATTGCAGCACGATGGCCGTGGAAGACATCGACAGGATCAGGCCCACCGCCAGCCCCACGCGCCAGCCCATGCCCAGCGCCATCGCTCCGAGCATCACCGCCCCGGCCGTCCCGATGACCTGGAGCCCGCCCATGCCGAGCACCGGCCGGCGCAGTTCCCAGAGCCGTGCCGGGCGCAGTTCCAGGCCGATGAGGAAAAGCAGGATCACCACGCCGAACTCCGCGACGTGCATGACGTGGTCCGCCCCGCCGCCCTCGCCGACCAACCCGAGCGCCGACGGTCCGATGGCCGCGCCCGCCAACAGGTAGCCGAGCACCGAGCCGAGGCCGAGGCGTTTGGCAATCGGCACCGACACGACCGCCGCCAGCAGGTAGATGAAAACCTGAAATAGTCCGCCGCTCATTGTGGAAGTCCTTCCGTCGTGGCCCCGGCCCCGTCGCGCAACGCCTCCAGCCGCCGCCGGTATTCCGTCGCGTGCCGGTCGATCTCGTCGTCCGCCAGGGCGCGGGCGTTGTGCACGACGAAGGGCGGCAGGTATTCCATGCCGCAGAGCCGGGCGGTTTGTTCAAAGGGCGTGAGCAATTCGCGCAGGGTGAAACGGTTGTAACCTTCCCTCGTGTAAGCCTCCTGCGGCCCGCCCGCGCTGAGCGCGCTCAGGAAGCGTTTGCCCTGCAAGGCCGTCCCGTGTTCACCGTAGGCAAAACCGTATTCGAGCACGAGGTCCTGCCACTCTTTGAGCAGCGCGGGCGAGCTGTACCAATAGAGCGGGTGCTGGAAGACGATGAGGTCGTGCGCGGCGAGGAGCCGTTGCTCGTATTCCACGTCGAGCTGGAAGTCGTAGTATTCCTCGTACAGGTCGCGGAACGTCACGCCGTCCAGTCCGCGCACGGCGTCCGCCAACGCCCGGTGCACGCGGGAGCGGTGAAACGCCGGGTGGGCGAAGAGGATGAGGATGCGCATCGAATGCAGAATGCAGAATGCAG
>CAZZYS010000180.1:0-9365 GCA_964658285.1 uncultured Verrucomicrobiota bacterium
TGCATTCTGCATTCTGCATTTTCCGCCCGCATGAGCTTCCCCCTCGCCACCCGGTTTTTCGAGACGAACGTTTTCACCGCGCGCGAGGTCGGGCTGCTGCCGGTCGTCACGGAACTGGTCCTCACGGCGGCGATGTTCGCGTTCCTGGCGGCGTTCGTGTTTTTCCTGGCCCGGGGGAACAGCATCCACCCCGCGCACCGCGCCGGCGGCGGTCTGACGGCGGTGACCTGCCTCGTGGCGGGCCTGGCCTACTGGTACATCCGTTATTACTACCACGACATGATGCAGGCGCTGGCGGCGAGGGCCACCGACCCCGTGGCCCAGCACAACATCGTGCGCGACGCCTTCTTTGCCATCGGTCCGTACCGGTACATGGACTGGATCGTCACCACGCCGCTGCTGTTGCTCAAGACCGTGCTGCTGCTCAAGGTCAAGCCGCGCGAGATTTTCGGCTGGATCGCGCTGCTGCTCGGCGCGGACGTGTGGATGGTCCTGGCGGGCTGCATCGGCGACCAGCAGATCGGCCCCGACGGCACCCTGCTCATGGGCAAACACCTGCTCTGGGGCACGCTGTCCACGGTGGGCTACCTCGTCATCCCCTACGTGCTCTTTTTCCGCCTCGGCCCGCGCTACGGCGGACGGGCCGACGACGAGAGCGGCCAGGCCTTCCGCGCCCTGGCGTTCGCCACGGTCACGACCTGGGGCGTGTACCCGCTGGGCTACCTGGCGGCGGCGCTTTTCTCGAAGCTGGACCTGAACTGGATTCACCTCGCGTACACGGTGGCGGACCTCGCCAACAAGCTCGGCGCGGGCGTCGTCGCCTATCTCGCCGGAGCCGAGGAACTCGCCCGCCGCTCGCCCCCCGAAGCGGTGCAGCCGGCGCGCATCTCGACCTAAAGTTTTGTCAGGATTTGTGCATCGACAAGCGCCGCGTCCCGTCCGACACTGCCGACATGGAAATCGCCACGCAACTCGCCCTGTTTTTGGAGAATACGCCCGGTACGCTGGCCGCCGTTTGCGACGAACTCGCCACCGCCAGCATCAACATCCTGGCGTTGACGATTTCCGACACGGTGGATCACTCGGTCGTGCGCATGATCGTCAGCGACACCGACAAGGCGATGGATATCTTCGAGGAACACGGCACGCTGGTGGTGGAAAACGAGGTCTTGCTCGTCGAGATCGACAACAAGCCCGGCAGCCTTTCCAAGATCGCGCACGAACTGGCCGGCGCCGAGATCAACATCGAGTACGCCTATCTGGCGACCGGGCAAGGGACTTCCCAGGGCCTGATGGTCCTGCGACTCAGCGACGCGGAGAAGGCGCTGTCGCTCCTCAAGGATCTGTGAGGCAGGCACCCGCCGTCCGTTGGTGACGGATTGCGGTGTGCGCTGCGCGCACGTGGCGGGTTGCGATGCGCCTGACGGCGCGTTGCGAGGCTGCCAATCGTCCCGGTCATCGTTCTACTCTGTCCAACGCTCCCGCAGGGAGCACCGCAACGGCGCGCAGCGCCACCGCAATCCGCAACGCGCCGCAGGCGCTTCTTCCCATGTCCATCAAAGTCTGGCCTGGAACCCCCTATCCCCTCGGTGCGACCTGGACGGGCCAGGGGGTGAACTTCGCCCTGTTCAGCGAGAATGCCTCGGGCGTGGACGTGTGCCTGTTCGACGACGCCGATTCGCCCTCCGAAAGCCTGCGGGTGCGCATGAGCGAACACACCGACCAGGTGTGGCACGTTTTCCTGCCCGACGTGAAACCCGGCCAGTATTACGGCTTCCGCGTCTACGGGTTGTACAACCCGGCGAAGGGCCAGCGATTCAACGCCTCCAAACTGCTGCTCGACCCGTATTCCAAGGCCATCAGCGGCGACATCACCTGGGGCACGGAAATGTACGCCTACGAGATGGGCGGCGATCCCGACGAGGAAGGCGCGCGCGACTACCGCGACGACGCCTGGGGGATGCCCAAGAGCATCGTGATCGATCCGGCCTTCGAGTGGGACGGCGACGAGTTGCCGCGCACGCCGTTGCACAAGTCGATCATCTACGAGGCGCACGTCAAAGGGTTCTCCAAGCTCAACCCCGAAGTGCCCGAACTCGCGCGCGGGACCTATGCCGGGCTCGGCAGCGAGGCGTCCGTGCGCTACCTCCAGGAGTTGGGCGTCACGGCGGTCGAACTGCTGCCCGTCCATCAACACGTCGAGGATCAGCACCTCGTGGAAAAAGGGCTCAGGAACTACTGGGGCTACAACACGATCAGCTATTTCGCGCCGCACCATTCGTACGCGAGCGCCGAACCGGGCACGGAGACCGTGCGCGAGTTCAAGACGATGGTGAAAAACCTCCACGCGGCCGGGATCGAGGTCATCCTCGACGTGGTCTACAACCACACCGCCGAAGGCAATCATCTCGGGCCAACGCTGAGTTTCAAGGGCATCGACAACCAGAGTTATTATCGGCTGTCGCAGACGGACCCGAGTCTGTATCTGGATTTTACCGGTTGCGGCAATTCGCTGAACGTCCTGCACCCGCAGGTCTTGCGCATGGTGATCGATTCGTTGCGCTATTGGGTGACGGAGATGCACGTGGATGGCTTCCGTTTCGATCTCGCGGCGACGCTCGTGCGCGGCGAGACGGGCATCAGCAAATATTCGGCGTTCCTGGCGATCATCCACCAGGACCCGGTGTTGAGTCAGGTCAAGCTCATCGCCGAACCGTGGGACATCGGCGAGGGCGGCTACCTCGTGGGGAATTTCCCCGTGCTCTGGGCCGAGTGGAACGGGAAATACCGGGACACCGTGCGGCGATATTGGAAGGGCGACGAGGCGCAGGCGGCGGAATTCGCGTACCGGCTCAGCGGTAGCTCGGATTTGTATCAGACCAGCGGCAAACGTCCGTACGCGAGCATCAATTTTATCACGGCGCACGACGGCTTCACGTTGAACGATCTAGTCAGCTACAACGACAAGCACAACGAGGCCAACGGCGAGAACAACCGCGACGGCGACAATAATAACGCGAGCTGGAACTGCGGCGAGGAAGGCCCGACCGACGATCCCAAAATCAACGCGGTACGGCAACGGCAGCGGCGCAATTTTCTGGCCACGCTGCTGTTGAGCCAAGGCGTGCCGATGCTCCTGGGCGGCGACGAGTACGGCCGCACGCAGGATGGGAACAACAACGCCTATTGTCAGGATGATAGTATCTCGTGGCTCGGCTGGCAGCGCGATAAATCGGCGCGGCAACTATTGTCGTACACGCAGGGCCTCATCAAACTGCGCCACGGGCATCCGGTGTTTCGCCGGCCGAAGTTTTTCCAGGGGCGCAAGATTCGCGGGCAGGAGGTGAAGGACATCATGTGGTTCAACCCCGGCGGCACGGAGATGACCGATGAAGAGTGGAACTCGCATTTCGTGCGTTCGCTGGGGATGTTGCTCAGCGGCAAGGCCATCGACGTGCGCGATGAACGCGGCGAGCCCATCGTGGACGACACGTTCCTCGTCCTGTTCAACGCGCACCACGGCGCGCAGCGTTTCATCCTGCCGGGCCGCCTGGACGTGCGCTGGGGCCTGCTCATCGACACGGCCGAGGACACGGGTTTCGTGGAACCGGTGCGGACGTACCAGGCCGGGCAGGCGCTCAAGCTGGCGGATCGTTCGCTGTGTTTGTTGCGGCTGGTCGAGGGCGAGGAAAGCTCGGTGACGACGCGCTGATATATCCCGCCGCGCCAGCGGCGGCGTCCAACCAAGGTAGGGATGCCTCTCCGAGGCAGTCCCTAGATTTTCTGGATAACCGTGCGATGAAACAAACCGGCCGCAAAATCTTCCTGCATGACGTGCCGCCGTGGATCGATCCGGACGCCAGCGATTATTTCATCACGATCTGCTGCAAACAGCGCGGCACCAACCAGCTTTGCCTACCCGGCATCGGCAGCGCCCTGCTGGACACAGTTCGGTTCTATCGTGCCCAAGAAAAATGGCTTCCGTGGCTGTTCCTGCTGATGCCTGATCACATCCACATGATCGTCGGATTCAATCGTCAGCACCGCGTCGAAGCGGTGTTGATTGCATGGAAGCGTTACGTTGCCACCAAACACAAAATCGTCTGGCAACAAGGATTCTTCGAGCACCGGCTGCGGCGCAATGAGAGCGCGGACGAAAAAGCGGAGTACATCCGGCAGAACCCGGTGCGCGCTGGGTTGGTGCAGGACGCGGCGGAGTGGCCGTTTTTGTTGGAGATGCGGGATTGATTCCGGCCAGCCAGAGAATTTAGGGATTGCCTCGGAGAGGCATCCCTACCTTGGTTGGACGCCGCTGCGCGGCGAGACACGTTCCGAGATTTTCGGACTTTTGCCCTTTGCATTTTGCCCTTTGCGTTTGTAGTTACCGCTTATGGACGAAAACACCCCGTCTCCCGGCGCTTTCCCGACTGATGCCGGGGTCCGCTACCGCGTCTGGGCACCGGAAAAACGCTCGGCGGAGGCCATCGTCAACGGGGGCGAGCGGACCATTTCCCTCCAGTCGGCCGGCGACGGTTTTTTCCAGGGTATCGACCCTGACGGACGCGCGGGCGACCTTTATAAAGTTCGCCTCGACGGCCATGACGATCAGGTTTTCCCTGACCCGCTTTCGCGTTACCAACCCGAGGGTGTCCACGGACCGTCGATGGTCATCAAACCGGGCACGTATCTCTGGCAGCACGACACCCCGCCGCGCCCGGCCGCGCTCGACTCGCTCGTCATCTACGAATTGCACGTCGGCACGTTCACGCTGGAGGGAACCTTCCGCGCCGCCATCGACAAGCTCGACGGCCTCGTGGAACTCGGTGTCAACACGGTCGAACTCATGCCGCTGGCCGATTTCCCCGGCCGCTGGAATTGGGGTTATGACGGCGTGTTTCTCTACGCGCCATCGCGTGCCTACGGTCATCCTGATGACCTCCGCGCGCTGATCGACGCCGCTCATGCACGCGGGTTGCTCGTCGTGCTCGACGCCGTCTACAACCACCTCGGACCCGACGGCAACTACCTCGGCGCGTACACGAAAAACTATTTCAATCCCGCGCACAAAACGCCGTGGGGCGACGCGCTGAACTTCGATGGTCCGCACAACGGACCCGTGCGGCAGTTTTTTATCGGCAACATCGTTTGCTGGATGGAGGAATTCCGTTTCGACGGTTTCCGGCTCGACGCGATCCACGCGATCCTCGACGAATCGGACACGCACATCCTCGCCGACCTCGCGGCGGCGGTCCACGCGCGGGGCGGTTTCGTGATGGCCGAGGACGAGCGCAACGCCGCGTTTCTCGCCGAACCGCCCGCCACCGGCGGCAGCGGGCTCGACGCTCTGTGGGCGGACGATTTTCATCACAGCGTGCGCGTCGCGTTGACCGGCGAACAGGAAGCGTACCTGAAGAACTTCACCGGCTCGGGCCACGAACTCGCCGACACGCTGGCCCACGGCTGGCACTATCGCGGGCAAGCCACACCGACCGGGAACAAGCCTCGCGGGACGCCCTGCGCGCAATTGCCGCCGCACGCGTTTTGTTATTGCATCTCCAACCACGACCAGGTCGGCAACCGGGCGTTCGGCGAACGGCTCTCGTTCGCGTCCAGTCCGGCCGCTTACCGGGCGGCGAGCGCGCTGCTGTGTCTCGCGCCGTACACGCCGCTGATTTTCCAGGGACAGGAATGGGCGGCCTCGACGCCGTTCCTCTATTTCACCGATCACAACGAGGAACTCGGCCGGCTCGTGACCGAGGGCCGGCGCAAAGAGTTCGCGGGCTTCGCGGCGTTTGCCGAGGGAGCGAGCACCAAGGATATCCCCGACCCGCAGGCGGAGACGACGTTCCAGGCGTCGAAACTGCACTGGGAAGAAGCGGCGGCCGGCGTCCACGCGCAAACGCGCGCGTTGTACCGCGAGGCGTTGCGTCTGCGGCGGGAGGAACGTGCGCTCCTCGCCCGCCAGGACCGCGCGAACTGGCAGACGGTTGCATTCGGAGAAAACACCGTGATCCTCGCCTACACCGACCCGTTGGCCGGCGAGATGTGCATGGTTGTGTTCAATCTAAAAGGGGATCAGCAGGTCGGTGGAATTAGTGACGGACCACCGGCGGAGGTCATTTTCTCCACCAACGAGGCGCGCTTCGGTGGCGATGGCGCGTGTGCCTACGATCCGGCGGAACGCTCGCTGTTTTTCGCGCAGCCGGAATTGTTGATTTTGAAGTCCAAAGGGCTGTCCGCGACGTAGTAGACTTTTCCTTGTTATGTCTTCGTCGTCCACGGCGCAACCGCGCATTCCTTCCGCCACGTACCGCGTGCAGATGCACAAGGGCTTCACCTTTGCGCAGGCGCGCGAGATCGTGCCCTACCTGCACGCGCTCGGCATCAGCGACCTCTACACGTCGCCCTTTTTCCAGGCCAGCCCCGGCAGCACGCACGGCTACGACATCGTTGACCACAACCACCTCAACCCCGAGATCGGCACCGAGGCCGATTTCGACGCGATGGTCGCCGCGCTGCACGAACACGAGATGGGGCTCCTGGCCGACTTCGTGCCCAACCACATGGGCATCGCCGAGACCACGAACGGCTGGTGGATGGACGTGCTCGAAAACGGCCCGAGTTCGCTGACCGCCAAGTGCTTCGACATCGACTGGCATCCGCTCAAGCGCGAACTCGAAAACAAGGTCCTCCTGCCCATCCTCGGCGACCAGTACGGCCGCGTGTTGGAAAAGGGCGAACTCAAACTCTCTTTCGAGGGCGGCAGTTTCTATCTCCATTACTACGACACGAAGCTGCCGATTAACCCGCGCACGTACAACCAGATTTTATCCGTCGCACTGGCGCAACTCAAGCCGTCGGCCGAGTTGCCGGCCGCGTCCGCCGTCGGCGGTCTGGCGGGTCATTCGTACCATCTGTCCGAGCTGCAGAGCATCATGACGCAACTGGAGAAGATGCCGCCGCGCACTTCCACCGACCTCGATCTCATCGCCGAACGCGCCCGCGAAAAGGAAGTCGCCAAGGTGCGCCTGGAACAGGTCTGCGCCGAGCATCCCGAGGTCGCCGAAGCCATCGCGTATGCGCTCAATACAATCCAGGGTAAGCCCGGCGATGCCGCCTCTTTCAACCGCCTCGACGCGCTTATCGACGCGCAGGCGTACCGGCTGAGTTATTGGCGCGTGGCAGCCGAGGAGATCAACTACCGGCGCTTCTTCGACATCAACCAGCTCGCCGCCATCCGCGTGGAGGACAAAGAGGTTTTCAACGCCACGCACCAGCTCGTCTGGAAGCTGCTGGAAAAAGGCGCGGTCACCGGCCTGCGCATCGACCACCCGGACGGGCTGTATGACCCGCGCGGGTATTTCCAGCAGTTGCAGGAAAACTTCGCGCGCCTTACCGGCCAGACGCTGCCCTCCGATGGAAAGGGCGTCTATCTGCTCGGCGAAAAAATCCTCTCCGGCGACGAGGCGCTCCGCGAGGACTGGCCCATCCACGGGACGACCGGCTACGATTTCACGACGCACGTCACGCAGCTCCTCGTCGATCCGGCGTCGGAGGAATCGTTCTCCGAGACGTACCAGCGGTTCATCCAGCGCCACGTCAACTTCCCCGCGCTCGTCTACGAGAAGAAGCGGCTGACGATGCGCCTGTCGCTGGCCAACGACATCAACGTGCTCGGCTTCATTCTCAACCGCCTGAGCGAGCGCAACCGGCTCTACCGCGACTTCACGCTGAACGACCTCACGAACACCGTGCGTGAGGTCATCGCATGTTTCCCGGTGTATCGCACCTACCTTTTCCACGGCCAGCAGCCGAGCGCCGCGGACCGCGCGGTCATCAACAAAGCCGTGACCCTGGCCAAGCGGCGCAACCCGGGCACGGAAAAGTCGATCTTCGATTTCCTGCGCGATATTTTGCTCTTCAAGTTCCCGCCGAACACCGACGAGGCGGGAGTCGCCGAGCACGAGCATTTCGTGATGAAGTTCCAGCAATGCACGGGGCCGATCATGGCCAAAGGTCTGGAAGACACGGCGTTCTACATCTTCAACCGGCTCGTCGCGCTCAACGAGGTCGGCGGTGAGCCGCAGCACTTCGGCGGCACGCCCGAGAAGTTTCACCGCACCAACGAGCGCAACGCCCGCCGCTGGCCGCACACGATGCTGGCCTCGTCCACGCACGACACCAAACGCGCCGAGGATACCCGCGCGCGGGTTGCTGCCCTGTCGGAGATGCCCGGCGAATGGAAACGCGCGCTGCGTTCGTGGAGCACCGCCAACCGCAAGCACAAGACCGTCGTGGACGGCGAACAGGCTCCCGACGCGAACGAGGAATATCTCATCTACCAGATTCTGCTCGGCACCTGGCCGGTGGCATCCGCTCCCGCAGAAAACGGCGCGGCGGCGCGTTCGGCTTTCGCGTCGATGAGCAACGAGGAGCACACGACCTACGTCGGGCGCATCCAGGAGTACATGACCAAGGCCATCAAGGAGGCGAAGGTCAATAGTTCGTGGATTCAGCCTAACGAGGCGTGGGATGAAGCGGTGCGGAAGTTCATCGCAGCGTTGCTCAAACGCGGGAAGACGGTGAATCCGTTCTTGAAGACATTCGTGCCGATGGCCGAGCAGATCGCGCGCTTGGGCATGCTCAATTCTCTCGCGCAGACCGTGCTGAAACTCACGGTGCCGGGGGTGCCCGATATTTACCAGGGTTGCGAGTTGTGGGACTACAGCCTCGTCGATCCCGACAATCGCCGTCCGGTGGATTATGCGCGGCGGAAGGAAACGCTGGCGTCGTTGGGAGGCGTTGACCCGAGGACACTGTTGGAATCGTGGCCGGACGGGCGGGTGAAAATGTTCGTCGTGAGCGCGCTGCTGCGTTACCGGCGGGAGCACGCGGCGTTGTTTCAAAGTGGCGGTTACCGGGCACTGACGGTCACGGGCAAGTTTGCGGAGAACGTGGTGGCGTTCGTGCGCGGTCCGGAGGAAGCGCCGTCGCTGCTGGTAGTGGTGCCGCGGTTGACCGCGCGGGTGGGTAACCCGCCGGTGGGTGAAGCGTGGGGCAACACGGCGCTCGCCCTGGAGCAGGGGGGCGCGGCGGGACCGTGGCGCGATCTGTTCACCGGGCGCAAGGTGAGCCTGGACCTCGCGGGAGCGGTGCCGCTGGCGGAAGTGCTGGCGGATTTCCCGTGCGCGGTGCTGGTGCGGGATTAGAAAGCGGGTGCCCCCCCGCCGCAGGCGGTCGTCCTGTAAGGTAGGGATGGCTCTCCGAGCCAGTCCCTAATTTCGTCTGGAAAGAGGGCACTTCAAAAGAACAGTCGAGGTCATCCAATCCAAAACAGGGACTGGCTCGGAGAGCCATCCCTACCT
>CAZZYS010000181.1:0-9277 GCA_964658285.1 uncultured Verrucomicrobiota bacterium
GCAGGTTGAGGCTGTTCATGTCCTGCCACCCACCGGCGGGGAGGGCCGCCAGGGCCGATTGCGCCGCCGTCCGGTCGTGCTCGGCCAGCGCGCCGTACAGCCGGAAATAGGCGCTGCCTTCCACCGCCGCCGGTTCCGCGGCGAGGATGGCCGCGTTGAGCGCGTGCCACGACCCCAGGTCCGCCCGTTCGCAAAACGGCAGCAGCGCGAGGATTTCGCGGATTTCGACGTTGCCGTGGGAGATTTCGAGCGCCCGGTTGTAGGCGTGCGCGGCCTCCGGATAACGGCCCAGCGCCGCGTACACCTCCGCGAGGGCCTGGATCGGATCGAGATGGCGCGGATCGAGCTGGGCGCAACTTTCCCACTCGTGGATCGTGTCGTCCCACCGTCCCAGGCGGCGGTGGATGGCCCCGGCGTTGGCGAGGGCGGCCGTGTTGTTGGGTTCCCGGCGCAGCACGGGGGTCAACTCGGCCAGCGCGCGGTCATAGTCGCGCAGGCCGTAGTAATGATAGGCGGCCAGGGCGACGTGGGTGTCGGAAGCGTCCGGTTGGAGGCGCACCGCTTCCTCGACGGCGGCGCGGGCCAGGTCGCGGCGGGCGTCGGTGTGGTCGAAATCGTTCCAGTAAAGGTCCATGTGCACCTCGGAGAGCAGACACCAGGCGGGGACAAACTTCGGATCGCGCTTGAGGGCCTCGCCGAGCACGGTGACGGCCTGGAACAGGGACGCGCGGGCATTCGGATCGGTCACGTGATCGTCCAGTTCCAGGGCTTGCTGATAGAGTTGGAGGGCGAGGATATCCGTGGTGTAGGCCACGGTCATGGCGGCGTGTTCCGCCGGGGAGATGTGCGCCCGGAGCTGGTCCGCGATGGCCTGGGCGATGTCGCTCTGGATGGTGAACACGTCGTCCAGCGACCGGTCGTAGTGTTCGGCCCACTGGTGGGCGTCGGTGCGCGCGTCGATGAGCTGGGCGTTGACGCGCACCCGGCTGCCCGCGCGCTGCACGCTGCCTTCGACGATATAGGTCACCCCCAACTCGGCGGCAATCGCGCGCAGGACACGCGGCGCGCCGCCCTTGTATTGGATCACCGAGGACCGGCTGATGACCCGCAGGTCGGAGACCTTGGCGAGGTTCGTCAGCACCTCGTCCTGCACCCCATCGGTGAAAAACTCGCTGTCCTTGTCCGCGCTCAGGTTCTGGAAAGGCAGCACGGCCACCGACTTTTCCGGGATGAGGGGCGCGGCGGGTCTGGCCGGTTCCTGCGCGGCCTGCCGCCACGGATGCAACGCCGCCAGGGCCAACGCTCCGAGGACCGCCGCGGCCGCCGCGCCGACGGCCCACCGCCGCCGGAACCGCCCCGGCCCGGCCTGCACCCGGGCGAGGCAATGGTCCACCGCGTCGCACAGCGCCCGGGCGGAGGCGGGGCGGCGCGCCGGGTCGGGCGCAAGCATGGCGACGAGCAGTGCGGCCAGGGGCGCGGGCGTGCCGACATCCGCCAACTGCGCCACGGGTGGCGGCCGGTACACCTGCCGGTCATGGACCTCGGCGAGCGTGTCGCCCTCGTAGGGCAGGTGGCCGGTGAGCGCGTACCAGAGCGTTGCCCCGAGGGAATACACGTCCGAACGCACGTCGAGGTTCGCCAGTTCAAACTGCTCCGGGCTGGCAAACCCCGGCGTGCCCACGAACGCGCCGTGGGTGACCGGGCCGATGGACGACGACGTGGTGGCGCTCCCGTCCGCCCCGACAGCGCTGACGACCTTGGCCAGGCCGAAGTCGATGACTTTCACCCACGCCCGCTCCTGGTGGCGGCCGGCTGCTGCCCCCTCGTCGGCGAGCATGATGTTGGCGGGCTTGAGGTCGCGGTGGACGAGGCCGCGCTCCTCTGCCGCGACGAGCGCGCGGGCGATCTGGAGGGCGATCTCCAGCACGACGCGGGGGGGCAGCGGCCCCAGGCGGCGCACGCGCGCGTCGAGGGTCTCGCCGTCCACGAACTCCATCGCGTAGAAACAGGCGGTGCCCTCCGGATCGTCCTCCACGAGCGCGCCCGCCGTGGCGGGGGCGGGGTCCCGCGTGCCGAAGTGGTAGACCGTGGCGACATTCGGGTGGCGCAGCCGGGCGGCGCTGCGGGCCTCGCGCAGGAAAAGTTCGCGCGCGCGGGGATGCGTGGCGTAGCCAGCGTCGATGACCTTCAAGGCCACCGGCACGTGGAGGTTCACGTCCATCGCCTTGTACGTCACGCCCATCGCGCCACGGCCCAGTTCGAACGGAGCGCCGTCCTCGCGCTGCAAAATCTGGTAGTGGTGGTACAGCGCGCCGCCGTCCGTGGATGGAGGGGGCGGCGGGACGGCCGGCCGGGCGGCGTCCGTGCGCTCCTGGAGCCCTCCGAGCAGGCAATGCAGACAACCCGCCACGATGTTCCCCGGGTCCAGCGGGTGGCCGCACTGCTCGCAAACGGCGGGTTGGGAGGGAAAGTCAGACATCGGCGGGGTCGGGGCACGATGGGGACGCGGAGGCCCACCACCGTGTTTGGCCGATCTCGTCCCGCCGGTCGAGAAAAAACCGGTAGCAACGCGGGGGGAACGCTTTGGCTTTACATCTCAGCGGGCGATCCTTACAAATTCCTTACATGAGGTTGCAAGTCGATAGCCAGTCCGCCCGGTGCGGCGCCTTCCCGCCGACCCGGTGGAGCATGGTCGTGGACTGCGCGCGGCAGGGCAGCCAGAGCGGTCTGGCGGACGCGGCCATGACACAGCTTTTCCAGGACTACTGGCCGCCCCTGTACGCGTTCGTGCGCCGGCGCGGCTTCGCTTCGCAGGATGCGCAGGACCTCGTGCAAGGTTTCTTTGTCCACCTGATCGAGAGCGGTGCCTACGCCTCGGTGGACCGCGCCAAGGGCAAGTTCCGCTCCTTCCTGCTCGTCTCCCTCAAGCATTATCTGTCGGACGACTGGGACCGGCGTCGCTGCGCCAAACGCGGCCACGGCCAGCCGCTGCTCTGGATCGACGAGGAACTCGACGCCATCGACGCGCGCTGGACCCATGTCTCGCCCGGCCAGGTCGCGCGCACCGAGGAAAGCACCTTCGAGCGTCAGTGGGCCTTCGCGGTCGTTCACCGTGCCCTGGACAAGCTGGAAGACAGCTTCGCCGACGGCGGCCGGCGCGAACGCATTTTCCGCGAACTCAAGCCGTTCCTGACCGGTGGGGCGGCCCTGCCCGGACGCGCCGACATCGCCGCGAGGCTCGGCATCACGGAGGAGGGCTTGCGCAGCGACCTCTCCCGGCTGCGTGCCCGCTACCGCGAGTGCCTGCAAGCGGAGGTCGAGCGGACGGTGCCGTCCGACACGGACCCCGAGGAGGAACTGAGCTACCTTTGCAAGGTTCTCCTGGCCGCCGGGTAGGCCCAAAGTCACAAACCGGCAACCCCGATGCTCCCAGCCAACCCAAACCGTCGTCTCCGGTCCGAAAGCCGGAACATCCGTGAAGACGATGCCCGCACGAAAACTTCCGGAGAGACCGTCTTTCCGGCCGCCGGGGAAGTTTTTTTGCCGCGCCACGCCGATTTTTTGCCACGTCCGCCGGAGTTTTCCTTTGTAAAAGATAGAAGGGTTTGGTCCGCGGAAAGCGACCGGGAAACGAAGCGGTCTTCGCCGACCGGTCTTTCGGCCGATCCGGCCACCAGAAGTCACCGAAAATGTGTCCGCTGATGCAAACGAAACGTAACACCCGCGCATTTGCCCCCGCCGCCCGGCTCGCCGACAGCTCGGGCCGTTGATTCAGACTTTATTCCAATCCATCGGAAACGCATCGATGACAGAAGATTACGGGCAAAAATCCTCGCTTTCGCAGACTCGGAACATTTACAACCGTCCGGGTCCGGCCATGCTTACAGGTAGTCAAAAGGGGTGAACGTCAGGTTCTTTTCCGGGTGTTCTCGAGAACAGGAGCACTCCATTTATTCCGCGTTCAAGAGGGTCATGGGAGCAAGAAAAAATCAAAGGGTACGGGTGCAAGGTTTCGTCCGATCAGGGCGAATGACCAGGGGCGGCAGCTTGTCTGCGAGCCTCGTCGCCTTTTTGAGAGAATTATTTCAATTGAGAACTTCATTCTCTTTTGAATCAATCGAAGGCTCTGACGTCTTTGAGCACAACGTTTGACGCCGTGAAGTCCATCCCACCCCAATCTCAGTCGTACGGGAAGGCGGAAGCTCCGCTGCGGACGCTGCAATTGTCCGAGGCGCAGATCGAGATCATCGACGTGTTCGTCCACCTGCTGCACACCGTCGGTCTGCCCAAATCGGCCGGGGAAATCTATGGCTTGCTCTTCACCTCGGCTGTCCCCCTGGCTTCGGAGGAGGTGATGGCCAGCCTGAACATCAGCGGCGGCTCGGTGAGCCAGGGGCTGCGCCTGCTGCGCTCCCTGGGCGCGGTCCGCACGGCGTACGTCGCCGGCGACCGGCGCGACCACTACGTGGCCGAGGTGGATTTGCGCAAAATCGTCGCGGGCTTCCTGCGCGACAACATCGAGGCCCACCTGATTAACGGCGAGGAACGCCTGTCGCGGCTGAATGCTCTGCTGTCGCACGACGAATCCATGCAGCGGTCGAGCCAAGTGTTTCTCGGAGAACGCGTTGAGATGTTGCGCACGTGGAACGAGCGGGCGCGGGCGGTCCTGCCGATGCTGCTGCAGGGGCTGCACTGAAAAAACAATGTTGGCACCATCTCTGCTATGACCGCAACCTTCTCGTTTTCATCTGTTTAATGAAAAGATGAATTTGACCACGACAGATTCAATCCCTGCGGCGGTGTCCGGTCTCGACTGGTTCTGCCTGCGCTCGCAACCCAAGCACGAGCATATCGCCGCGGCGAGACTGCGCCAGTTCGCGGGCGTGGAGGTGTTCTGCCCGCGTCTGCGCGCGCGCCGCCCGACCCGTCGTGGCGCCGTGTGGTTCGTCGAGGCGATGTTCCCCGGTTATCTTTTTGCCCGCTTCAGCCTGCTGGAGCATTACCGGCGGATCAAGCATTCCCCCGGCGTGACCGGCATTTTGCAGTTCGGCCAGCGCTTCGCCACGCTGGCGGACGAAGCACTCGAGCCGTTGCGCGAGCGGGTGGGAGAGACGGAAACCATCGTGGTCAACCCCGAGGTGAGGCCGGGCGATGCCGTGCAGATCGTCGAGGGCGCTTTCCGCGGCCTGGAAGCCGTCGTGTTGCACGTGCTCCCGACCAAGGCCCGTCTCAAGGTCCTGCTGGATTTCCTCGGCCGCAGCATCGAGGCGGAAATCCACGAGCCGGCCGTGCTGCCCAGGCTGCCGCACCCCTTATCCGTATGATTTTTTTTGCAAAGCGCGGGGAATCATCCGTTGGCATTATGAGGTTCGTGCCTGAGCACAGAAGTTTTGCGTTCCGGGTGTCCGGAGAGGGGTCCAGCCGGACAGAAAGGTAAGGACGTGTGCCAAGACCCACTTCGATGATCTCACGAACGATCCCCCCGCACGGCCCGGTTTCCTACCGTGCGGGCGCGCATCTGGCGCGGACCAGCGCCGTGGGCGAGAGCCATACCCTGATCCCGGGCTGGAAGCGGGCGCTGGACATCACCGTCGTCCTGTTGACCTCGCCGGCGTGGCTGCCGCTGATGATCTTGCTCACGCTGTGGGTCAAGACCGTCTCGCGCGGCCCGGTGTTTTTCCGCCAGAAGCGCATCGGCTACCACGGACGGGTTTTCATGATGCTCAAATTTCGCAGCATGAAGGTGAACTCCGAGACCCTCAGCCACGAGGATCACTGCGAGAAGTTGATCAAATCCAACCGGCCGATGACCAAGCTGGACGCGACGGACAAGCGCATCATCTTCGGCGGCTCGGTCCTGCGCGCCATCGGGCTGGACGAACTGCCGCAGATTTTCAACGTCCTGCGCGGCGAGATGAGCATCGTCGGGCCGCGCCCCTGTCTGCCGGGGGAATACGCTTATTATGACAGCCGCCAGCGCCAGCGGGTCGTCGCGCCGCCCGGGCTGACCGGCTATTGGCAGGTCAACGGGAAGAACAATACGACCTTCAACAAGATGATCGACCTGGACCTGGAGTACAGCAAACGCATGTGCGTGCTGCTCGATCTGTGGATCATCGTGCTGACCGTGCCCGCGCTGGTCGGGCAATTGATCCAGGCCAAGTTCCGCGGTCCCAGGGCAGCCGCGGCCCAGCCCTCGCAAGGCCGGGACGGGCGGTAGGTGCGACTTTTTCAAAGCAAGCGTATGGAAAATCCCGTCTCGGTTGGTGTCGTCGGTTGTGGTTATTGGGGGCCGAACCTGGTGCGCAACTTCAAGTCGCTGCCCAACTGCACCCTCAAGGCCATGTGCGATGTCAACGAGGGGCGTCTGCGGCACATGCGCAGCCTGTACCCGGATGTCGAGGGCCTGACCGATTACAAGCGGTTCCTGAGCGAGCTGGACCTGGACGCCGTGGTGGTCGCCACGCCCGTCAAACACCATTTTTCGCTCGCCAAGGCGGCGCTGCTCGCGGGCAAGCACACGATGATCGAGAAGCCGATGGCTTCGTCCGTGGCGGAATGCGAGGAACTCGTCGATCTGGCCGCCAAGCAGGGGCTCGCTCTGATGGTCGGGCACACGTTTTTGTATTCCGCGCCCGTGAGCAAGATCATGGAGATCGTCCGGGCCGGTGACCTCGGGGACATCCGTTACATCAACTCGCGCCGGCTCAACCTCGGATTGTTCCAAAAGGACATCAACGTGGCGTGGGACCTCGCGCCGCACGACATTTCCATCATCCTGCACATCCTCGAAGAGTTCCCGCTGGCGGTCAATTGCCAGGGCAACGCCCACGTGACCCCCGGCATCGAGGACGTGACGAACATGTCGCTGACCTTTCGCCAGAAGCGCTTTGCCACGATCCAGAGCAGTTGGCTCGAACCGAGAAAAGTGCGCGAGATGACCATCGTCGGCACGCGCCGGATGATCGTCTACGACGACCTGCAAACGCTGGAGAAAATCCGCATCTACGACGTGCGCGTCGAGCGTCCGCCGCACTACGACACGTTCGCCGAGTTCCATTACTCGTATCACTACGGCGACAGTTACATCCCGCGGATCGAGCAAAACGAGCCGCTCAAGGTGGAGTGCCAGCACTTCGTCGATTGCATCCGTCACGGCACGCCGCCGCTGACCAGCGGCGAAAAAGGCATGGAACTGGTGCAAATCCTGGAAGCGTCGTCGTCCTCGCTCAAGGCGGGCGGCGCGCCGATCCGGTTTTCCGAGCGCCGCCGCGTGGCCCCCACGACGTACGAAAGTGCCCCGCCGAACGGGGTCGCGGCCTCCCTGCGCGTTTGAAATGGTCCCCACGACGCCAGACTTTCAGCGCATCGCACCCGACGTGATCCTCGGCCCGGGCGTGCGGCTGTTCGCGTTCGTGAATCTCTACGGCTGCGAGATCGGCGCGGAAACGAAGGTCGGCACGTTCGTCGAAATCCAGAAGGGCGCGAAGATCGGGGCGCGGTGCAAGATTTCCAGTCACACCTTCATCTGCGAGGGCGTCACGGTGGAGGACGAGGTTTTCGTCGGCCACGGCGTGACCTTCATCAACGACCGGCGACCGCGCGCGACCGCCGCGGACGGGCAGCTCCAGACGGAGGCGGACTGGGAATGCCAGCGCACGCTCGTCAAACGCGGCGCTTCCATTGGCTCGGGCACGACCCTCCTGGGTGGCGTCACCGTGGGCGAGGGGGCGACGGTCGGCGCAGGCAGCGTCGTCACCCGGGACGTGCCGGCCTTCGCCACGGTCGCGGGCAACCCGGCCAGAACGCTTCCTGCTAGATCTCCCGCATGAAAGTCCCTTTTCTCGATCTCAAGGCCCACCACGCCCCCCTGCGCGACGAGTTGATCGCCGCCATCACCGGAGTCATCGACGAGGCCGCGTTCGCGGGCGGCCCATACGTGGCGGCCTTCGAACAGGATTTCGCCAGGTTTTGCCAGTGCGAACACGCCATCGGGGTGGGCAACGGCACGGAGGCAATCTGGCTGCCGCTGCTGGCCCTGGGCATCGGCGCGGGCGACGAGGTCCTCACCGTGCCGGGGACTTTCATGGCGACGGCCGAGGCGATCACCCACACGGGGGCCACCCCGGTGTTCGTGGACGTGGACGAGAGCACTTACACGATGGACCCGGCCGGGTTGGAGAAGGCTCTTACTTCTCGGACCAAAGCCATCGTGCCCGTGCATCTGCTCGGCCAGACCGCCGACATGGACCCCATCATGGAGTTCGCCCGGGCGCACAAGCTGGCCGTCATCGAAGACGCCGCGCAGGCGCACGGGGCCGAGTACAAGGGCCGGCGGGCAGGCTCCATCGGCGACGCGGCGAGTTTCAGCTTTTATCCCGGCAAGAACCTCGGCGCGCTGGGCGAGGCGGGCGGGGTCGTGACGAACAACCCGGAACTGGCCGCAAAGGTCCGCACCCTGCGCGACCACGGACAAACCCGCAAGTACCACCATACGATGGTGGGTTGGAACAGCCGGATGGACGGGATGCAGGCCGCCGTGCTGCGGATCAAACTCCGGCACCTCGACCGGGCGAACCAGTGCCGGCGCAACCACGCCGCGTGGTACGACCGGGCGTTCGCCGGGCTGGAGGAAGTCATCACTCCCCGGGAAGCGGACTACGCTCGTCACATCTACCATATTTACGCGGTGCGGGTGCAGGAGCGCGACGAGGTCATGCGGCACCTGGGCGAGCACGGCATCGGCACGGGGATTCATTACCCGGTGCCGGTCCATCTCCAGGCGGCCTACGCGCACCTGGGACACGGCGAAGGCAGCTTCCCGGTGGCCGAGCAGTTGGCGCGGGAGTTCCTCTCGCTGCCGATGTTTCCCGAATTGACGCCCGAACAACTCGCCTGGGTGGCGAACGGTTTGCGCGAAGCGGTGACGGCTGGCGCGGTCGCTTAAAAATCGCTGGAGGTTTTCGTTTGGAAACGCAAATTCTCAATCCGCTGGAAGACAACCGCTGGGAGGCGCTGATATCGGCGCATCCGTCGGCCAGTTTTTTCCACGGGACGGCCTGGGCGAGGGTGCTGCACCAGACCTACGGACACCGGCCGATGTACCTGCGTTTCGCGCGGGGCCAGGAAACGGTGGCCCTCCTGCCGATGATGGAAGTCCACAGCGCCCTGACGGGCCGCCGGGGGGTGTGCCTGCCATTCACGGACGTTTGCGGCCCGCTGGTTTTCGACGAGGCGGCGGCCGGCGGCCTGATGCCCGCGTTGTGCTCGCTCGCAC
>CAZZYS010000182.1:0-9254 GCA_964658285.1 uncultured Verrucomicrobiota bacterium
GGGGACTCAAACGATCAGAATCCGTTGCCCAAGCTACGTCATTCGAGGGAGCTAGATTGAGGCTGCCGGAATACGCCCGCAGATGATCTTCAATCCATTGTTTTATCTCTGAAGCACTCGCAGACTCAAACTCATCCTCAGTTTTGAGAATTTCGTCGAGGAACCGGGTGCTTTCTTTAGGCGGAAGATACTTGTAGTATTTCCTCGCTGAACGCAGACGGGCAAGATTCGACAATCCAGATGGAGCGTCTAGCGCGGGCCCTTGGCAGTAGAGTGCAGGAGCGACCTGCGTCACAGCTTGGATCGCTAACTCTTGAGCTGCCTTGCCGTGAGCCGTTGGATCGGCAGTTGCGGGCCACGTAGTGGCGGCGATAAGACCTTCGAGTTCCCTAAAAAATCTGTCCTCGGTGGGAGTGGAGATACACAATTCGTCGAGAATGTTCTGGAGAGTTGCAGCCGCCTCGGCCTCCCCTGCCATCTTCGTCCTCCAAACTGTACAAGGCGATGTGGGGTTCAACGCGCTGAAATTGGGCACAAAGCACTTAATTTGCAACCCCTAATCAGTGTCACCCTTAGAAAGTTTCTCATTCCACCAAAATCTGCCAAAAGAATGAGGCTGAATGGCACGTTATCGTGTAGGAATGATGCCGAATGGCAACGGCTCGCTGTCGAAGGTGACACAGGCGTAACACGCCGAAGACACTGTATTTCCCTGCACTTAAGAAGGATTGGGCAGAGAAGGATTCGAACCTTCGAAGGCGTAAGCCAGTGGATTTACAGTCCACCCCGTTTGGCCACTTCGGTATCTACCCGTTGCCAACGTTCACCCGTGCTTTTGCCTGACCGTTTCGACTGGCCGGACCAGCGGGGAACGAAGAGAGGGGTTCTATAGGGGATGCGCCGTGCTTTGGCAAGTTCCCCACCGAGATTTTTTCGTTTTCCCCGCGCGGATCAACGAATCTCGATGCCGCGGATCATCACCCGTTCCAGCGGGTAATCATTCGTGTCGCGCCCCCGCCGGCTGATGGAGTCGAGGAACTCCAGCCCGCCCGTCACCTGTCCGAACACCGTGTAGTCTTTGTCCAACTCCGGCTGCGGGCGCAGCACGATGTAAAACTGGCTGCCGTTCGACGCGCGCGACGGGTTGAGCGCCGGGGGCAGCGCCGCCATCGCCACCGCCCCGCGCACGTGCTTCTTCCCGATCTCCGCCGGCAGCGTGTAGCCCGGTCCGCCCGTGCCCGTCGCGCTCCGGTCTTTCTTGCGGCTGAGAGGGTCGCCCATTTGCACGAGGGTCTCGGGCACCACGCGATGGACGACGAGACCCTTGTAAAATTTCTTGGCCACGAGCGCCTTGAAGTTCGCCACCGTCTGCGGCGCGTTCCCGTCGAACAAGTCAATCGTCACAAGCTGGTCTTCCTTCGTGTCGCCGACCTGGAAATGGATGATCGCCTGGGAGGCTAGCGCGTTGGCCGCCGCCAGCACGGTGAGGGTCAGCGCGGCCAGCCAGCAGCACAAGGCGCGGGCGGGTCCGGTCAAGGTGGGTGAGAGGCTCGTCGTTTTCATACAAATGGCAGGGCGCAAACCTCCACCCGGCAGGGGGGAGTAGTCACTTCGGAATCATCGTTGGCGGACGCTTCAATTCCGGCGGCGGGAGGACGGGAAACCGACACCGCGTCCAGCAGCGTGCCGGGCGTTTCCCAGCCGCGCCGCACGTAGCCGAGCGCGATGAATTCCGCCCCGCCGTGCCCGGCCGAGGGGGCCGCGCTGGTGATCCGGCCGATCTCCTTGGCCGTCGCGCCTTCCGTGCCCTCGGTGGGAGCGGGTAGCAAGCTCATCCCTTCGTAGAGTGGCGAGGAATCCAGCGCCCGCAGGCCGCGCAGGTGGCGGTTGACGTGGCCCACGCTTTTCACCCGCGAAACGATCTCCTGGCCGATGTAGCAGCCTTTGGTGTAGCTGACGGCGCGGGCTTCCACCCCGGCTTCGGCGGGCATCGTGTTCTCGTCGAGTTCGGCCCCCCAGCGCGGCACTCCGGTGACGATCCGCCACGCTTCGGCGGCGTCGGCGTTGAGTTCGGTGAAACCCGCGTGCAGACACCGGTGGATCGCCGCGTGGTGCGCCGGGTCGTAAAAAATGTCGGTTCCCGGCCGGCCGTAGCGGGTCGATTGGACAGTCCAGCACCCCGCGCCGAGGGCAGCCAGCGCCGCGCGGACTTCGGGCAAGCGGGGATGGCCGGCGTCGGCGGCGAAGTCGATCAGGTGCAACAGCGCGAGACCGTCGGTGACATCCTCGATCTGCACGTCGTCAGCGATGATGTAACGCTCCAGCCGGGCGGCGAGCGCCTCGCGCAGTTCCGGTTCCGTGTCCACCAGGAGGAAATCGCCGCCGGCGTGGATGAACGCGTCGGCGCACAGCTTGCCTTTGATGGTCATCACACCCGTGTAAACCGAACGTTCCGCGCTGGCGTCGCGCACGTCGTTGCTGACCTGCCCGTTGAGGAAACGCACGCGGTCGGCCCCGGTCAGCCGCAGTTTGGCCCGGTCCGCGAGGTCCAGGTAAACGCTTTCGACGGGAGGGGCGATGTGCATGACGGAAAGAGAGACGAAACCCGGCGGCACCACTCAGCGTGGCTCGGTCGGGACGGACCGAAAGAGATCGCGGACGAACTGGAAGGTGGTTTTCTTCTCGTGCGCGGCGGTTTTCTCGGCGTTCGGAGATGGGACGACAGCGGGCCGTATTTCCGGCTTCTCCGGCGCGGCGGTTGTGGCCGGTTCGTCTTTTTTGGCCGTCGCGGCCGGTTCGTCCCGCTTCTCGGTGTTCGCCGACGCTTCTTTCTGGTTAGCGGGCGCGGGTTTCGGTTCGGGAAGGTCGGCAGGCTTTTCGGTCAGCGCTTTGTCCGGCGGTTTGGCTTCGGACACCGACGCTTCGGGCAGAAGGGGTTTGACACCGATGTGCGGACGCGGTGGCAAGGTCAGCCCCACCATTTTTTCTTCCGGGATCGGCGCGGGAGTTTTGACCTCCTCGGCGACAGGTTTGACGGAAACGGCGGCGGGCACATCGACCGGCGCGGCCTGGGCCGGGGGCACATCGACCGGCGCGTCCGGCGCGGGGGTGGGCGGGGACGTGGCCGCCTCGGGTGCGGGATAAAGCTGCGAGACCACGCTGAAATCCTTGTCGCCCCAATCGTTCTGCATCCCGATGGCCAGCACCTCCGCCGCCGTGTCCGTCACCGGGAGCGAAAGCTGGTATTTGTCCGCCAACTCCTGCGCGAACCGCACATCCTTGAGCATGTGCTTGAGCGAGAAATTCGGTTCGGAATTACCCGCGATCATCGCCGGCAGCTTCAGGTCCGACGTGCCCGAGCGCGAGGAGTTGTTTTCGAGCGCCTCGACGAGCTTGGAGCCGTCGATCCCCGCCGCGCGCACGAGCGCCAGCGCCTCGGCGAGCGTCTGCACGATGGTCGCCGTCATCATGTTGGTGGCGATTTTCAGGACGGAAGCGTCGCCGATCCCGCCGACGTGGAGGATCGCCTTGGAAGTCGCTTCCAGCACCGGACGCACCTCCTCCAGCGCGGGCTTCGCCCCGCCGATGTAATAGACGAGCTGCCGGTTTTGCGCCGCCATCTTGCTGCCGGTGAACGGCGCATCGAGATACCGCGCGCCCTGGCTCTCGACGATCCCCGCCGCGTGCCGTGTCGCCAGCGGGGACACCGTGGCATGGCAGAGCACCACGTGCCGGGGCCGGAGCGCCGCCGCGACCGTGCGGATAACTTCCTGGAGCGCCAGATCGTCGCTGATGAAAAGCTCGATCACGTCGCACAGGTCGGCGACCTCGACGACGGACCCGAGGAAATTCGGCGCGGCGCGCGGCGTCCGGCTCCAGACGTACACCTGATGGCCAGCGGAACGCAGGTTGGCCGCGACCCGGGTGCCGATGATGCCCAGGCCGATGACCCCGATCTTGCTCCGCGTTTTTTTGGGTGCTGCCATCCGAATTCGTTCAGCTTATAAGCCGGTGCTCGCGTGGAAGGGAAGTCGGATTCAGTGTGTCGGCGCGGCGGCCGGCGGCCGTGCTTCGTCGCGCAGGTCCGGCGCGATCTCGATCTGGGCGGCGTCGCGCAGTTTTTGGACGAGCTGGTTGGTGGCCTGCTCCCGCTTCTGGTCCTGGATGTAGGTCGTGATCCGGTCTTTCGCCTCGTCGAACGATTCAGTGTGCGCGGGCTTGCGGTCGGTGACCTTGATGATGTGAAAGCCGAACTGCGTGCGCACCGGTGGGCTGATCTCACCGACCTTCAGCTTGAAGGCGGCGTCGGCGAACTCCGGCATGACGCCTTCGTGGCTGAACGAACCCACGTAGCCCTTGTTTTTTTTCACCGTGGGATCGCCGGAATACTGCTGGGCGAGGTCCTCGAAATTCTCGCCTTTGCGGAGGCGCTCGATGAGATCGTTGGCACGTTTTTCCGCCGCGAGCGATTCCTCGGGCGGGGCGTCTCGGCGGACGGCGATCAGGATGTGGCTGGCGCTGACCTTTTCCGGTTCGTCGAATTTGGTGGGCGGGCCGTCCTGGTAAAATTTTTGCACCTCCTGCGGGGTGACGGTCACCTGATCCTTGATCTGTTTGTCCGTCCACTGTTCGCGGGCAAGCTGGTTGTGAATGTTCTGCGTGACCTGGGCCACGGTCTGGCCGTTGCGCGCGACCTCCTTCTCGAACGCCGCCTCGCTGGGGAACTGTGCGCGGAGTTCGTCGAAGCGTTTTTGCTCGTCCAGACTCTCCACCTTTTCGTTGACGGCCTGGGCCGAGACCAGCCGGTCAATGATGAGATTGGAGAGCATCGCGCGGTAGGCCTTCTTTTGCTCGGCGAGCGGGTAGTTTTTCAGCGCGCGTCCGCTGGCGCTCGTGTACATCTCGGTGAAGCGTTCGAGGTCGGCCTTGCTGATCGGCTGGCCGTTGACGGTGGCGACAGGATCGGGCAGGACGTACGGCGGTGGCAGGGTGGGAGCGGCCGACGGCGCGGGCGAGGGTTTCGCGGCAGGCGAGGGATTCCGACGTTGCGCGAAAGCGGGCCGCGACGACGCACAGACGAGGAGCGCGAGCAAAACGAGTCGGAGACGTGGACAACGGGGGACGGGGTGCATGGCGTCGGGAGAAATAGTTTCACCCGGGCAAGCGCAGATGCCAGCGGAATTTTCCGTGGCGGGGACAGCACAGTGGGGGCAATCGGTGGATGGTCGGAAGTCGAGAGGTGGATGGCGCTCTCCGAGCGGCATTGGTTTGCTTCACGCCGCAGGCGTCTGGCTATTTCAGGCGGCGTTCGCCACACATGGGACCAATGCCGCTCGGAGAGCGCCATCCACCTCTCTCGAAACGAACGCAGCCCGAATGAATGGCAGATCACCCCCGAAAACAACGAACCCCCGGCGGGAGATGACCGCCGGGGGTTCGAGAACGATACGGACCTCTGCCCGCCAATTGACGGGCACGGCCGCCGGGACGGATTCAGCTATTGCTGGCCATCACGTTTCTTCTTGTCGTCCGCATTGCTGCCGGCTGGCTGCGCTTGCGGCTTGGCCTCCCGGTTTTCCCGAATCTCCTGGCGCGGTGCGGGCGGCGCGGTCTGCGCGGGCGGCCGGGGTTCCCGAATCTCCTGACGCGGCGCGGGCGGCGGAGTCTGCGTGCGGGTTTGTGGTTCCTCCGTGCGCACCGGGTGGCGCTCGGGCGCGGACTCGGTGTTCCGGGTCGGCGTGGCGGCGGGCTGCGTGCGTTCCTGCTGGCGCGGGGTGTGGCGGGTTTCCTCCGTGGCGGCGTTCGGCGTCGCGGTCCTCGGCTCCGCGGGGGGCTGGTTCCGGCGCTCCTCGCGCGGGGGCGCTGCCGGGGTGCTGGCGGGAGTGCTCGTGGGCCGGTTGTGCCCACGGGTTTCACGGTTGGGAGTCGCTTCCCGCTCCGGGGTGGGGGCGGCGGCTGGCTCGTGCGTCACTTCCGGGGCGTTCGGTTCGCGGCGGGTGTCGTTGCCCGGCTGGCCGGGCGTGTTGCGCGGCGGGGCTGGGGGACGGCCGACGGGCGCGGCACCCGGGGTGGGCTGGAAGCCGCCGTTGGTGCGAGCATCCCTCTCACGTTGGGCAGCATCGCGGCGGGCGCGCCGGTCGGCGTCGCTGTTGCCGCGCGGCGGCGTGGCGCTGACCACGGGCGTGGCGGCGGGCGGGGCGGGCGGGGTCGTCCGGGCGTCGCGTTCGCGCTGCTGCGGGGGGGCGGCAGGGGGCACCAGGTTCGCCGCCGGGTTGCCGGGAGGACGCGTGGGGTGTTCGTGCGCCTGGGTCTGGAACTGCTGCCGCAGGCGCTGGACCGTGGCCGGGTCCGCGCCGGTGTTGTTCCAGCCGTGTTCGACGCGGGCGTCGCGGATGTCGCGTTTGATCGTCGGCGGCTTGATCTCGTTGAAGTTCATTGGCCGGGGCGCGATCCGGGGCGCGGCGATCTGGAAGACACCGTCACGCACGACGTTCGGATTGCGGTCACGCGGGCCGTGCGCGAAATCGTAGTTGACGTTTGGCTCGATGCGCAGGCGCTGGATCGGGCGGTCCACGCGCCCGTTGATGAACCCGAAATCGGGTCCGCCGTTGTACACGACCACCCGGGGACCGCCGCGGCGGTAGCGGATGTCGGTCACGTTGATCGTGTTCTCGATGATGACGATGTTGCGCTGCGGCGGGAGGATCACCTCGCGGAGCACCGGCGCGCCGAAGTTGCGCGTTTCCACGAAGCAATAATTGGAAGGGCCGATGTCGTATTGCTGGTCCACCTCGGTGTTGTAACCGTCCTCGGGTTCCACGGTGCTGTAATTCACGCTGACGGAAGAACCTCCGCCACCGCCGTTGTTGTTGCTCTCGCTCCGGGGAGGCAACGGAGCCCAGCCGACGTAGTCGTCGTTCGTGCGCCAGGACACCCAGCCCGGGCCCCATTCGTAGCCGGGCACCCACACCCAGCCGGTGCCTTCCAGGCGGGTCCAACGGCCATAGTGGTAGGTCGCCCAGCCGAAGTTCTCGTACGACACCCAGGTCCAGCCGTCGTCGGTCTGCGCCCAGTAGCCGTCCGAGTACGGCCGCCATTTGTCGTTCTGGTAGGCGATGCTCGGCTGCCAGACGTAGCCGTAGTCGGGGGTGTTGTACCAGTCGCCCTGGTCGCCAAGGCTGTTGTAGAACACGTCAAAGGAAACGTCGTTGTCCGCGCGGGCTTGGCTCAACGGCAGGGCCGAGAGCACCGCCGCGAGCAAAAACGTCAGGAGTGCGGGGATTTTCATGGGGTGGTTTGATTTGCGAACTTCGCTGTCCCACTATAGACCGGCGGGACGCGCGTTTATTCGATTGCAGTATTGAAACATCGAATTTGAGAAAAAATCGCGCGTATCTGTCGAACTGCCGCTGCCCTTTCCATGCAAACCATCGTTATCGGCCACCGCAACCCCGACATGGACTCGGTCTGTTCGGCGCTGGCCTACGCCCGGCTCAAGGCGGCGCTCGGCTGGTACGACGTGGTCGCGGCGCGGGCGGGCAACCTCAACGCGCGCATCCAGTTCGCGCTCGATAAATTCCAGACCGACCCGCCCACGTTCCTGAGCGACGTGACCCCACAGGTGCGCGACCTGATGACGCGCGAGGTCATCCGCGTGCGCGCCGACGACACGATTTCCCAGGCCCTGCATTCCATCGAGCAACGCCGCCTGCGCGGGCTGCCGGTCGTCGACGAGGCGGGGCATTGCCTCGGACTGCTGAGCGCCATCGAGATCGGCCACCAACTCTTCCCGCCGCTGCCCGAACTCGGCGCGACGCGCACGGTGCGGGCGTTTTTGCAGGACATCGTAAAGACCTTCGGCGGCGAGGTGCTGGCGGGCGACGCGCACGATCCCGCCGAACGCGACCACATCCTGATGGTCGCGGCGATGAAGGCCGAGTCTTTCGTCGAGCGCCTCCGGCGGCAGGGTGCGGCGAACGTGGTGCTGTTCGTCGGTGACCGCGACGACATCCAGGCGGTGGCCATCGACGAAGGCGTGCGCGCGCTGGTGCTCACGGGCGGGGTCGAGGTCGTCCCGGCCGTCGCGCGGCGCGCGGCGGCGGCCGGCGTGACGCTCGTGCGTTCGCGGCTGGACACGGCGACGACCGTGCTGCTGGCGCGCGGCGCGGTGCGGGCGGGGCGGTTGATCGAAAAGGATTTCGTGCACTTCACGCCCGAGGTGCCCCTGGAAGCAGCGCGCGCCCGGGCGGCGGCCTCGGCGGACTCGATCTTCCCGGTGCTGGACGACGACGGGCGGATGGTCGGTGTCGTGACCAAGACCGATTTTTTGAAGACGGTCCCCCGGCAGTTGATCCTCGTGGACCACAACGAACTCTCCCAGGCCGTGCGCGGCGCGGGCAAGC
This sequence comes from uncultured Verrucomicrobiota bacterium, assembly GCA_964658285.1. Classification (GTDB taxonomy): domain Bacteria; phylum Verrucomicrobiota; class Verrucomicrobiia; order Chthoniobacterales; family SZAS-18; genus CAHJWO01. The sequence goes on from CAZZYS010000182.1 coordinate 8,403, forward strand.
TGCCCATCATTGAGGTCATCGACCACCATCGGCTCGGCGGATTCGCGACGGATCAGCCGATCCATTTCTGGAACAATCCCGTCGGCTCGACGTGCACCATCGTCGCGCTGCTTTACCAGCAGAACGGCGTGGAAATCCCCCGGACCACCGCCGGGCTGCTGATGGCGGGCCTGATCTCCGACACGCTCAACCTCACCTCGCCGACGGCCACGCCGACCGACCGTGCCGTGATGGCCCGGCTGGAAAAAATCGCCGGGATCGACGCGGCGACGCTGGCGTCCGAGATTTTCGCGGTGGGTTCGCCGCTGCTGACGCTCGCCGCCCGGGACGTGGTCACCTCCGACTGCAAGGAATACGAGGAAGCGGGGGTGCGGTTCAGCGTGGCGCAGATCGAGGAACTCGGCTTCCGCGCATTCCGGTCGAAATCCGAGGAACTCGCCGCGGCGCTCGACGAGTTTTGCCGGAAGGAACGGTTATTTTTTTCGGCGTTGCTCGTCACGGACATCAACACGCAAAATTCCGTCCTGCTCGTCAGCGGCGCGGAAGAGTTTCGCCAGCAGATCGACTATCCGTCGGCCGGGCACGGGTTGTGGCAGCTCGACGGCGTGGTCTCGCGCAAGAAACAACTCCTGCCCTACCTGCTTCAGCGGTTGCAGGAAACGCGCGTCGCGGCGGTGTGAACAACGCACACCCTACTTGGAAAGGCGAGACGCCCGAGCGGCCTGTCGAGCCGCAGACGCATCGTCAACAAGGTAGGGATGGCTCTCCGAGCCGTCCCAAATTTGGCTTGGATGACCCCTGTGCGCACGAAGCGCTTCGCCGGAAAATCTAGGGACTGGCTCGGAGAGCCAT
>CAZZYS010000183.1:0-1171 GCA_964658285.1 uncultured Verrucomicrobiota bacterium
CGTCCGCCGTCCCGGTGGAAGGCGGCACGACACCGGTCGAACCGAAGAAAGCGGAGCCGATCCCCAAGCCCGCTCCGCCCGAGGTGGTGCCGGTGGCAGCGATCCCGCGCCGCTTTTTTGTCAATCCTTTTGCCAAGTCAACGACCCCGGCAACGGCCACGACGGAACCCCCGTCCGCTACCCCGGTCCCTCCGCCGGCCGAGCCCGTGCCGGTGCCGGTCGAGTCGGTGGGCGACGGGGTGATCGCGGTCAGCGGCCCGACCCCGCTGGAAGCCACCGTGGAGCCTTCCAAGACTGCCGATGCCGAAGAATCGGACGATGTGAAAAAACGCAAGACCCCCAAGACTCCCAAGCCCGCGCCGGAGCGAACCGGTTTGATCCTCATTCCGCCGATCACCGCCGCCGGGGATGCGAACCCTCCCGCCGCCAAGCCCATCGAAGCGCCGTCCCCGGTGGAGGCCAGGGCCGAACCGCCCGCCGGTGCGCTCACCCTCACGCCCACGGTTCCAGAGGCGAAGACGGAGCCCGCGCTGGTGCCGCCCGCCACGAAGCTCGTCGGCCGTCCACGGATTTTCCTGCCGACCAACGCGCCAGCGCCGGCTGCTCCTCAACAGGAAGCAACCCCAGAAAAGCCCGCGTCGGAACCCGAACCCGAAAAAGTGTCGGCGATCACCGAAAGCAAAGCGGAGCCGGAACCCGAGAAAAAAATCGAGGAACCCAAAGCCGAGGAGACTCCGGCTGCCGTCGAGGCCAAGACCGAACCTGCCCCGAGTGTGGAGGAGGTCAAGCCAGTGGAGAAACCGGCGGAAATCGAACCGCCGAAAGCCATCGTCCCCACGCCGGAGCCGGAGCCGGAGCCGAAAGCCGTCGTCCCCACGCCCATGCCGGAGCCGAAATCCGTCGTACCCGCGCCGGAGCCGAAGCCGGAGCCAAAACTAGAAGCGCCCGTTGGCGTTGTGCCGCCGCTGCCGCTGCCCATCGAGCCGGTCGCCGCCGTTCCGCCGCCGCTGCCGTCCACGCCGCCCCCGTTGCCCGAGGCCGTCAAGCTCGAGCCAGAGGCTTCCGTACCGCCCGCGATGGAGCCGCCTCCGGTGCCGTTGCTTCCGAAGATCGAGCCCGTGCCCGCCGCCACCGCGCCGGCAAATTCCATCACCACACCCGAACCTGCCAT
>CAZZYS010000183.1:1194-9109 GCA_964658285.1 uncultured Verrucomicrobiota bacterium
GGTCGCGCTTCCGCGCAATTGACCCTCGGTTTCGAGATCACGTCGCTGCAACTGACGCCTTTCTTCAAGCTGGGCGCGGTGCAACTCCGCCCGCTCTCCAACGTCGTCTCACTGCACCTCATCGGCGCGCAACCCGAGAACCCGCTCGCCGCCGGCATCTCCTTCCAGATCGACCGCGTCGAACTCGATGACACGCGTCTCAAGTCGATCCACCTCAAGCTGCTCGGAGGTGCGCAGGCCGCCGCCACGCCGCAGCCCAAATTGCAGGTCAACTCGGTGGAACTCACCCAGGCGGCGGAAGGCGCACCGATTTCGATCACGCCTTCGGACCAGACTTCCACGGCGGTGCAGTTGCTGGCAACCTTCACGATTGCGGCGATGGATTTCACCCCGTCCTTCGAGATCGGTTCGCTGCGGCTGGAGCCCACCTCGAACCAGGTGATGCTGCGCCTCGCGCCTTCCTCGCGGCCCGCCGCGCTGGACCTGCCGCCGTCTTTCGACATTGCCACGGTCCAACTCGGCGGCGACGCGCAGATCGCGGCGGTCGCGCTGACTCCGAGCGCCCCGAAGGCGGCTTGAGATAACCCCTCAAACGGTCGCCGCACGCGGTGATTGCAAAGCGAGGATGGACGCATTGTCCGTCCTCGCTTTTCGTTTTCCGGGGAGGCGGAAGATCAGCCACAAAAAGCACAAAAAGCGCAAAAGGGAAAAGGGCTGTCTGCGAATGGCGCGGCTGAGCTTTTCCTCCTCCTTTGTGTGCTTTGTGCTTTTTGTGGCTAATTCCCTCTTCCTCCCTTTGCGGCTTGGCGGACTTTGCGCGAGGCTCTTTCGATGACCTCTCGACGAGAATTCCTCGCGCTTTCCACCACCGCCGGGATGGCCGTCGGCCTGGGCGTTCGCGCCGAAGCCCGCGTGGCTGATCGGCCCGAACCGATGCGCCTGCTCATCCTCGGCGGCACCGGATTCACGGGTCCGCACCAGGTCCGCTACGCCCTGAGCCGGGGGCACAAGGTCACCGTCTTCAACCGTGGCAAGACCCACCCGGGCGAATTGCCGGACGGCGTCGAACAACTCATCGGCGACCGCAACGGCCAGCTCGACGCTCTCAAAGGCCGCAAGTGGGACGTGGTCATCGACAACCCCACGACCCTGCCTGTCTGGGTGCGCGACGCCGCCGCGATTCTCAAGGGCAACGTGGATCGCTACGTTTTCATTTCCACCATCAGCGTCTACGCCGACAACAGCAAACCCGGCTCGGACGAAAGCGGTCCGCTGGAAAAATACACCGGCGCCGACCCCATGCAGGAAACGCTCCAGACGCTCAAGGATTCCAAATCCGCCCTCTACGGCCCGCTCAAGGCGCTCAGCGAACAGGAAGCGCAAAAGCAGTTTCCCGGGCAGGCGCTCATCATCCGGCCGGGCCTGATCGCCGGTCCGGGCGATGAGACCGACCGTTTCACTTATTGGCCCGTCAGGGTGGAGCGCGGCGGCACGATCCTCACCCCGGGATCGCCGACCGATCCCGTGCAGTTCATCGACGCGCGCGACCTCGCGGAATGGACGGTCCGCCTAGCCGAGCACCGCGAGACGGGCGTTTACAACGCGACGGGGCCGGAGAAGCCGTTGGCGGTCGGGGCGATGCTCGACGGCATCAAGGCGGCGTTGCGCGCGCAGGCATCGTTTGTTTGGACGAACGCCGACTTCCTCGCCGGGCAAAAGGTCGAGGGCTGGTCCGACCTGCCGGTGTGGGTGCCCCCGACCGGCGACATGGCGGGATTTGCATCCAGGAGCATCCAGCGGGCGTTGGATAGGGGGCTGGCGTTCCGCTCGCTGGCCGACACGACGACGGCGACGCTGGATTGGTTCAAGGCACAGCCGCCCGAGCGTCAGGCCAAGCTGCGCGCGGGCCTCACGCCCGAACGCGAAAAAGAAGTGCTGGCAGCCTGGGACGCACGCGCGAACAAATTGTGACCACGCTCCCCAGAGACCTTTCGGCCTTCCGGACGCTTTCCGTCGTGGCGGCCTATGTGCTCATCGCCGCCATCCTCATGCTCTGCGCGGAGGGCGGGCTTTTTTCAGCGTCTCCGGGTGTCATCGCGGTGCAGGTCGCAGCCGCTCTCCTCAGCGTCTGGGCGCGCCTGACCTTCGGGCGGCGCAGCTTCCACTACGCGGCGGACCCGACTCCGGGTAGCCTCGTCACCACGGGTCCCTATCGGTTCGTGCGCAACCCGATTTACGCGGCGGTCTGGCTGTTCACCTGGGCCGGGATCGCCGTTCATTTGAATCTCATCACGGCCGCGCTCGGTTTGCTCATCCTGGCGGCACTCGTGGTGCGTATCCTCTGCGAAGAACACCTGCTGCGGGCACATTTCTCCGAGTACCCGGCCTACGCCCGGAGAACCGCGCGCCTGATTCCGTTGATCCTTTGAACATGCCATCCGTGTCCTCGCACCCACCCATCCATCCCGACACCGCGTTGCTCATCGTCGGGCACGGCTCGACCGTCAACCCGGACTCCGGCGCACCCAGCCTCGCGCACGCCGCCGCCATCCGGAAAAGGAACCTCTTCGCGCGGGTGGCCTGCGTGTTCTGGAAAGAGGAACCCGCCCTGCGCGACTGGCCGCTGCTGTTCAACGACGACAACGATAACGATCCGCCGATCCGGACGGTGTGCGTCGTGCCCAACTTCATCAGCGAGGGGTATTTCACCCGCACGGTCATCCCGCGCGAACTCGGCCTCGACGATGCGCCCGTCACCCGCCGCGCCGACGTGGGACAAGATTGGGTGTATTGCCCGCCCGTGGGTAACCACCCGGCGATGACCGACCTGCTCCTCCAGCGCGCCCGCGAGGTCGCCCCCGGCGTGCCGGAGGAGGAAACGAGCCTGCTCATCGTCGGCCACGGCACCGGTCTCAACGACAACTCCGCCGTCGCCGCCAAGCACCAGGCCGAACTCCTGCGCGAACGCTCCCGTTACGCCGCCGTCCTGAGCACCTACATGGAGGAGCCGCCACTGATCGCCGATTGGTTGAAGCTGACGAATACGCCCAACGTGGTGGTGGTGCCGTTTTTTATCTCCGATGGCCTGCATAGTTATCAGGATATCCCGGTCCTGCTCGGCATCGAGACGGAGCCGACCGCCAGCGCCAGCGAACGGCTCCGGGGCGGCGAGGTTTTCAGCCAAAATCCGCGCCGGCTGCATGGTCGGGCATTGTATTACGCAAGCGCCATCGGGACCGAGGCGCATTTCGCGGACATCATCGTCGAACAGGCCACGGGCTCACTCGTTGCCGTGAAAGACGAAGTTCCGGCCGTCGCATGACCCCGATGCAGAAACCCGTGATGTTTCCGCCGCTCGTGGGTTTGTTGTCGGCGGTCTGGTCCGGCGTTCTCGGGACGCTCATCCGTTTTCGGATGCTGCCGTTCTTGAAGGAAGACACGATTCTCAGCGGTGGAAAACAAGTCCCTACCGAGCAGTTCGCGCATTTCGGTTCTAATTTCTTTTACGGTGCCGCGGCTGCCATTTTCGTTCTTGGCCTGATAGGGATCGCAACTTTGACCGAACCACGCCGCCGCTACATCGCGCAGCTGCCAGCCTGGCAACGCTGGATGTTTTGGCCCTTCCACACGGCCCCGGCTGCCGTCTCGCCGGATTTAACCTCCGGGCCATCGGCCGCGAACGGCTTGGAAGAAGTGCCGTTGCCCGACCTGCGCACGGCCCTGCGCCGGTACTGGTATCATCTCATCGGCGTCGGGGTTTTCTCTTCGGTGCTCCGGCTGTGCAATCCGCCGATTTATCTCGTGCCCCCGTTCTTTTTCGGCGTGGCTTTTTACGCGGCTTGGCCGTGTATCACGAAGCGCGCACCGATGACTTTCTGGTTCGTGGCCGGGGGCGTCTGGATGGGTGGCGCGATTCTTTCCGGTTTCCTGCACTAGATTTCTCTCGCGTGGAAAAACGTCAATTCCTGGGACAAATCATTGTGACGGCGCTTGCGGGCGGCGGGCACGAACTACGCCACCGCGACGACGCTCATCGACCGCTGGACGAACTCGCCGTGCACACCGATCCCGAGGATGCCGCGGCCCTGGCCCTGTACGACGATGCCGGGGCGTATCGTCCGCTGAAGGCCGCGCCGAACCTGCGGCACGGCTGGCGGTTGGTCGTCCCCGATGACGAGACGTTGCGGTTGGCGCAGGACCTCTTTTACCCGGCGCGGGTGGGAGCGTGGCGGGCGTTCCAGGCGGGGCGGCTGACAACGACGCCCTTGCGCGAAACGCTCGGAAGGCAGACCGGCATGTATCGCGTCACGGCCAGGCTCACCGACGAGCAAGCCGACGCGTTGGTGGGAAGGCTCTGTCGCTCGGACGGCGGGTGCTTGCGAACGATCCTCTGGCGGCGCGACGCGGCAGGCGCGGCGGCCTCGGAGCGGTTGCCGCTGGAGAAATTCGATTCGACGCACGATCAGGCGACGGGTGAGCAGGGAGGCGAGGGACTCATCCCGTTGCTCTGCCAGGAAGCGTGCAACCTGCTCGTGGCCGAAGCACGCGCGGTCGTGAAGGGTGAGCGCCCCGCGGAAGGTGGATAAAAGATCGGCGGAACGGGAAACGAGCGAACGCCGCGCGCGAACCGTATTGTTCCCCGTTGCTCGGGCCGCTCCTGATTTCCGCTTATCCTCCCACATGCTCATCCGCGCCCGCACTCTCGTGACGATGGACGGCCCGCCCGTCCCTGACGGCGCGGTCGTCGTGCGCGGAAACACGGTCGAAGCCGTCGGCCGTTGGGACGATCTCCGGCGCGACCATGCCGGCGAGGAAACCACCGACCTGGGCGAGGTCACGCTGCTGCCGGGGTTCATCAACGCCCATTGCCACCTCGACTATTCCGGCCTGCGCCACGCCATCCTGCCGCCCAAGGGTTTCGCGGAGTGGGTCGGGCGCATCAACGCCGTGAAGCGTTCGCTCGACGAGGACGATTACCTCCAGGCCATCGCACGGGGTTTCCGTGAATACGGACGCTGGGGCGCGACGACGCTGCTCAACGTCGAGTCGTTCCCCGAATTGATGTGGAAGCTGCCCGCGCCGCCGCTGCGGACCTGGTGGTTCTACGAGATGATCGACGTGCGCCGCGCCATCGCGACCGAGGAACTCGTCACCGGCGCGCTGCTTTTTTTCCAGGAACAGGCGCAGGAAAACGGTCCCGGCTGGCTCGGCGGATGGGGATTGAGTCCGCACGCGCCCTACACCGCGTCGGCGGCGATGTACCGGCTGACCCGCGACTGTGCCCGGCGCACCGGGATGCCCTGGACCACGCACCTCGGCGAATCCCGCGACGAACAGGAAATGTTCGTGCACGGGCGCGGGCCGCTGCACGACTTCCTCGCCGGGCTCGGGCGGCCGATGGACGATTGCGGCCAGGGGAAATCCGCCCTGGCCACGCTCACCGCCGACGGCTGCCTGGGGCCGGAATGCATCGCCGTGCACCTCAACGAGTGGGAGGAAGAGGACTTCGGCCTCGTCGCGCCCGGCGGGCCGCTGGCGGGACTGACGGTCGTGCATTGCCCGTTGAGCCACCGGTATTTTCGGCACCGGGAGTTCCCGTTGGAGCGACTGCGCGGATCGGCGGTCAACCTGTGCGTCGGCACCGACAGCCCGGCTAGCGATGGTTCGTTTTCGCTGCTCGGCGAACTGCGCGCCCTGTCGGCCGTCGCGCCGTCGCTTTCCCCCCCCGAACTATTGGAAACCATCACCCGCTCTCCCGCCCGGGCGCTGGACATGGATGGACGTCTCGGGTGCATCCGGGTGGGGGCCTTCGCCGACCTGATTGCCTTGCCGTGCGGGCGCGGGGACGCAGGCAAAATCCATGCCGAAATTCTGGCTTGCCAGCGCCCAACGGAGTGGCAAATGGTTCACGGTCGCATTCTCAATGGGTCGCGCGCATGAAAAAATGTCGAATTTAAGAATTTTATCTTTCCAAGTTCTCACTTTTGCGATAATAAACTGCATTGTTGTTCAACCAAATTTTCGTTAGGAACCCCTTTTAGCCGCCCCTTTATGGCCAAGATTGTCATCATCGACGACGAGCCGACCATGGTCGAAGTCATCTCGACCCTGTGCCGCGAAAACGGACACACCGTTTCCCCCTTCAACTCGGCTGAGAAGGCCCTCGAAGAACTGCCGGGCATCAATCCGCAAGTTGTCATCGCGGACATCAAAATGGAGAAAGTCACCGGTTTCGACGTGCTCCAGGAGTGCCGCCGGACGTTGCCGCAGACCGCCGTCATTCTCATCACGGCATACGCTTCGGTCGAAAAAGCCGTCGAGGCGATGAAGCTCGGCGCGTACGATTTCATCACCAAGCCGTTCAAGATCGACGAGTTGAAATTCACGGTCCAGCGGGCGCTCGATTACCAGTCGGCGGTGCGCGAAAACGTGTACCTCAAGAAGGAGGTCAAGAACCGCTACCGCTTCGAGAACATCGTCGGTACCAGCCGCGCGATGACGGAGGTGTTCAATCTCATCAACAAGGTCGCCGATACGGACAGCACGATCCTGATCCAGGGCGAGAGCGGCACGGGCAAGGAACTCGTCGCGCGCGCGCTGCATTTCAACAGCAAACGCCAGAACGCGCCGTTCGTGGCGGTCAACTGCTCGGCGCTCCCCGAGAATTTGCTGGAGAGCGAGCTTTTCGGCCACAAGAAGGGAGCCTTCACCGGCGCGTTCCAGGACAAGATCGGGTTGTTCGAGGAAGCCGAGGGCGGCACGATCTTCCTGGACGAGGTCAACTCGATGGCGCTGTCGCTGCAGACCAAACTTCTGCGCGTGTTGCAGGAACGCATGATCCGGCGCGTGGGCGACACCAAGACGGTGCCGATCAACGTGCGTGTGGTGGCGGCCTCTAACGAGCAGCTTCAGGCGAAGATGCGCAACGGCAGCTTCCGCGAGGATTTGTACTACCGCCTGGCGGTGATCCCGATGGACCTGCCGTCGTTGCGCGAACGCACGGAAGACATCCCGCTGCTGGTCAATTATTTCCTGCAAAAGAACTCGAACCAGACCAACACGGAACCGAAGAAAATCGAGCCGGATTCGCTCGAAACGCTGGGCCGCTACGCGTGGCCGGGCAACGTGCGCGAGCTGGAAAATTCCATCGAGCGCGCGTGCGCGTTGTGCGAGGACGGCCTCATCCGCGTGGTCGATCTGCCGCCGCACATCCAGGGCCGCCAGAACGGGGCGGCGGGTGAGAACAACATCATCGAGATGCCCATCGGACTGCGGCTGGAGGAGTTTATCGCCAACGAGGAACGCGCCTACATCGAGCAGACGCTGCGGCACAACAACGGTTCGCGCGAGAAGACGGCGAGCATGTTGGGCATCAGCATGGCGACGCTGTACCGCAAGCTGGAGTTGAAGAACAAGCAGCGGGCGTAGGGTTTCGATTAAAGCGTTTTTAGAAAAGGTGTAGCCGCTTCTCTGTCCCGGAGGGACAACGGATGTTAGTCGGTGGTGCCAACCACCGGTAAAAACCATCGGGATATACGCCCCGGAGGGGCAGCGCGAGGAGTCGGCGCGTCCCTCGGAAGCTCTGCCCCTCCGGGGCGTGGGCGTTCTTTTGCACGGACCCCGGTGGTTGGCACCACCGGCTAATGTCCGCCGTCCCCCCGGGACGGAGGAGCGGCTACGATTCGACTTAAAATGCTCTACAGCGGTTTTCAAAAGGGTTGAGCGGCTGGTGGCAGGCGCACGACGTTTGCTGCCTGTCCCATCGGTCCCATCGGTCCCACAGGACAGATAGGACCATCGGCTCAACCATGCCAAAAGCGGTGCCCCCGGGAAACGAGTCGCTCAAGGGATTTGAAAACGGCTGTAAAGCGTTTTTCAGTTGCTTGTAGCCACGGCACTCCGTTGCCGTGTTTGT
>CAZZYS010000184.1:0-9021 GCA_964658285.1 uncultured Verrucomicrobiota bacterium
GCGGTCGCTAAAAGGCATACCGAGTTCGTTCAGGAGCGACTTGGCCTCCTCGTTAGTGCGAGCACTGGTGACAATGGTCACGTCGAACCCGATGTTGCGCTGAATCTTGTCGAGTTCGATCTCGGGGAAGATCGACTGGTCGCTGACGCCGAGGGTGTAGTTGCCCTGACCGTCGAACGCACGCGGGCTCACCCCGCGAAAATCGCGAATGCGCGGCAACGCCGTCTTGATGAGGCGCTCCAGAAATTCGTACATCGCCGCGCCGCGCAAGGTCACCTTCGCGCCGATGGCCTGGTTTTCGCGCAGCTTGAAATTGGCGATGCTCTTCTTGGCGCGCGTCTCCATCGGCTTCTGGCCGGTGATGGTGGTGAGTTCCTTCTTCGCTTCTTCGAGCGCGGCCTTCACGTCGGGCGAGGAGCCCACGCAGGCATTGATGACCACCTTCTCCACCCGGGGAATCTGGTGGATGTTCTTGTAACCGTGTTTCTCCTTGAGAGCAGGCACGACCTGTTCCTTATATTCTTTGTAAAGTTCGACTTCCATAAAACGGGATGCGGTCGACTATCAACCGGCCGCGGTCGGTGGGGCGGGTAATGTGCCCCTTTCGAGCGAGGAATCAACCTTTATCTTCGCCCGGATTTTTGTTGTAAACGAGGGTTACTTCTTTGCTTTGGGCGCGGCCTTCTTGGCCTTGGCAGGCTTGGCCTCCTCGACGGGAGCGGCGGCTTCCACCTTCTTGACGTTGGAAATGTGAATCGGGCCTTCGCGCTCGATGATACCGCCCTGCGGACGATCCTGGGTCTTCTGCGCGTGCTTCTTGATTTTGCGCACGCCCTCGACCGTCACTTGGTCCTTGCGGCTGTTCACATGGAGGACGCGACCGGATTCACCTTTGAAATTGCCGGAAATGACCGTGACCTGATCGCCCTTTTTGACGTGGGTCTTCTTGCGGGTGAGGATTTCGGTAGGCATAACAGTTAGAGCACCTCCGGGGCGAGGGACACGATCTTCATGAAGTTGCGCTCGCGCAATTCACGGGCGACGGGGCCGAAGATGCGCGTACCGCGCGGGTTCAGGTCCTTGTCGATGATGACGATGGCGTTGTTGTCGAAGCGCAGGTAGCTGCCGTCCGGCCGTTTGATGGGCTGTTTGGTCCGCACGATGACCGCGCGCACCACGTCGCCTTTTTTCACGGTGCCGCCGGGGCTGGCTTCCTTGACGTTGGCGGTGATGACATCGCCGATACCGGCGGTCATGGTGGATTTGCCGATGACACCGATCATCGTCGCCATGCGCGCGCCGGAATTATCAGCCACGTCGATGCGAGTACGAATCTGGAGCATAAAATAGTGTCTTTCTTGAAGGTAACTTGGGCGGACCGCCGAAACCGGCCGCCGCGGTGCGGTCAAATCAATGTTTGAGCACTTCGACCAGGCGCCAGCGCTTGAGCTTGCTCAAGGGGCGGGTTTCCATGATCCGCACGAGGTCGCCGACCTGCGCCTTGCTCTCCTCGTCGTGAGCGTAGAACTTCTTGCTCTGCTTGATGATCTTGCGGAATTTCGGATGGGGAACGCGCGTGACCGTTTCGATCACGGCCGTCTTGGCCATCTTGTTGGAAATGACCACGCCGATGCGGGTCTTGCGCAGGGCGCGGGTCTTCGCCTCCGTGGCAGGCGTTTCGGTGGATACTGGGGTGTCGCTCATAGGTCGTGGCGTTAAGCCGTGGCGGCGGCCTTCTTGTTGGCGCGCTCGGAGAGAATGGTTTCGATGCGGGCGACTTCCTTGCGGATGTCCTTGATGCGGCTGGGACGCTCCATCTGGCCGCTGGCCTGCTGGAGGCGCAGGTTAAACACTTCCTGGCGCAATTCGCGCTTGCGGCCACCCAGCTCGTCGCTGCTCAGCTCGCGGATTTCCTTGATCTTCATAAAACAATTTCTCCCCGGCAAAAACTCTACGCTGCTGTCGCGGGCTCCGCCTTCGGCTGGTGGTCGTTGGCGATCTTGGGCACGCCGGTTTCCGCCTTGGCGGGTGCCACGGCATGATGACGCGTCAAAAACTTCGTGCGCAGCGGCAGCTTGTCGGCCGCCAGACGCAGGGATTCGCGCGCCACGGACTCCGGGATGCCGTCCATCTCGAACAGGATGTTCCCCGGCCGCACGACCGCCACCCAATACTCGGGCTGACCTTTGCCCTTGCCCATACGGGTCTCGGGCGGGCGGGCGGTCACGGACTTGTCCGGGAAAATTTTGATCCACAACTTTCCTTTGCGCTTCATGTTGCGGGTGAGCGCGACACGGGCGGCTTCGATCTGCGTGTTGGTGATCCAGCCACGCTCCAGGGTTTGCAGGGCGAATTCGCCGAAAGCGATCCGGGTGTTGCGGGTCGCCGTCCCCGCGCGCGATCCACGCTGGGTCTTGCGATACTTCACTCTCTTGGGCAGTAAGGGCATAGGTCAGGTCTCCTTCAGTAGAAAAGTTCGGGGTAAGGGCGGTTACGCGCTGACACCGGCGGGCTCGGCCACGGCCGCCGGGGCGGTGGCGGTCACGGCGCTATCGGACGCGGCGTTCGGAGCAGCGGGCGGGGCGTCGTCGCGGCGGAGGCCACGGTCACCACCGCCGTCACGGCGGGGGCCACCACCACGGCGGGGGCCACGGTCACGGGCCGCGTCAGCCGCCGCGCCTTCGGGCTGGCTGTGGCTGGCGGCGGGGTCGAGCTTACAGATCCAGCATTTGACGCCGATTTTACCGTACAGGGTGTTTGCCTCGTGGAAACCGTAGTCGATGTGGGCGCGGAGCGTGTGCAGCGGCGTCTTGCCATCGCGGTTGAGTTCCGCCCGGGAGATTTCCGCACCGTTGAGACGGCCGGCGACGCGCAGCTTGATGCCCTGCGCGCCGAAGTCCATCGTCGATTGGATCGCCTTCTTCATCGCGCGGCGGAAGCTGATGCGTCGCTCCAACTGGAGGGCGATATTCTCGGCGACGAGCTGGGCTTCGAGTTCCGGGGTCTTGATCTCCTGGATGTCGATCTTGACGGACTTGCCACCGCTCATCTTGGAAATATCGTCGGTCATCTTCTCGATTTCCGCACCCTTGCGGCCGATCACAATGCCGGGGCGGGCGGTGAAGATCGTCACGCGCAGGCTGTTCCAGGCGCGCTCGATGACGATCTTGGCGACCGCGGCGCTCTGGAGCTTCTTCTTGACGTACTTGCGGATCTCGATGTCCTTGTGCAGGAAATCCGGATACTCTTTCGGGTTGGCATACCAGCGCGAACGCCAGTCCCGGGTCAATGCGAGGCGGTAACCAGTTGGGTTGACTTTCTGTCCCATAAAATTCGGAAGTAGGTAGGGTCTAGTGGGGAGGGAGGATCAATCCTTGGTGGCGTCCTCGTCGGAACTCAGCTTCTCCGGGGCGGCGGTTTCGCCGGGTCCCACGTCCGCCTGGCTGGCGAGCTGGGCTTTGGTCTCGGTCTCGACATCGACAATGCCCTTCGGCGCTTCGGTCGCGGGCAATTCCTCGGCGGTCGCGGCAGGCTTCTTGGCGGTGGCGGGCTTGCTGACAGCGGCGGCAGGCGCGGCGGACTTCTTCTTCGCGCCGGACTTCGAGGCGCTCTTGCGCTGCGGGAGTTCGATCTCATCGGTGAGCACGATGCGGATGTGCGCGGTGCGCTTGCGGATCATGGTGGAACTGCCGCGAGCGCGCGACTTGGAACGCTTCATCGTCGGTCCCTCGCCCACGGTGGCCTCTTTGACCACGAGGGTTTCGACCCGCAGTTCGTTGTTGTTTTCCGCGTTGGCGATGGCGCTCTTGAGGGTCTTGCCCACCATGAGTGCCGCCTTCTTGGGGCTGAAGGCGATCAGGTCCAGCGCCGCCGAAGCTGCGAGGCCCTGAATTTCGCGCGTCAACTCCCGCGCCTTGAAGGCCGAAATCCGCGCTCCGCGATAAACCGATAGAACATCCATAAACTTTTCTTTCGTTGTGTCCGTCTTGAAATCTTTTTTGTCTGCCGTCCTCAGGATTGGAAGTCCACGTGCATCTGGTCGCCGACTTTCACTTTCTCCGTGGTGGAACTGTACTCCTCAATGATCGCTCCGCTGTAATGATCCCGCACGTCCACCACCCGGGCCTTGGCCACCAGCTTGCCGTCACGCGTCACCAGGAACGGGGTTCCCACCTTCACGCCCTGGCGGTTGCCGAGGTTGACGACGACGAGCGAGTATTCCTCCTTGAAACTCAACACCCGGCCGTTGGAAAGGTCCGCCGGGGCTCCCGCGTTCGTGCCGGCATCTTTCGACGCGGCGTCGTCCACGGATTTGTTGGCTTCGCGCAGTTGGGTTTCGATGTCCAGCCGCAGCTTGGGGTCGCTGCTGCTGGCCGTCTTGATGTAGAGCATGACCGATTCGGAGAGAGCCACGAGGCGTTCGGCGAGCACGTCCTTTTCGTCCCGGACGAGCGCCAGATCGCGCACCGCTTGCAGGAGCCGCTGTTCGAGGGCTTCCTTGTTGTCTCCGACTGCCGCGAGGCCGAGTGCCTCCATCCGCAGTTTCAATTCTCCACACTGACGACGGAACACCTCGCACTCGGCGTTGGCCACGGCCAAGCTTTCGGTGAGGGTGTGAATCGTTTCCTTGTTTGAATCATTGCGCCGGCGCAGGGCTTCGTTTTCGGTTTCGTAAGCGAGCAGCCGGTCCTGGGTCTCCTTGAGTTGTTGTTTGAGGGTGAGGGGCTGGTTGACGGGGGCGCCGGGGCTGACGGAGAGCGAGGGTCTTTGTTGTCCGTCGGAGGCTGAAGCCACCCGGACGGACGGTCCTGCTTGCTGGCCGTTCGCGGTCGGAGAGGAAATGATCCCTACCGAGCCGAGGACGGCCACCGCGAGCCGCCACGCGGACCCACGCATAAACCAGTGGTTTGGGTAAAAGGTTACTTGGTGACTTTGGCGGTGTGTGCGCCGTGTTTCTTGAAGGTGCGCGTCGGCGAGAACTCGCCCAGTTTGTGGCCGACCATGTTTTCGGTCACGAACACGCTGTTGAAGATTTTGCCGTTGTGGACCAGGAAGGTGTGTCCGACGAAATCGGGAATAATCATCGAAGCGCGCGCCCAGGTTTTGATCGGCTTGCGACCGCCACCGGCGTTCATCTTGTCGACTTTCTCCAGCAGGTGGGCCGCGACGAACGGGCCTTTTTTGAGTGAACGTCCCATATGAGATTAGCGGTTAAAACTTAAGAGGTCTTCTTCGCGGCGTTGCGGCGCGCGACGATCCAGCGGTCGGTCGGCTTGTGCTTCTGGCGGGTCTTGAAACCCTTGGCCAACTGGCCCCACGGGCTCATCGGATGATGGCGTCCGCCACCGCCCTTGCTCTTGCCCTGGCCGCCACCCATCGGGTGATCGACCGGATTCATCACCATACCGCGCACGTGCGGACGGCGGCCCAAATGGCGCGTGCGCCCGGCCTTGCCGCTGGACACGTTCATGTGGTCGATGTTACCGACCTGGCCAATGGTGGCATAGGACTCCTCGTGGATGCGGCGGATTTCGCCCGACGGCATCTTGCAAAGCGCGTAGCCGCCCTCGCGGTTGTTCAAAATGACCTGCTGACCGGCCGAACGCGCGATCTGCCCACCGCGGCCGGGGGTTAACTCGACGTTATGAATGCTCGTGCCGAGCGGGATCGCCTTCAAAGGCAGCGCGTTGCCGATCTCCGGCGCGGCGTCTGGTCCCGAAAGGATGCTCGCGCCAACCTTCAGGCCTTCAGGCGCGAGGATGTACGTCTTCTCGCCGTCCTTGTATTGGAGCAACGCGATGCGGGCAGTGCGGATCGGGTCGTACTCGATGCCGACGACTTCCGCGGCAATGCCATGCTTCTTGCGCTTGAAATCGATGACGCGATATTTCTGCTTGTGACCGCCGCCGATGTGCCGTGACGTGATCCGGCCATTGTTGTTGCGGCCACCGGACCGCTTGCGGACTTCGAGCAGCGACTTCTCAGGCGTGTGCTTGGTGATTTCGTCGAACTTCGGCAACTGCTTGTAGCGGCTGGCCGGGGTCAACGGGCGATGAAACTTGAGTGCCATAACGAGGAACGGTTAAAGGGGTTTAAGCAAAGTCGAGCTTCTCGCCTTCGGCCAGGGTAATGATGGCCTTCTTCCAATGCGGCTTGCGGCCCGCGTCAGCGCGCTTCACGCGCTTGTTCTTGCCGGCGTAGTTGGCGGTGTTGACGGCGACGATCTTCTTTTTGATCAGCGCCTCGATGGCGGCCTTGATCTGAATCTTATTCGCGCGCGGGCTGACCTGGAAAACGTACTTGTTTTCCTTCTCGCTCAGCAGCGTGGCTTTTTCCGTCAGGCGGACGGTGTGGATGATATCGAAAGGTTCGTTCATGGCGCGTGGAAGCGGTTATAGCGCGGGCGTCGCCTTGGCGGGCGAGCGGTCGGGAGCGGCGGTGCGCTCGCCGAGGAGATTCAAGGCTCCCCTGGTGATGAGGATTTTGTTGTAGCGCAGCAAGTCCTCGGTGTTCACGCCGTCAGCCGTCGTCATTTGCACGGTCTGCACGTTGCGGCCGGCCTTGTAGGTCGTCTCGTCGAACTGGTCGCCGACGATGAGGATTTTCTTGGCGTCCTGAACGCTGTCGCCCACGAGCTTGATGAACGCCTTCGTCTTCAACTCGGTCACGGCAAACGTGTCGATCACCGACACGTCCCCGGCGATGATCCGCGCACTGAGTGCTTTGCGGAAGGCCAGACGGCGGACCGTCTTGGAAACCTTCTTCGCATACGAGCGCGGGTGCGGGCCAAAGACCACGCCGCCACCGACACGGACGGGGCTGCTCATGTAACCGGCACGCGCGCGGCCGGTGCCTTTCTGCTTGTAAGGCTTCTTGCCCGAACCGCTGACGGTCGCCTTGGTCTTGGTGCTCGCCGTGCCGCTGCGGCGGTTGGCGCGCATGGCCACCACGGCGTCGTGGACCGCCTGCGTGCCCTTGCCGTTGGCGATGATGTCGATCTTGGCTTCGCGCGCTGCGTCGGCCGTTAAAACTGTTGCGCTCATAAAAAGAGGATGTTCACACTCCGGCTAACCCGGCTTATTTCTTGTTCTTCTTGGCCGGGTTGACGGGCTTGCCCTTTTCGTCGGCGGCAGCCGCGTTGCGGTTGAACTTGTAACGCTCTTCCTGCTTCTTCTTAATGGAAGGACGAACCTCGACATAGCTGCCGTTGGCACCGGGAACCGCCCCGCTGACGAGCAAGACGCCTTCAGCTTCGCGCACGCCGATGATGTAAAGATTTTGCGTGGTGCAATTCTCATCACCCATGTGACCGGCCATCCCGTGGTTCTTCCAGATGCGGCCCGGGGTCGAGCGGCAGCCAATCGAGCCGTTGCGCCGGTGCGTCTTGGAGCCGTGCGCCGCGCCCTGGCCGTGGAAATTGTGCCGGCGCATGACGCCCATGAAACCCTTGCCCTTGGACCGACCGCTCACATCGACGAACTGGCCGACCTCGAACTGGGTCACGCTCAGGTTCACGTCCGCGCCGTCGGTCGCGCCGTTGACGAGGCGAAACTCGCCGACCTTCTTCTTCGGCTCGCAACCGGCCTTTTCAAGGTGGCCGAGTTCGGCTTTGGAAAGGCGCTGCTTCTTTTGCGTGTCGAAGGCCACCTGCACCGCCTCGTAACCGTCGATCTCGACGGTCTTGCGCTGCGTGAGGGTATTGCCATCCGCGAGGATGACGGTGACCGGGGTCAGCCTGCCAGCCGAGTCGTAGACCCGGGTCATGCCGACCTTCTTACCGATGATTCCGATGCTCATGATAGAGGAAGGTGTTTGTGTGAAGGGGGCGTACCCCTATCAGATTTTAATCGTGATGTCTACCCCTGCCGGTAGATTTAATTTTTTCAATTCGTCCACCGTCTTGGCGGTCGGCTCGATGATGTCAAGGAGGCGCTTGTGGGTGCGGATCTCGAACTGCTCCATCGACTTCTTGTCCACGTGCGGGGAGCGGTTGACCGTGAATTTCTCGATCTGCGTCGGCAGCGGGATGGGGCCTGCGACCTTCGCGCCGGTGCGCTTGGCCGTTTCCACGATTTCCACGGAGGACTGGTCGAGCATCCGATGGTCGAAACCTTTCAGGCGGATGCGTATGCGTTGGCCGTTTGCCATAAATTTAGGAGATAGGGTCTAGGACTAGGAGAGGCGGGACAGAGGGTTATTTCTCCTTCTGATCCAGGACGGTGGCCAACACGTTGGCGGGGACTTGTGCGAAATGGCTGGGCTCCATCGTGTAGGAGGCGCGGCCTTTGGACAGCGAGCGGATCGCGGTCGCGTAACCGAACATCTCCGCGAGAGGCACGTCGGCGGCGACGGCGACGTTGACGGACTTCATCTCGGTGCCGTTGAGCTGCGCGCGGCGGCGGCTCAAATCGCCCATGATGTCGCCCTGATAATCTTCGGGGGTCTCGACTTCGACTTTCATGATGGGTTCCATCAGGATCGCCTTGGCCTTCTTGAAGCCGTCCTTCACCGCGAAGATGGCAGCCATCTTGAACGCCATTTCGTTGGAGTCCACGTCGTGGTACGAACCGTCGATGATATCGACGTTCACGTCCACCACCGGGTAACCGCCGACGATGCCGTTGAGCACCGCTTCTTCGATACCTTTTTTGCAGGCGGGGATGTATTCCTTCGGGATCGTGCCACCGACCACCTTGTTCTCGATAGTCAAGCCCTTGCCGCGCTCGTTGGGCTGGACGTTGACGATGACGTGGCCGTACTGACCGCGACCACCGGACTGCTTGACCAGCTTGCCCTCGCCCGTGGCGGCGGCGGTGATGGTCTCGCGGTAGGCGATCTGCGGCTTGCCGGAGTTGGCGTCCACCTTGAACTCACGCAGCATCCGGTCGCGGATGATTTCGAGGTGCAACTCGCCCATGCCAGCGATGATCGTCTGGCCCGTGTCCACATTGGTGAACACGCGGAAAGTCGGGTCTTCTTCGGAAAGACGCTGGAGCGCGTTGCCCATCTTTTCCTGATCGA
>CAZZYS010000185.1:0-8962 GCA_964658285.1 uncultured Verrucomicrobiota bacterium
GAGACCCGATGGGACCGATGGGACCGGCAGCAAACGTCGTGCGCCCGCCACCAGCCGCTCAACCCTTTTGAAAACCGCTGTAGCCATGTCGCTCCCAAAAATCATCGAAGAGCCTCACTTCGGCCACACCACCCACGAATAAAAGATGACGGCAGACCTTTCGGTCGCCGCCATCCTGCGGGTGCGTCTCTTGAACGTGGTTTACTTGGCCAGCGTGATCTCGACGCGGCGGTTCAACTCGCGGGCCTGCGGATTGGAGTTGTCCGTGATCGGGTAAGATTCGCCGAAGTTGGCCGTGGCGATCCGCCCCGCATCCACACCGGCACCGGTGAGGGCGCTTTTCACGTTGTCCACGCGCTTTTGTGTCAACTGCTTGTTCACGTCGGCGGACCCCGAATTGTCGGTGTAGCCGGTCAGGGAGACGTGGGCAGCCGGGTTCGCCTGGAGGTAGGCGATCACGGCGCTCAACGTGCTGGCGGAGGCGGCGTTGGGAGCCGTGGTGTTCACGTCGAAGTTCAGCACCGCCTTGCCCGCGTCATTGCCCGTCGTGTTGACGGTGAAGGGGTTGGCCGCGTTCGTCGAGGGGCTGGCGACCGGCGCGGGAGTCGCCGTGGCGGAACGGTCGCCGTTTCGGTGATGGCAGAACGGCAGGAACAACAACGGGATGAGGAGCAGGAGCAGAAGCCACAGTGGATTGTACCCGCGCAGGGTGTTGCCGGTCACGGGAACGGCGGCGGTGTCATCGGGATTTCGGCGGTTGGAATTTGTGCTCATGGAATGGTCTTTGGTCGAGTCGGGTTGGGATTGGCGCGATTGCTCGTGGCTGGCCGGTGCGGATCGAAAAAAACGGGGACGGACGAAAAGGTGCTCGCCCGCCCCCGCCGAGGGTTGATGGTCGGATGGGAACGTTGCCTTAGCGGCCGGATTTATCGGTGGTGTCGCGGGCGACTTCCGTCTTGCCGTCGCGGATGACTTCCACGTCTTCCTTGCGCACGCTGTCGCTGACCGTCTGGGTCTCGACGTGTGCCGTCTTGGCGACGCGCACCGCGCCGGTGACGACCGCTTCCTTGGCCACGACCGCTTCCTCGCGGGTCAACGGCACCTCGATGGTCTGCTCCGTGAAGGCATCGGTCGCGTTCACCCCGCGCACGTCACCGGCGGCGACGCGCTCGACGGTCACGTTCTCGCGGTGGAGTTCCACGGGCACGTTGACCTGTTCGGTGTGAACGGTCTTGCGGAGTTGCACGTTGCCGCCGGACACCTCGCGTTTGCCGACGCGCAGTTGCTCCTCGTGCACGACGACCTGGATCTGCTCGGCGGCTTTGTCGTAGGCGGCCCGGGTGGCGTGCTTGGCTTTGTCCCAGCCGAGGCTGGTGCTGTCCGCGGTTTTCTCGTAGGCGCTTTTGAGTGTGCTCTCCGCGTCCGCGAAGGTCTTGGTGGCACCGTGTTCCTGCGCACCCATGTAGCCGGTGTGGTAGGCGTTGCGGTATTGGTCGTAGCCGCCCGACGCGTAGGGCTGCGACGAGTGGTTTTCCTGCCAGTAGGCTTCGTGGGCTTCCGGGTTGACCGCGTGGTCAGCCGCGTGGGCGATGCCGCTGCCCATCAGGCCGCCGGTGATCGCCCCGGCCGCGCCGCCGACGAGCGCGCCGATGGGTCCGCCAGCAGCTCCCAGGGCTGCTCCGGTGGCAGCGCCTGACGCCGCGCCGATGCCGGTGCCGAGGGGTTTGGATTCAGTGTCCTTGCCGGTGAGGTTTTGATTCGAGTCGTTCATAGGTGTCGTGTGTTGTGCGGGTACTGGAATGGGTTGGTTGGTGAAATGATCGGACTAGCGGCGGGCGGTTTTGTCGGTGCCGGCCTCTTCGGTCTTGCCGTCGCGGAGCACTTCCACGTCCTCTTTGCGGACGGTCTCGCTGACGTTTTGCGTTTCGGCTTCGGCGGTTTTGTGCAGGCGCACGGCACCCGTGACAACCGCTTCCTTGGCCACCACGGCTTCCTCGCGGGTCAACGGCACGTCGATGACCTCGTCCTTGAAGTCGGACGTGGCCGCGCCGGCCTTGACCTGGTCGGCCGAGACGCGCTCGACGACCACTTCCTCGCGGCGGATTTCCACCGGCTGGTTGACGATCTCCGTGCGGATGACCTTCCGCAGGCGCACCGAACCGGCTTCCACCGTGCGCTTGCCGACCTTGACCTGTTCTTCCCGGAGCGCGACCTCGATGTCGTCGCCCGCTTTGACGGTGCCGGCCTGGGCCTTCGCCGGCGCGACGGGAGCGGTGGCCGTCGTCGCCGCCGTCAGTCCGGCCGCAGCCGTTCCGGTCGTGGAGGAGGTGGCCGTGCCGCGCGCACTGCCGTAGTAGTGATAAATCTCCGCTTCCTCCTCGTCGGTGATGGTCGCGTCCGCATCGACCGTGGGCGCGTCCTTGATCAAGTCCAGCGAGTAGGGCACCTGGATCGTGCGGGCGGTCCCGTCGATCTTCGCCTTGTCGGCGGGCACGACGTGGTTGGAGCCGAAGAGCCAGCCGGTCTTGACGCCGAGAAATTCCAGTTTGCCGGTCTCCGCGTGGTTCCACATGCTGTGGAGGGTGCCGAGGTTTTCACCGGCTTGATCCACGACGGAGTAGTCGAAGAGATCGTGGCTGTTGTTGTTGTCGATGGTGTCCGAGGTCTTCATGGGATGTGAGATGCGGTAGGGTTTGGGTCCGTTGGTGAAGGACGTGTGCTCACCAGACTCCCGCGCGGCAGACGCGGCCAATACTTCGTTCGCGACCACTTCATAGTTTCAGACTATGGGGGCCTGAAATTTGCGCACGCGGTCACCGACCCATCTTTGATCCCGCTCCCCGTTCGCCCTTGCCAAAAGCCTCCCGCCGGGTTAGACCCGAGACTGTCCGCCACACGTCATGGAACTACGACACCTTCGCTATTTCGTAGCCGTGGCTGACGAGATGAGCGTCACCAAGGCGGCGAAGCTGCTGCGGCTCGCCCAGCCGTCGCTCACCCGGCAGATCAAGAATCTGGAAGAGGAGCTGCACGTCACCCTGTTCCACCGGGACAAGAAACGCCTGGAACTCACCGAGGACGGGCAATTTTTCCTCGCCCGCGCGCGGCTGCTGCTCGCCCAGGCCGAGTCCGACGTGGACGACCTACGCAGTCACAGCAAAGGCGAATCCAAACCTTTGAGGATCGGCTACATCCTGGACATGCAGTACGACCTGTTGCCGGTGACCCTGAGCGCCTTCCGCAAGGTCTGGCCCAAGGTCTCGCTCAACCTCATGGAAATGACGGCGTCCGAGCAAATCCAGGCGCTGCACAAGAACAAGATACAGATCGGCTTCGTGCGCGAACCGGGGTTGCCGTCCCTGGCGGGTTTGCAGGGCGACGTGATCACGAAATGCAAGATGATGGCGGTGCTGCCCGACACTTACCCGCTCAAGAAAAAGACCGCGTTGCGGCTCAAGGACCTGTCAGACAAGGCTTTCATCTCGCTGTCCGAAGAGGATTATCCCGGTACGCGCGAATGGCTGACCCGCGTTTGTCGTGAAGCGGGATTCACCCCGAACATCACGCACGAGTCAAACAGCACCTCCACCTTGATCCATCTCGTGGCCATGCAGATGGGCGTGGCGCTGCTCCCGGAGTCCTGCCTGCGCCTCCCGCACGAAGGCGCGGTGTTTCACCCCCTGGCCGAGGTGGTGTACAGCCGGACGCACCTGCTCTGGCGCAAGGAGGATTTTTCCATGCCGTTGCGGCACTATATTCGCATCGTCAGTGACTGCTTCGACGGCAAGCAGAGTGATCGGGTCAAGGCCCTGCCAGCGTCGCATCCGGAGAAGAAAATGGTCGTTCGCGGCAGGCTGGAAGAGTTCGCGGCGTGAGGTTCTCCAGCGACAGCTTGTCTGGCGTACACCACTACTTTGTCCTGGCCGTAGTCGGTGCGGGGCTCCCGGCATAATCTTTCTCGCCCGGTTCGGGCACGGTCGCGAGGAGTTTTTGGACGATCTTGTCCGTGTCCATGCCCTCGGAATCGGCGGTGAAATTCGTGAACATGCGGTGCCGCAGGATCGGCCGGGCGGCGTCGCGCACGTCGTCGCACGTCACCACCAGGCGCCCGGCCGTCACGGCGCGCGCCTTCGCGGCCACCACGAGATATTGCGACGCCCGCACCCCCGCCCCGGCGTGAATCCATTTCTTGATGAAATCCGGCGAGCGCGGGTCGCCTGGGCGCGTGGCGCGCACGAGTCGCGTGGCGTACAGGACGACATGATCGGAGATCGGCAGCGTCCGCACGACGTGCTGCAACTCGATGATCTCCGCCCCGCCCAGCACCTTCCGCAGGTTGATTTTCTCCCCCCGCGTCGTGACCTTGGCGATGGTCACCTCGTCCTCCTCGGGCGGGTAATCGACGTAAACGCTGAACATGAAGCGGTCCAACTGCGCTTCCGGCAACGGGTAGGTGCCCTCCTGCTCCAGCGGATTTTGCGTGGCGAGCACGAAAAAGGGCGGCGTGAGCGTCATCGTCTGCCCGGCGGCGGTGACGCGGTGTTCCTGCATGGCTTCGAGCAGGGCGGCCTGCGTCTTGGGCGGCGTGCGGTTGATCTCGTCGGCCAAGAGGATGTTCGTGAAGATCGGACCGCGGATAAAGCGGTATTCCTTGCGGCCGGTGGCCTCGTCGGTTTCCAGGATGTCGGTGCCGGTGATGTCCGAAGGCATGAGGTCGGGTGTGAACTGCACGCGGCGGAACTCCATGTCTAGCACTTCCGAAACGGTGCGGATGAGCATCGTCTTGGCGAGCCCTGGCATCCCGATCATCAGGACGTGGCCGTTGGAGATGATCGCGGTGAGCAGTTGCTCGATGATGTCGCTCTGGCCGATGATCGCCTTGCCGATTTCCGCCTTGATGAGGCGCGTCTTTTCGCTCATGGAGCGCACGATCTCCTGCACGCGCTCGTCGGCGTCGCCGGGGGCCGTGGCCGCCGGCGGCCCGGACGGCGCGGCGGGGGTAGCCACTCCGGCGGCGCGGTCCTTCGCTTCCTCGTAGGCGAACGCCACATCCGCCACGTTGAACTCATCACCCAGCTTGAGCGGGCTGTCCTTGACCTGGCTGCCGTTGAGCGCCGTGCCGTTGGCGCTGTCCAGGTCGCGCAGGTGCCAGCCGCCGCCGGCCGCGTACACGCTCGCGTGCCGCCGTGACGCCGGTGAACTGACTTCCAGCACGACATCGCAATCCAGCGCGCGGCCGATGACGACCTCGCCGCTCTCCAGGGGGATGACGTGTCCCAGTTGCGGGCCGGTGAGAATGCGCAGTTGAGGCATGGGCGGGGGGGTGATGGTTACAGGGCGGGCAGTGAAACGGGGCCGAGGTCCCTGACGCTCTCGATCACGCGCAGGTTGCCGAACTCGGGGACAAACCTGTCCTTGGCGAAATCGATCCCGGCGGCCGGTTGTTCCTCACGGTAGAGGTGCCGCGTCGTCGTCACCTGCCAATCGTCGGCGGCCTGCGCGATTTCCATGATTTCCAGCCGCCGGAGGTTCGCGCCGAGCAGGTTGCCGTCTTGCCGGAGGATTTTCCGGTCGCTGGTGCGCTCGACGAACGCGTAGCAGTTCGGTCCGTCGAAGCCGAGCCGGTGAACGAGCGTGTGGTTAAAGAAAGCGTCCTGCTTCTCGATCCGCGTCTTGAGGTTCGCCAGGGAAGCGGGCGGCAGGTCGGCGCGGGCCGGGTCGCCCAACGCCAGCCCCTCGTAAACGACCTTGTCCTTCGTGACCATCACGAGGTCGTACTTGCCCACCGGCAGGTGCGGGAAGTTGAACGCCCGCCCGTCGGCGGATACCTCGCCGCGGTACACCCGCAGGCGGTCGTGATTGACGGCGAGCGCGTGGGTGATGTGCGCGTCGCAACTCCCCTTGATCCCGCCTGCGTCCTTCGCGTCCGGGGCCGTGTAGATGCGCTGCACCGTGTCCGCCGCGAGGACGCACGGCAGCGCCAGCACGGCCGCGGCGGCGAGGAGGCAGAGGGAGCGGGGGAGCTTCATGGCTTGGCGGCCCATTCGAGGCTAGGTTGGGCCAGTTCGCTTTTGGGATAATTCTTGGCGAGATCTCTCCAGATTTTACGCGCTTCGTCCTTGTTGCCTAGCTCGCGCAGCGCACGGGCGCGATAATAATCCACGTCGATCTGGTAGGGGCTGTCGGGGTGCGTCGCGGCGTAGGCATCCAGTTCGGCCAGCGACTCGCGCCAGCGGCCGTACAACGACAGCACCCGCGCCCGCAGCACGAGGAAGTTCGTCGAGAACTTGCACATCGGGTGCGCGAGTTCCCACGCGGTCAATCGATCCAGCGCGTCCTGCCGCGTGCCGTGGACGAGCAGGTCTTCGACGGTCATGGAATTCGCCTCGTCCTCGGCGGGCAACCGACGGCCGTTGGACGGGTCTGGCGGCTGGGCAGCACGGTAGCGCGCGACCGCCTGGTCCACCTGGCCGTTGAGCCGGTAGAGGTCGCCGAGGCGGATGTTGCCTAGTTGGCCCGCGTCGGGGCCGAGGTTGAACGCGAGCTGTTGTACGCGGGGCAGGTTGGCGAGGTCGTGCAGGGCGAACACGAGGAGTTCGATTTCAAGTCCGTTGAGCTGTTTCGGGTAGGCCGATTGCGCGGCGAAGTTCCCTTTGATCTCGGCCAGGGCTGCCTTCGGGTCGGTCTGGGCGATGGCACGGACCCGCGCGACATACGCCGGGAGCCAGAGCGGGTCGTGCAGGTCCGCCTTGGCAAGCCAGGGGGTCGCGTAAGCGGCGGCCTGCGCGTCCGTCCCGCTGTCGAGGAGCAAAGGCAGCGCCGCCGCGAGCATGGGTGGGGCGAGCTTCGCGGGGTCGAGTTGCGCGAGCAGGTTCACGTACCGCTCGTGGCCGTTCTTGCCGCTCTCTCCCTCCTCGTTGCCCTCGGACGCCTCCCGGGGCGGCTTGCCGAAGAACCCCACCCGCCGCGTCGTTTGCATCGCGTCCGTGCCGCGCCGCGCCGTGACAGTCACGCTCTGGGTGCCCGGCACGGCTGCCATCACACGCGCGAACTCTGGTCCGGTGAGCACCGCGCCGTCGTCGAAACGCCATTCCACCGCCGCGCCGTTCAGGTCCGCCGGGGCGAGCTTGCCGGTCACCTCGTACAGGTACGCGCCGCCGTAACCCAGGTACGATTTGAGCGCGATCTCCGGCGCGGGCACGGGCGCGCCCGTGCGGGATTCAAACCGCGACACGTGCGCTTTCCCCGCGTGCAGGAACGCCGTCTCCGGCACCGGTTCCAGGTGACCGCCCGGCCGACGCCAGCCCAGCGACATGTTCGGCGGTTCGCCGCCGCCGCCCTTGGCCTGGTAGTAATCCACTTTCACCGGCACCGCCGACACAGGGAGCCGCCTCGCGTGCAGCCCTTTTTCAGTCGCGTTGCCGGACGGCGGACCGGTCCAGTCGATGAACGGCTGGTCGTTGATGAGCACGAACGAGGCGTCCGTCGAGTTGGTGAAAAGTTCCACGTCGCCGTCCGTCGGCGCGAGGTAGCCGCTGAAATGCGAGAGGAAAAAGGACGACTCGCCGAACGGGTTGTCGCCCTCAAAAATCCTCTCCACAAACCTCGCTCCCTGCGACTGCGCGGCGGCACCATCCCAGGCGGCCTCCAGCGCGCCGAGCGAAGTGTAGGCCTCGCGGCGTGTCGCGGGATACCCACGTGTTTCCCACAGCAGACTCGTCTTCGGCGTCCAGGCCGTGACGAGTGACCCGCCGATGTAAAGGTCATACGACTGGCCCGCCTGGAGGCCGCGCGCCAGCAGGAGCGTGTCCCGTCCCTCGCCCTGCCAGACCACCGCCAACGGCACGGGTTTGCCGGCGGTATCCGTCAGCATGTAATTGCCGCCGCGCGGCCTGACCAACCCGAAGTCGGGCACCACGATTTCCACCCCCGCGTCTGGGTCCTTCGGCGCTTCCTTGAGCTTCACCACGGCGCGGACCGGCGCGTCCCGCATGGCCCAGGGCACCGTCTGCGCCGCCGCGCCCGCCGCCAACACGCACGACAGCGCCACGACGGCCAGGGACAGCCCGCACTGGCGGTTGCGTCCGCTCATTTCCCGTCGGCCAGCGAGCGGTAATAGTCCGCCACGCGGTCCTTGTAAGGCGCGGGCGCTTCGCCCTCCCCGCCGCCGAGCATGGGTTTGTCGTCCGTGCGCGCCGCCTCGCCCGTGGCGAGGCTGAGCACCTTGCCCGTGGAGAGTTCGCCCTGCGCGGCCTGCAACTGCGCGATGATCTTGCGGTGCAGGCCCCGGAAATCCGCCAGCCGCCCCTCGCTGAGCGCCGAGCGCGATTCTTCCATCAACCCGGCCACGCCTTGCAGTTTGTCCGAGCGCAGGTAGAGCAACTCCGCCTGCGCGGCCTTCTTGGAGGTCTTCTCGGCGAGGAGCGACTGTGCCACGGCGAGCGCGCTGTTGGCGGCCTGGCGCGGAGCCTGCGCGCCGCGCACGGGCGCATCGCCGTCCATGCCCTCGCGCTGGCTGAACCCGCTGGCCTTGCCGCCGCCGGTCGCTTTGGCGTTGGCGGCCTTGCCGCTGGGGTCTTCCACGTTGCCGCTCTGCATGGGGTCGTCCGTGCGGCGGACGTGGGTTTCGCGGCCTTCGAGGTCGTCGGCCACCTTGCCGGCCATCTCGCCGTTGCTCTCGCCCTCGCGCCCGCCGGACGACCGGCCGCTCTGCTCGATGTCCAGAGGCTTCTGGTTGCCGCTCTTGCCCTGCGCGCTGTAGCCGGGCTGCGGCCCGTCCTCGATGGGGCCGCCCTGCTGCATCGCTTTGATCAGTTGGTTCGACGCCGCGCCCTGCACCTTGTCGGCGAGGTCTTCCTGCTCCTTTTGCAACGCGCCGACGATGTCCGTCAATTCGTCGGGCAGCGGCAGGTTGTCCATCTTCGGGATTTCCGTTTTGTCGAAGTTTTCCAGCAGCCAGTTG
>CAZZYS010000186.1:0-8918 GCA_964658285.1 uncultured Verrucomicrobiota bacterium
GAACCCATGACCTGCTGATTACGAATCAGCTGCACTACCACTGTGCTACGTTGGCATTGGTCCAGCCTGTCCACGCACATCTGCGTTTTGCAGGACACTGGAACCCAAAGTAGATCAGCCTCGACCTTCCCTCAAGCCTAAAATCACGTGCCCGCCTTTCCGCGGAGTCTGTCAAGGTCTGCGGATGCGGCAGATTGGGCGGGTGAGCCGCGACATTTATCCGACGGGATGAGCAACGAGGGGTGGGGGCTCATCGCGCCGTAACCCGAGTCTGCGGAGTGAAGATGCTGCGCAACGAGTACAATCCTTGCGTGTCGTGTGCGACGCGGTGCGTGAGCCGGCGACGACGGCCACAAACGCGGGAAAAAGCAGCAAGGTGCACGCGACCGTAGACCCCGGGTCACCTGCCGCCCCTGCTGGTCACGTCCGCCAACGCGCGAGCGTACGCAGATCAGGGAGTCAGCCGAACTGGTCCAAGCACCCACACAAATGAGTGCCAAACCGGCTCACGGCGACCCAGGACTGCCCGGTCCGCAAATTCTCGGGCCGCGCGCGATGAACGTCCCGAACGCCGCCACGTCTATCCTCGAGCGTCACCACGTTCGACGGTGGCTTGCCGCGCGCCGCGTCCAATCTACGGAACAGTTGAAAGACCGGCAGTGGTCCCGGGTTCAGGTGAACAGTTCGACCTGGCCCCCGCCTTTGCCTGGCGGCACTTTCAATCCGAGTTTGTTGTACGCCTTGGGCATCGCCACGCGGCCTTGCGGGGTGCGCTTGAGATAGCCTTGCATGATGAGATACGGCTCGTGCACTTCCTCCAGCGTGCCTGATTCCTCGCCCACGGCCACCGAGAGCGAACTCAGTCCCACCGGCCCGCCCGCGAACTTGTGGATGAGCGCCTCGATGACGCGTTTGTCCATTTCGTCGAACCCGTCCGCGTCGATATCGCGCATCGCCAGGGCGGCGTCGGCCACCTCGCGGTTGATCCGTCCGTCGGCCCGCACCTGCGCGTAATCGCGCACCCATCGGAGCAGGTTGTTGGCGATGCGCGGCGTGCCCCGGGCGCGGCTGGCGATTTCGAACGAACCTGCATCGTCGATCTCGATGTCGATCAACCCCGCGCTGCGCGCCACGATGGTCGCCAGGTGGGCCGCCGAATAATAGTCCAGCCGACAGTCCATCCCGAAGCGCGAACGCAACGGTGCGGAGATCATGCCCGAGCGCGTCGTGGCGCCGATCAGAGTGAACTTCGGCAGGTTCAACCGGACGCTGCGCGCGTTGGGTCCCTGGTCGATGATGATGTCCAGCTTGTAGTCCTCCATCGCGGGGTACAGGTACTCTTCGATGGTGGCCTGGAGCCGGTGGATTTCGTCGATGAAGAGCACGTCGCCGCGCTCCAGCGTGGTCAGCAGACCGGCGAGGTCGCCGGCTTTTTCGATGACGGGGCCGCTGGTGCTCTTGATGTTCACGCCCATCGACTGCGCGATGATGTAGGCGAGCGTCGTCTTGCCCAGGCCGGGCGGGCCGGAGAGGAGCACGTGTTCGAGGACATCGCCCCGGCCCTTGGCGGCGGCGACGAGGAGTTCGAGGCGTTCGCGCACCTTGTCCTGTCCCGAGAACTCGCTGAACGCCGGTGGGCGCAGGGAGATGTCGAAGGGCGTGTCGGGCGGTTCGGCGTCGTCGGAGGGCTTGTTCATCGGCAGGGTGGGGCGGCGTAGCGCAACATACCACGCGGCCCCGGTGCCCGGAAGCGTGAAAGCCCGCGAGAAACCAGCTTCACAACAACTGGTACGGGTCCACGTCCACCGCCGCGATCACGTCGGTGGGCAACTGCATCTTCGCCAGGACCGCCCGGACGTGGCGCGAGAGCTTGAACGCCGACCGGCCGCGCAACAAAAGCTGGTAGCGAAACTGCCCCTTCAGCTTTTCCAGCGGCGCGGGCACGGCGTCGCCGAGCGTCGCGCCGTCGGGCAACCCTTCCTTGAGTCGCCGCGCGATGGTTTCCGCCGTGAACCGCCCGCGTTCCTGGTGCGCGCAACGTACCGTGATGAGCACCAGATGCACGAACGGCGGGAAACCACACTTCGAGCGGAAATCGACTTCTTGCTGAAAATATCCTTCGAAATCGTGGTGCCGCGCGAATTGGATCGATGGGCTGAAGGGCGTGAAGCTCTGTACAAAGACCTCACCCGTCATCTCGCCGCGCCCGGCGCGCCCGGCGACCTGCGTGAGGAGTTGGAACGTCCTCTCGCCCGCGCGGAAATCAGGCAGGTGCAACGCGAGGTCCGCGTTGATGATACCGACGAGGGTCACGTTGGGGAAATGCAGCCCCTTGGCGATCATCTGCGTGCCGATGAGGATGTCGATCTTGCCCGCGCGGAACGCATGGAGCGTCTCGCGGTAGGACTCCTTTTTGGTCATGGCGTCGGCGTCCATGCGTTTGATGTTCGCCTGCGGGAACACCTTGCCGACGACATCCTCCACGCGCTCGGTGCCGAGGCCGGCCTGCCGGATGGCGGGGTCCTGGCATTTCGGGCAGCGGCTCGGCACGGACGCCTGGTGTCCGCAGAGGTGGCAGATGAGGCGGTTGGCCGTGCGGTGGAAAGTCAGCGAAATGCTGCAATCCACGCACCGCTGCACGTCGCCGCACGCCGGACAGACGAGCGACGTGGCGAACCCGCGCCGGTTGAGGAACAGGATCGTCTGCTCCTTTTTTTCGAGCCGGCTGGTGATGGCGGCACGCAGTTTTTCCGAGAGCACGAGGGGCTGGCCGGACTTCTGGCGGCCGGATTCGGTGCGCAGGTCCACGATGCGGATGAGCGGCATCTTCTGGTCGTCCACGCGCATGGTCAGCAGCGCGAGGTCGTACTTGCCGGTCATGGCGTTGTGGTAGCTCTCGATGGAGGGGGTCGCGCTGCCGAGGACCACGGCGCAATCCTCCAGCTTCGCGCGCAGCACGGCGAGGTCGCGCGCCTGGTAGCGCGGAGCTTCCTCCTGCTTGTAGGAATTCTCGTGTTCCTCGTCCACGACGATCAGGCCGAGGTTGGCGAGGGGGGCAAACACCGCCGAGCGCGCCCCGATGACGATGCGCGCCTTGCCGCCGTGGATCTTGTGCCATTCGTCGTGCCGCTCGCCCGCCGAAAGATGGCTGTGCAGGACCGCGACCTGTTCCTGCGTGGAGGCAAACCGGCTCTTGAACCGCTCGACGGTCTGCGGCGTGAGCGAGATTTCCGGTACGAGCACGAGCGCCGTCCGGCCGCGTTCCAGCGTGCGGGCGATGGCCTGGAGGTACACCTCCGTCTTGCCGCTGCCGGTGACGCCGAAGAGCAGCACGGGTTTCCGCTCGCCTGCCGGGGCATCCATCGAAGCGTGGACAATTTTGAGCGCCTCGTCCTGCTCGGCGGTGAGCGTCTGCTTGGCGTTGGCCACGAACGTCTCCTTCTCGTAGGGGTCGCGCGCGACCGCGGTGGCCGTCGTTTCGACGAAGCCGGCTTTGACGAGCGACTGGATCGTCTGGTGCGTGGCACCGCAGGCTTTTGCCAGGGCGGCGACCTGGAGCGGTTCGCCCCCCGCCTCCTGGAGAGCCTGCACGACCTCGGCCTGCCGGGGGGCGCGCTTTTGCAGGGCGGCGAGTTCCTCGGGCGTCGGCGGCCGGACGAGGCGGGCGAAGAGTTGTTTTTTGTCGCCAACCTCGGCGTCGCGGATGACCTGCGGCAGGACGCTGCGCATGGCCGTTTCCACCGGGCAGCAATAATAATCGGCCATCCAGCGGGCCAGTTCGATGAGGACGGGGCTGATGATGGCCTTGTCGCCGATGACCGCTTGCAGGGGGCGCAGGCTCGCTTCGGGCACGGCCGATTCGGTGAGCAGATCGACCACCGTACCCAGCGCGGCGCGATGGCGGAACGGGAGCCTGACGCGGCTGCCGATCTGGATGCGTCCCGTCATCGACGCGGGGATCAGATAATCGAATTCCCGGTCGGCCGAACGGTCCACGAAGACGCGGGCGAAGCGGGGAGTTTGCATGGGGCGAGACCGGGAGAGGAAGCCGGCAGCTTACCAGAAAACCGGCTCGACCGAAAGCGGATGCACGCAATTGTCTGTCCTCGGGGGACCGTTCCGGGGTACGAATGTGTCCATGTGCCGGAAACGATTGGTACTGCTATTCCTGTGCGTCGCGCCCGGCGGCCTGCGTTCGCAAGAGCCCGTGTATACAGGCTCCATCCAGGACATCTACAATCATCTTTCCAGCGTCCTCGCCGGGACAGAAAGCGTCGATTTTCACGGCACCCACCACTTGGCGATGACGGAAGCCTCCCTCGCGTTCGAGAAAAAGCCTGGCCAGACGGCACCCTTCGCGCTGGACGGAGACACTCGCTTCCGGGGGCGCGGCGCCAAGTATTGCTTCACCATGCGGTCCACGACAAACAACGGCTACGCCCCAAGCGCCGACACGTACGCCTGGGATGGGAAGTACTACCAGGTACTCACCCTCAAAGATGGCTACCTGTACGTCAGCACACGAAATCCCGCCCACACCCATCTGCGGATGTTTTATTGCAGCGCGTTGAACATGTTCGGTTTCCTTTTGCCGCAGTCGCCTCCGGGTCAGCTTTCGGTCGGCTGGGACCTGGTCAAGAATTTGAACGCGTGGGAAACCTGCCTGGCGAGCGCCCGTTTGATTGGGCCCGTAACCTTCCACGGCAAGCCCTGCTCCGCGGTCACGATTCCGAACGTGGAACACCGTGCCCCCGACATGCCACGCTGCACGTACACGGTTTATTTTTCATGGAACGACGGCATGTTCCCGATGGCCTGGAAAATCGAGGACGAACACCATTGGGTGTTGGAGGACTACGAGGTGGAGGAGTTTGGTCAAGCGCCTTGCGGGGCAGGGCAAGTATTTTACTATCCGAAGAGGGTCGTTGGCAACTTCCACCAGATCCGCGACCTTCCACCGGACAAACCGGAAGCAACCTACACTTCGGCGTACGATTCCTTCCGCTTGAACACGGTCAAGGACGACGACGTTTTCACCGTTGATCGCGCCACGACGCAGCAGGTTTACAATGGCGACACCGGCGTGTGCACCCCGACCCATCCCCCTGTCCGCGGGCCAAACGGCAACGTGATCGCACCTCCCTGAACGGCAACCGCGCGGTCGGAGCGGAGACTTCCGTGCAGGCCCGGGTCAGTTCGGTGCGCGGCCCGGCTGCGTGTCCGGCGGATTGGCGAAGCGTGAAACGGATCGTGCGTTATCTTTCGCTATGTCCGTCCTTCGCCGCCTCCTGTCCTGCGCGCTGCTTCTCCCGCTCGTGGCCTTCGCGGGTTGCGAGATGTTGTCTTCCGAAGCCTGGCAGCGTCCCTCGCCTCTCACCGGGCCTCCGCCACCCGATCCGGAAAGGCAGGCGAAGCGTGAAACGCAGGGCGGGTTCAGCGTGCTGGTCGATGCACCGAACCAACCCGCCGCCACGCGGGTCATCGCCGACATCGGGGCGTTTGCCCAACGGCGCGGATTCGTCCGTCAGGGCGGCCAGCCGGGGGTGCAGCGATATTTTTTGGGCAAGGTCGTCCTGGACGTGGCCTTCCGGGCGAGCGATTCCCGCGTGATCGCCTCGCTGCATAGCTCCAGGCTGAGCCGCAAGCTCGTGGACGGCTTCAACCGCGACTTTCGCCAGGAATACGCCCGGCAGTACGGCGACGAAGACCCGATCCTCGAAAGCGATTTCGGCGACGGCACGGACAACGCGCCCGGCGGCGTCAATCTCGGGCCGCGCGGCAGCGGGCAAAGGGGCGGGCGTTGAATGGCGGCCGGGTAGGGGTCAGCGTGGAGCGCGGCGTTGCAGAGAGGTCACCAGGGAAAGCAACATGCCCGACAGCATGAGCAGCGACACCGCGTAAATGTGCGCCGTCGGGTAGTCGGGTTTTTCCACCGCGTCGTAGAGCGCGATGCTCGCCACGCGGGTTCGCCCGGGGATGTTGCCGCCGAGCATCATCACCACGCCGAACTCCCCGACCGTGTGCGCGAAACTCAGCGTCACACCCACGAGCAAGCCGCGCCGGGCCAGCGGCACCCGCACCCGCCAGAAAGCCCGCCACGGGGCCGCGCCCGCTGCCGCCGCCGCTTCCACGAGGGCGTCCGGCACCGCTCCGAGCGCGGCCTGGAACGGTTGCACCGCATAGGGCAGGCTGTAGAACACCGAGCCGACCACCAGCCCCGGGAACGAAAAACTCAGCGCCTGTCCCGTCCACTCCCGCCACCACGAACCCGGCGGATGGCCCGGTGCAAAGGCGACCAGCAGGTAAAAGCCGATGACCGTCGGCGGCAGCACGATAGGCAGGCCGACCACCGTCTGGACCAACCCGATCCCGCGCAGGCGGCTGGTGTTGAGCCAATGCGCCAGCGGGACCCCACACACGAGCAGGATGGCCGTGGTCGTCAGCGCCAGCCGCAGCGTCAGCCCGAGAGTTTCGAGGAAAGGCGCGACCTCGAAATCGGCGAAGGGCAGGGGAGGCAGCGGCACGGCGGAGTGAGCAAAAGCCGTTCACCTCCCCGGCGCGACTATTTTTTGAACCCGTATTTGTCGAAGATCGCCCGCGCCTCGTCGGTGCGCAGGAACTCGACGTAGGCTTTGGCGAGCGGGTTATTGGCACCGGCTTTCGTCAGGACGACGCCCTGTTCGAGCTTGTTGTACGTGTCGGCGGGCACTTCCCACCATTTCCCGACCTTCGAGAGCTTGGGCGAAAGCACCAGCGAGAGCGCCACGAAACCCGCGTCCGCGTTGCCCGTTTCCACGAACTGCGCCGTCTGAGCGATATTCTCGCCGAGCACGACGCGAGGTTGCACGGCGTCCCAGAGTTTTTCGTGGACGAGCGCTTCCTTGGCGGCGCGTCCGTACGGGGCATGGTCAGGGTTGGCGACGGCGAGCTTTTTGACCGGGCCGCTCGGGTCGCGTAGCAGCTCGAAGCCCCTCGTCACATCGACCTTCTCCGGCGTGGAAGTCCAGAGCACGATGCGACCGACCGCGTAAATCATGAGCGTGCTCTCGTCGGCGAGGCCGGCCTTGATTAACTCGCGCGGGTAGGACACGTCGGCGGACAGGAACACGTCGAAGGGCGCGCCGTTTTTGATCTGCGTCGTGAAATTGCCCGACGAGCCGGACGATACTTTCAGGTCCGCGCCAAGATGCGCCTTCTTGAAGGCAGCGTTGATGTCATCCAGGCAATAGCTCAGGTCGGCGGCAGCGGCGATGGAGATCGAATCAACTGCCCGGGCGGCGGTGACGACCAGCAAAGCGGAAAGCACGAGCACGGTGCGTCGAAGGATGGAAAGAGGATGCGTAAACATGCAGGTAAGGTGGAAGATGTCGTCCCAAAACCGAAGTTTGGCCACCCGTTATCTTTGAAAAGATATAACGTCGAGCGAAGGGGGGCCGCCCATCCAGACCGGAGTCAGTCGCCGCAGACACACGCTCGATGCGTCTGTGAGCTAGCCTGATTGCGATGGGCTTTGCTTGCCTTTCGTGTCTCGGGGGACCACCCTCCTTTCTCCCCATTAGCCGAGCCTGAGGCGCTGGCGCAATTACTAGAGCAATGAAAAGCCGTCTATCTTTGGACCCGAAACGATTTCTTGTCGCTGTCGCGGCGGTCACTTTTCTTGGAGCGCTTTGCGGTCGTGCGGGCGAACCGGACTTTCTTGAAAAAGCCTTCCTTGTTCCGCCAACGTCGGCCAAACCCACTATGTGGTGGTTCTGGGGTGAATCGGTCACCACGGATCACGGGATCACCCAGGATCTGGAGGCCCTGAAACGGGTCGGCTTTGGCGGCGTGGTCATTTACGAGCAGGTTTTCGGGGATGGTCCCGATGCTCTCAAGAGCCTTTCGCCGGAGTGGCTGGCGAGGGTGAAATTCGCCGCCGCGGAGTGCGCCCGGCTCGGCATGACGCTAGAAATCAACGCTTGCAGCGGCTACGTCGCCGGCGGCCCGTGGATCACGCCGGCACTGGGGATGCAACGCCTCGTCTCCAGTGAATGGCAGGTCGATGGCGGCAGGAAATTTTCGGGGGTCCTCCCGCAGGGTCCGACCAAACTGGATTACTACCGGGACGTGGCGGTGCTCGCATTTCCCGCGCCTGCCGGCGACGACATTCAAAGAGCGCTGCCGAAACTGGAAAGCACGCCGGCGATTCATGGGCTCAAAGATATGTTCGATCCCTCGGCGCGATGGCTGGCGGAGATCCCTCCCGGACCGGCGGACCAGCCGGCGCTGATCCAGATGGACTATGGACAGCCGTTCACAGCCCGCGGCTTGAGCTTCACGATCAACCCGGTTTCCAAGGCGCTCGTCCTCGTGACCCAGCAGCCCGGAGATTGGAGCGACGACCCCGCCAAGATGATGCATTATGTCATCCCTCCCATCGGTCAGTTGGAATCCAGCAACGACGGATCGCAATGGCAGCCGATTTGCGAGGTGCCGGGCCGCGGCTATTTGCAGGATCACTGGAAGCTGCAAACCGTGTCGTTCCCGGCGGTCACGGCTCGCTTTTTTCGGCTGAAACTCCACGGGTGGGACGGGGCGGCCAAGGGGCAGGCCCTCCAGCTCGGAAACCTCCAGCTCCACGGAGAGGCGCTGGTTGACCAATGGGAATACAAGTCGGGCAACGTGGTCGATTTCTCCAATCCCGACCGCACCCCTCCCTACCAGGGTGAGGAGGTCATCGACCCCGCGAAGATCGTGGATCTCACGAGCCACGTGGACGCGGGTGGGCACCTGGAGTGGGATGTCCCGCCGGGCCGTTGGACGATCCTGCGCTTCGGCCATACCCCGACGGGCTCGGGGACCAAGCACGGAAGGCCGGAAGGCATGGGCCTCGAATGCGACAAGCTCAGCGCCGAGGCCACGACCGTGCAGTACAAGAA
>CAZZYS010000187.1:0-8892 GCA_964658285.1 uncultured Verrucomicrobiota bacterium
GGGTCGGGCAGCCGCTCCATCTTCACGTCGATCACCGCCGCGTAAGGGCCGGTGAGTTCGTCGAAACGGCCGTGCGCGCCCGCGTAGATGTCCTTCGCGATCTGCAACCCGTCGCCATCCGCCTCCGCCAGGCCGATAACCTCTTCGAGCCAGGTGGTGCCCGCCGTTTTCACGTGCAAGCCGCAGCCGTGCTTTTTGATCAGTCGGTTGATGATCGGATAAAGAGAGAACTTGTCGCTCCCGGAATGCACGCTGAGTTTCAACGTCGCGGGCAGGCCGAACTCCCGGACGGCGTGCGCGATCACCGCGATATCCTCGTCAAATTCCTTTTCAAACTGCGCCAGGTTTCCGACGTAATCGACACCTTTGTTGAAGCGCCCGGTGAACTTCGGCGCGACCGTCTGCGCGGGAATCCCCTCCCGCGCGATCATGGCGAGGATGAGGAGCAATTCGGTGGGATTTTGCGGCGAATCCGTCTCGTCGATGGAAACTTCCGTCACAAACTGATCCCGCCCCTTGGCCCCTTCGACGTGGCGGTAGATGCGCCCGGCTTCCTGGATGGCGAGCAGGAATTTCCCCGCCGCCGCGCGCACGGAGTTCGCGTCGAGGATTAGCGGTTTATCGACCCCGGCAATCGTCAACGAATCGCCTAACTTCCCCATGTCGGCGACGAACGCGTCAATCGCTGACCCGTCGGCGGGTTTGCCGGAAAAATCGGCTACGTCGAGCGTGAAGAAATTACTTCCCGCGATGAACCGATCAACGGTCTTCAGGCCGATGTGGTCCGCGTCCACGTAGTAGGCGGCGTCCCATCCGAGAGCCGCCACGGCGGCGTCCGCCTCGGCGCGCACGTCGCTGGGTTCACTGTGGATGATGGTGTGTTCGCGGTTGGATTTATTCCAGACGGGATGCACGTTCAGCCCGGCGTCGCGGCCTTGCAGGATGGCTTGGAGTTGCGCGCGACCCTGGTGCGCGAAGCGGTCACCCATGCCGAGGGTATATTGTTCGATTTTCATCGGTGGAGAGAAGGATGCTGAGGTGAAGAAATGGCGAGCTTGGCGGACGATCAAACACTCAAGGAATAAGCCTCCATCGCCGTGCCGCCGAAGAGTCGAGCCCGTTCATCGGTGGATAACTGCTCGGTGAGGCTGGCGACCGTCTCCCGCCAACCCGGATAAGTACTGGCGACGAGGCAGACGGGCCAATCCGACCCGAACATCAAACGCGCGGGACCGAATGCCTCCAGCACCGTGTCGATGTATGGCCGTAGTTGCTCGTCGCTCCAGCCGGACCAGTCCGCCTCGGTCACCATGCCGGAGAGCTTGCAGTAGACGTTGGGCCGCCGGGCGAGAACGCGGATGTTCTGGTTCCACGGCTCGAAAAGACCATCCTTGATGCGCGGCTTGGCCACGTGGTCGAGTACGAAGGTCTGCGCGGGATGCCGGTCCACCAGTGTAATGGACGGTGGGAGTTGACGCTCGAAGATCAGGATATCGTACACCAACCCGGATGCTTTCAGCGCGCGGATGCCGGCGTTGAAATCTTCATGCAGCATGTAATCGTCCGGTTCGCCTTGCAGGACGTGCCGCACTCCCTTGAGCTTCCCGTGCGCGGCGAAGCGTTCCAGATCGGCCTCCACCGTCGGTGAAATCAGCGGCACCCAACCGACGACGCCTTTGATGAGGTCACTGCCGCCCGCCACTTCCAGCAGCCACGCGGTTTCCTCCACGGTCTGACGCGCCTGCACGGAGACCACGCCGTCGATCCCGGCGGGCGCGGTTTCCTTTTCGAGGTCGGCCAGCAGAAAATCCCGCTGGAGTCCGCGCATGTCCGGCCCGATCCAACTGTACTCGACCGGGTCATACTTCCAGAAATGGTGGTGCGAATCGATCCGCATACAATGAGGTCAGTGCGGATTGGTAACCGCCGAACCCTGGATGCCTTCCGAACGGCTCAACCTGGGCCAGAGAAATCCGTAGAGAGCCACCACGACGAAGCAGACCAGCGGCATCACAAACCCCGGGGCCATCGAATGATAGGAATCCGCGATGGACCCCATGATGAAAGGCAGAAGCGCACCCCCCACGATGGCCATGACGATGAAGGAAG
Source organism: uncultured Verrucomicrobiota bacterium (assembly GCA_964658285.1). GTDB lineage: Bacteria > Verrucomicrobiota > Verrucomicrobiia > Chthoniobacterales > SZAS-18 > CAHJWO01. The sequence continues at coordinate 2,110 of CAZZYS010000187.1, forward strand.
AAGCGATCTTGGACCGGCTGCCCAGCCCGTGGATGCCCAGCGCGAAAATCGTTGGGAACATGATCGACATGAGGAAGAACGCCGCGAAAAGCGCACCCACCGAGACCCACCCGAGATTCATGAAGACGAGCAGGCAAGCGACCACGTCCAGGGCGGCGAACACGCCCAGGACCAGATGCGCCGAGAACACCCGCAGGAGCGCACTTCCCAGAAATCGACCGATCAGGAACAAGCCGAGTCCTCCGAGGGAGAAGAGTCGGGTGGAACCGAAGTCAGTCACGAAATATTGCCCGTCTTTCAGGTAGGTCCAGGCGGTCGGCAGGTGACCTGCCACGGCCGCACTGAGAGCAGGAATGTCCTGGGTGATGTAATTGGCGAAGAAACTAAAGATACCTGCCTGCGCGCCCACGTAGAAAAATTGGGCCACGACCGCCAGGACGAAATGAGGGTGCGTCCAGATGGATTTCGGGGTTTCCGTCGGCACGCTGTCGTCGAGGTGGTAATCGTCTTCCGCCTTGACCTCGGGGATGTTAGAACGCCAGAAAACGACGATCATCAGGGCGACGACCACGGCAATTCCCACGTACGGAACGTACAGGCTCTGATTGCTCGTGTTGGAGACAGAGGTCTGCGAAAAAATGAAGGTGCCGCCGATCAGGGGGCCGGACATCGCGCCGATGCCGTTGAAAGACTGGGCGATATTAATTCGCGTGGCCGCGTAGTTCTGGGAACCGAGGACCGTCGTGTAAGGATTGGCAATCGTTTCCAGGCAGGTCAACCCCGTGGCGATGACGAACAACCCGACGAGGAACGCCCAGAAACGGCCGATGTTAATCGCCGGAACAAACCAGAGCGCGCCCAGACTAATCAGCCCGAGGCCGATCAGGATGCCGCCTTTGTATCCGTAGCGTTTCACCAGCAAACCGGAAGGGATGGCCATGCAGAAGTAGCCGGTGAAATTCGCAAACTGGACCATCGAGGACTGCGCTTTGGTCAAGCTGAGCGTGGACTGGAAATGTTTGTCCATCATCTCGATCAGCCCGTTGCAAAACCCCCAGATGAAAAACAGGGAGGTGACCAACGCGAACGTGATGAAAAGATTCCTTCCGTCGTCGGTCGTGAAGATGCTTCTTTTGGCGGGGGCGAGGGTGGAAGCGGGCATTGTTTTGGAGGGGGAACGAATTGAATTGTCTAGAGTTCGATCATGGCCTTGATGACGCCGGTCTCGGGCTTGACCCAGGCCGGGAAAAGGCCGACGGCATCGGCGAAGACGGCGCGGTGGGTGATCCAGGGCGTCGTGTCGATCCGACCGCTTTCGATCAGACGGATGATACGCGTGAAATCCGCGGGCAGCGCGTTGCGGCTGGCCAGGAGCGTCAATTCGCGGCGGTGGAAGTTCGGATCGTTGAACGTCACCTCGCCCTGGAACAATCCCACAAACGTCAGACGCCCCCCGTGCGCGGGATACTCGAAGGACGCCATCATGGATCGCGGGCTGCCGGTGGCGTCGAACACCGCCGTGGGCAGGTCGCCAGCGGTGATCCGCTGCAACGCTTCGAGCACGTTTTCGTTCGCGCCGTGGATCGTGTGTGCCGCGCCGAGCTGCCGCTGGCAAAATTCCAGCCGCGCTTCGTTGATGTCCAGCACGATGACCCGCGCCCCGGCTTCGATGGCGAACTGCGTCACCGCCAGCCCGATGGGGCCGGCCCCGATCACCAGGACAAATTCGTCCGCCTGCACCGCCGCGCGTTCCACGGCGTGCGCGCCGATGCCCAGCGTTTCGACGAGGGCGAGCTGGTCCAGCGTCAACGTGGACGAGGGGTGCAGCTTGCGGGCCGGGACGATGAACTGCTCGCGCATCCCGCCGTCGGTGTGGACGCCGAGCACCTGGATCGCCGTGCAGGCGTTCGGCTTGCCCCGGCGGCAGGCGATGCATTTCTGGCAGTTGATGTACGGCTCGACCGAGCAGCGGTCACCGGGCGCGACGTTGGCCACGTCCGCGCCGACCGCCACCACCTCGACGCCGAGTTCGTGGCCGAGGATGCGCGGATAGCTGAAGAAAGGCTGCTTGCCGTTGAAGGCGTGAATGTCCGTGCCGCACACGCCGATGCGATGCACGCGGACCAGCGCCTCGCCGGCGGCGGGGGCGGCGGCGGATTCGGTTGTCAGCAGGGTCAGGCGGCCGGGTTCTTCGAGTCGGATCGTTTTCACGGAAAGGGAGGAAACCGCGCTCAGGCGGAGATGAGAATGACGTTGCTGTACGGTGTGCTGTCGCCCGTGCGGATCAAGCCGATGGCACGGGGCACCCGCCCCTTGAAAGCGCCTTCGTGCGATTCGTAGGCCAGCGGGACGCCGTCCAGGGCACGGGCATACGCCGCCCGGGTTTCGTCGGAATTGTGGGCGAGAAATTCCTCGGCCATGTACGCTTTGCCAACGTGAAAATTTTCACGGATTGCATCGACCACCTGCAACACCGTCGGCACGTCTGCCACGAGCGAGATATCCACCGTTTCCACCTCCGGCCAGAACGGAAACCCCTGGTCGGCGATCACGAGCGCATTCGTATGGCGAACGCGCGCGAGCAGCGAGTTGAGGAGTGGGTTCAGGATGCCGTGCTTGAGCATGACGGGAGGGAAACGGCGAACCGATCAGTTGTTTTCCGGTCGGCCGGAGGCCCAGGTGACGTTGTGGATAGGCGCGAGAATGGCCTGGACATCGGCGAGCAGTTGCTCATCGATGGGTTCCTCGGCCTCGCGGATGTTTTGCAGGATGCGCTTCGGACTGGCCGTGCCGATGATGTGGGTCGGGATCGCCTCGTTGGCCACGGAAAACTGCAACGCCAGTTTGCCGAAATCCGCGCCGCGTTCGCGGCAGAACCGCGCGGCCTCCGCGCATTTCTGGCGCACGGCTTCCGGTGCCGGGTGCCAGTCCGGCGGGCCGTCGCCGCTGAGCAGGCGCATGGCCAGCGGCGCGGAGTTGAAGACCGCCGTGCCCTTCTCCGTCAGGTATGGGAGCAGGTCCGCCAACGCCGTGTCGTTGAGGCAGTAATGGCAGTAGGACTGGATCTGATCGACCTCGACGCGGTCCATGACCTGCCGGAACAACCCGAGCGGCAGGCAGGTGATGCCGACGAACCGCGCCTTGCCGGCCGCCTGCACCTCGCGCAACGCCGGGATCGTCTCGGTGACGATCTGCTCGATGCTGCCGAACTCCATGTCGTGCACCTGGATAAAATCCACGTAGTCCACGCCCAGACGCGCGAGGCTTTCGTCCACGCTCCGCTTCACGCGTTCCGCCGAGAAATCAAAATCCTCTTCCTTGTAACCGTAGCGCGCGACCTTCGTGGCGAGCAGATACTTTTCGCGTGGAATCTCACGCAGCGCCTTGCCCAAAACGGTTTCCGCTTTGGTCAGCCCGTAAAAAGGCGCGGTGTCGATGAGGTTGATCCCGTGATCGACCGCGACGTGCACGGTACGGATGCCCTCGCTGTCGTCGATCTCGCGAAAGGCGTTGCCCAACGACGAGCCGCCGAAGCCGACGACGGAAACACTCAGACCGGTGCGCCCGAGGGGACGATATTTCATGGGGAGTTAAGGGGGGTGACGCGAAGAGGCTTCCGCTGCACCGGACTACAGGTGGAGGAGTGAACCAGGAATTGGGAACGAGCGAGGTTTGCGAGGAGTCAAATATTTTTACACACTGACCACGAGAGCCGCGCAACGCAAGTCCGTTCTGCCCTTCGAGAGGCGGCGACCTGGCATCATGGATTCCACGTTGCTGAAAACACCACATTTTTTTCGCAAAATCACATGTCCATCGGCACGGTAAAAGATCGGGTAGCGGTACGATTTGATCTTTCCAAATCTTTCTAGCCCCTGCCGGGGCTGGGAAAATGACCAAGTTGTACCACCACCAAAAATCGCGCGGGGGGATAAATACGTGCTTTGTTTGTCCGATCCACTATTTTACGACGCGGCGGGCGATGCCTACACATCGCTGCCGCTTGGACGGCAGGGACCCCGGCCCGTCGTTCCTCCAAGCACGCAAGCAGCTTCCCGCATTCCTCCCCCCATGCCATCCCCCCGAACTTTTCTCTTCGCCGCCACCCTGGCCGCAGCCGCTGTTCTTGCCTCGCTCCAGGCGTTCGCCGCCGCTCCGGGCGCGGCGGTAAAAATCCTGCGCGAGGGCCAGGCCAAGTACCGTGTCATCGACCCGGCGAAGCTGCCGCCGGAAACTCCCCCGGAGTTGTACGCCGCCGAAGTCGCGGGCAACACGTTCGAGCTTTTCGTCCGCAGCCTCGACGCGCAGGCCCTGAACATCGAACTCGGCTTCGTGGACACGGAAAGCACCTCGGCGCAGCAACACACTTTTTCCATTGCCGCCAACGGCACGCCCATCGATGCGAATCTGGACGTGCGGTCCAAGGCCGGCGGCGCGTTCAAGCCGTGGGTGTTGAAGACCCCCTTGAACCACGCGGGCGGCTCGCTCACCCTGCTTTTCACCGGCCTGGACCAGCCGGCGTTTGTCAGCTACGCGCGCATCACCGACGCCGGTGGCCGGGAACTTGCCTTTGCGACGGCGAAGGATTGGGAGAAGCCCGAACGCCTGACGTTGCTGGACTCGCGCTCGCGCCCGTTCCATGAGGTCAAGGTCGGCGAGGTCCCGTTCTTCAACGTCGATCACAGCCCGGTCGGCACTTGGTCCTCGTTTGTTTACGGGATGGAAAACAGCGGCGGCGTGCAGGTCTGCAAGCAGCCGGGCGGCGAGGGGACGCTGGTGCCAAACCAGGGGGTGATCGTCGCGGTGAAGAACGGCGCGGCCGAGCGGCTGATGCCCTTTGCCGCCAAGCAACCGTCGCTGCCTGCCGAGGCGGTCGTCAAGGACAAGGAAGTCACCCGCGTGCTCGGCGCATGCACGGATCGTTGGGAAATTCCGATGGGCGTGAGCTGGAACCACTACACCCCCGTGTGGGCCATGCGCGATTGGGAGAAGGCTTCGGACGCGGAGAAGCGCCGTTTCGTGCTGCCGGCAACGTACATGCAGTACCACGTCGATAACCGCGGCGGGAAGGACGAAACCCGGCTGCTTTTCAGTCTCGCGCAGGCGTCCGAGCGCGCCACGGGGCTGAAGGGTTTCGACGGTTACGTGGTCGCGCAGGACAGCACGATTGCCGTGAAAAGTGGCGACGCCGAGTTGTTGAGCGCCGAGCAGGCGAAGCAGGCTTTCGGCGTGGACGGCGCGAGTTCCGCGTTCTGCGTGCACGTGCCGCCGGGGGCGGAAAAGACGGTGACTTTCTACATCGTGCAGTACCAGCCCGGCGAACTCCCGCAACTGGAAATGCCTCCGCTGAAGTTCATGTGCGCCGCGCTGTTCGCGGACGTGAACGACGTGTTGGAAACCGCGGCGAGCAGCCTGCCCGCCATCGTGAGTCGCTGCGAGGAAGTGGATCGGCAGGTCGCCTCTTGCGGTCAGGACGCCGAGAGGAAATTCCTCGCCGGAGATGCGCTGCATTCCTACCAATACAATACGGTCCTGCTCGCCACTGGGAAGAAAGACCCCGTCTGGTCGGTGATCGAGGGCGAGTGCGCGTTCGCCAACACGTTCGACCTGACGGTTGACCACGTTTTCTACGAGTTGGCGATGCACCCCTGGACGGTGCGCAACGAGCTGGACCTCTTCACCAAAACGTTTTCGTATGACGACGAACTTTCGCTGCCCGGTCAAACCCAGCGCTTCCCGGGCGGCCTGGGGTTCGGGCACGACATGGGGACGCGGGTGAAATTCTCCACGCGCGAGAAAGGTGCCGCTTACTCCAGGCCGATGACGCAGGAGGAACTACAAAACTGGATCCTCTGCGCCGCGTTGTACTGGAAGACGACGAGTGACGACGCGTGGCTGGAGCGCAACCGGGACATCTTCCGGCGTGCGCTCAAGTCGATGCAGTTGCGCGATGACATCGACCCCGCCAAACGCGACGGCATCACCACGTACACGTCGATGCTCGGCGACCGCGGCAGCGAGATCACCACCTATGACGCGATGGATGCTTCCCTGGTGCATCCGGTCAACAGTCTGTACATCACGGTGAAATCGTTCGCGAGTTATCTGATGCTCAAGCCCGTGTTTCTCCAGCTTGGCGAGGCGGCGCTGGCGAAAGAGGCGGACGCCGCGGTGAGTTATACAAAAAAGGGTCTACTGTCGCACTGGGACGAAAACCGCCAGTTGTTTCCCGCCATCTTCGGGGGGAAAAGTGCTTCCGTCATCATCCCGGCCGTCGAAGGGTTGGTCTATCCATATATGATGGGCCTGAAAAAGGAAGTTGCGCTGGATGGTCCGAATGGCGACCTGATCGGCCGGCTGAAAACCCATTTACAGACGATCCTGGTGCCGGGCGTTTGCTTGGACGCGCAGACCGGTGCGTGGAACCTGTCTTCGACCAGTTCCACCACTTGGGTGAGCAAGGTCTACCTCAATCAATTTATCGCGGAAACCATTCTTGACGTGAAAAGCGCGGCCACCGGCCAGAAAGCGGACAGTGCGCATTACGCCTATGAAGTTCTCGGCGCGCCCGCGGTCTGCTGGACCGATCAGTTTTTCACGAGTTCCCATCTAGCGTACGGCTGCCGCCACTATCCGCGCGGGGTCACCAGTGCGCTGTGGTGGTTGTGGCCAAACGCCCGGTAGAGCGTCAAGCTCTCCCACGATCCTTCGGCAAGCACCTGCGGCGTTTCTCGTTTGCCCGTGGGAACGCGCGTGCCCTTCTAATTTTCTGTCATCCTGAGG
>CAZZYS010000188.1:0-8864 GCA_964658285.1 uncultured Verrucomicrobiota bacterium
CGGCTGGCCTATATTCATCTCAGGAACGTCTCGGGGAAGGTTCCCTACTACCGGGAAACTTTCATCGATGAGGGGGAGATAGACATCGCGCGAGTGCTACGCATTCTGTGGGACAATCATTTCGATGGCGTCATCATCCCGGATCACGCTCCACAAATGAGCTGTGCCGCCCCTTGGCACTCTGGAATGGCCTTTGCGCTTGGATACCTGAAAGCAATGATCTCGGTCGTCCAGCAAGGCGCGCTAATCGGAGAAAAGTAAAGACTGGCCAAACCAGAAAAACTCAAAGCCGTGTCCCCCCGCTCATCGGCAGTTTACATCGGTTCTTATACCCGCCCCCACCGGTTTCAACCGAAGGCGTGCGGCGAAGGGATTGTCGTTTGTGACCTGGATCGGGAAACGGGAAGACTGGAACGACGCCAGACGCTCGATGGCATCTTGAATCCTGCTTATCTCGCGCTGGATCGCTCACGTGAATATGTCATCGCGGCATCGGAGAACCTGGATTCGGAAGGGATGGTTTGCACATTTCGGCGTGGGGCGGACGGCCGCCTGACCGCCTCGGGCACCCGGGCTTCCGGCGGCATCGCCACATGCCATGTTTGCGCCACCCCGGACGGAAAGATTTGCGCGAGTTCCTATCTCGATGGCGGCGTTGCCATCTATCCATTTCGAGATGGGTCGCTCGGGCCTGCCGAGAGGCAGTTTCGCTATCTCGGCCGAAGCGTGAACCCCGAGCGGCAGGAAGCATCACACGCCCATCAGGCCGTGGTGTCTCCAGATCGGCGCTGGCTCTATGTTTGCGACCTGGGCGCGGACCGGGTCTGGCGTCATCCGATCACCGACGGCAATATAGCGCCGGCGTTGCCGGACTCCACCGGGACGCCGCCCGGCTCCGGTCCACGGCATCTGGTATTCCACCCGGTTCTGCACCGTCTCTACCTGCTCGGCGAATTAAACGCGCACCTGCTGACCTACCAGTGGGATCGCATGGATGGGCAACTGACGCTCGTGGATGAACAGGCGACGCTGCCTCCGGATTGGACCGGGCAAGCCTCCGCCGCAGCCATCAAGCTGCATTCGTCAGGAAAGGCATTGTACGTTTCCAACCGGAACCACAACTCGGTGGCGATCTTTCGGCTTGATGAAAACGGAGGCGCTACCCTGGCGGGTCACATCCCCTCCGGCGGGGAAACGCCAAGGGATCTCTCGGTTGACCCCTCGGGGGGCTGGTTGCTGGCGGCGAACCAGGAATCAAACCAAGTGGCCGCCCATCGGCTCGATGAAAATACCGGCCTGCCGCAGGGCGTGTCTCCGTCGATCACGAGGATTTCATCGCCAATCTGCATCCTCTTTCCAGATCAGATCAATGAAGACATAACGACGGAGGGCGGAGGTAAATCATGACCAGCGCCAATGACAGCAGCAGCATCGGGCGAAACGCATGGTTTCTCGTGCTTGCGGCCAGCGTTTCATCGCTCGGCGGATTTCTGTTCGGGTACGACAACATCGTGATCAGCGGTGCCATCGGCTATCTGACAAAGTCTTTTCGCCTTGATGCCGCCGGGACGGGCTGGGCGGCCGGTTGCGCGTTGGTGGGATGTCTGGCGGGTTCCGCGGCCTCCGGCTGGCTGGCGGATCGCATTGGGCTAAAGAAAAGCCTCGCCATTTGCGCCGCTTGTTTCGCCGGCTCCTCTGTCGGCGTCTTCTTCTCTTACTCGCTCGATCAATTTGTTCTGTGGCGAATCCTCGGTGGCGTCGGCATCGGCGCGGCCTCCATTCTCGCCCCCATGTACATTGCGGAGATCGCGCCGACCCGGATGCGCGGACGCCTGGTCACGTTGTACCAGCTGGGAATTGTCGTCGGGATTCTTGGCGCAGTCTTTGTCAATATGTTGATTCAACGGGGCGGGACGGAGCAATGGAACCTTGCCGTCGGCTGGAAGTGGATGTTCCTGGCCGGCGCGGCACCCGCCGTGCTCTTCGCGCTGGCCATCGCCGCCGCGCTGGAAAGCCCCCGATGGTTACTGAAAGCGGGCAGGACCGACCAGGGGATCGCCGTGCTGACTAGGATCAACGGGGAAGCCGTGGCGAGGCAGGAGTCCGCTTCCATCCGCGAGGCGTTGAACGCCGAGGAAGGGCGGTTCTCGGAGTTGTTTACCTCGGGGTTTGGACGGGCGCTCTTTCTCGGTGTGGTTCTCGCGGGGCTGACTCAGACCAGCGGGATCACTCCCGTGTTCTCGTACCTACCCTCAATCTTTCAGGCGGCTGGCGCGAAGGCGTCCGACTCCTTTTTTCAATCGGTGCTGGTGGGTGCCATCAATGTGGCATTTACGTTGGTTGCCCTCTGGCTGGTGGACAAGGCAGGCCGCCGCGCCTTGTTGCTTTCCGGTATTTTCCTCCAGGCGTTGGCCCTTTCGGCCGTGGGCGTCTTTTACTTTCTCGGTGGATGGCCCATCCCGACGCTGATCGGCATCATGCTTTTTGTCGCGGGCCACGCCTTTGGCAACGGCGTGATTTGCTGGGTGATCCTCTCCGAAATCTTTCCCACCAAGGTCCGCGGCCGCGCGATGTCGATTGCCACGACTTCGCTGTGGGTCTTCGCGTTCCTGGGGAATCTTCTCTTTCCAGTCATGCAGAAATCACTCGGAAACGCCGGCTCGTTCTGGGTCTTCGCGTTCATGGCGGTCGTGGATCTCTTCTTTGTTCTGTATCTGGTTCCAGAAACCAAGGGACAGTCGTTGGAAAGCATCGAGAAGATTTTCATCAAAAAGCCCACTTTGGCCGGCAATTCCGGTGCTCATCTAACTTCCTCCGATGAGAATTGAGCAATACGGTCATCCCGGCCCGGGCTACAAGCCCATCCTCATCCGCGAGGGATGGCAGATCGGACATCTGAACTTCGCTCCCGAGTTTAGTGCAGAGGCCATCGACCGTGTGGAATGCCACCGGAAGACGGACGAAGTCTTCATCCTACTCCGGGGCGGTGCATCGCTGATCGAGGCGCGCGAAACATCGGCCGGCCTGGGATGGGAAGTGGTGCGGATGCGGCCTGGCGTCACCTATAATGTTCCTGCAGCACTTTGGCATACCATTGCCATGCTGCCGGGAGATCTGGTTCTGATCGTCGAAAAGGATGGCACCCACCTCAACGATGTGGAGTACCGCAGCCTCACCGAGCGGGAGCAAGGCTCATTGCAGCAAGCAATAAGCATGAAGCGAGATTAGAAATTCCAGAACTAATGGACACCTACCAAACACCGGAACCGAACGATCTTTCCCGACGCCGGTTTCTTTGCAAGAGTTTGGCGGCCACGGGCGTCGTTGCTGCTGCTGCGCTTGGCAACAGCTCACCGGCCTGGGCGCAAGCCGCGCCGGCAGCAGCCGCTTCCAAACCGGAGGACTTGAAAACGGCTGCGGAGCGCACGTACAGGTCGCTCAAAGCCGTCTTCGAGAAAGACCGCAATTACTGGCGGCTGGGGCAGACCTTTGACACGGTAATCGATTATCTACTCATCGCGCATCTCAACGACGGCGAGGCGGGCGCTTTCGGCAAGCTCGCACTGGAGTGCTATGCCGCCAGCAAAGGTTCCTGGTATGATGATTATGCTTGGTGGGCCATCGCCAACTTGCGGGCGTCGCAGAACAAGCCCCTGTTCGGAGAGGATACCGCTCAATTTTATACCTACTCCCTCGATTGCTGGAAGAGAATGGTGCCGGCCTCCACGATCTGGGAAAAGGCAAAAACAGCTCCCAATCTCCAGGCGGCAAAACCCGCCGTCGAAGGTGGCGTCTGGAACCACGGCTACGATGTGGCGGATAACGGCATCTATAACCCTTTGAATCCCGCCGGTGACTGCCTCGCGGGGTATCAGAACACCGTGACCAACGCGCTCTACCTGGTGATCTCGGCTCGGCTAGCCCGGCAGGCAGCGCCGGGGGATTCCTCTTATCGGGAGGCGATGGAAAGGGAATATCACTTTCTCCAAAGCTGGTTCACCATGGCGCGGCCCGGATTTGATCCGTTGCTCAACGTCTATGCAGACACGAAGGACAAGGCCGTGGTGCGGGAGCGGGTGAGTTGCTATGACTCCGGTTCAAAGCTCCGTGGCTACGTCAGCAACCTTGCCTGGACCGGCGATCAGGGACTCATCATCGGCGGACTGGTCGAGAGGATGGAAATCGTCAAGAAGGCCGACCCTTCCTATCCGTTCATGCTCTCGGTGGTGCGTCAGATTCTGGCGGGCGTCATGGAGTACCTGGCGGTGGACGGCGTGCTGCTGCCTTGGTGGCCGGACCCCGCCATCGGCACCTGCCCCAAGAAACCCGGGGGCGACCCAGAAGATTACCGGACCGGCATCGCGGTTTTCTTGCGCTACCTGCTCCATGTCAAGCGCCTGGATAATGAAGATTTGCAGGGAGCCGTCGCTCCCTACGCGGCCTTTGTCCTCAAGAACGCAAAGCGTGTGATCCAATCCCCCAGTTCTTCGGAGGGGAATGTGGATGCGGTGATGGTCAACCTGACGAATGATCTGGGCATCCTGACCGCGGCGCTCGCATTCGGTAGAAGGTAATCACGATGTGGAGTACCGCAGTCTTACCAAGCTGGAGCAAAACTCATTGCAGCAAGCAATGAACGTGAAACGAAGTTAGGAAGTCCCCGAATTAACCCCAACTCAAATGAAACTCCATGCCCGACTCTCGTTGTTAATGTTGCTGATCCCGATGCTTATAAGCGGGATTCACACCGCTTCGGCTCAGGCGCAACCATCCGCGGTCGAACTATGTTCCCCCAGGGAGGGCGATGACTTCGAGGTGAGCAAACCTCTCCTGTTCTGGAAGGCAAAGCCAGAAGCCAGCAGCTACGAGATCGACGTGGACAACACCAGGGTTGGCGGGGCCCCGTCCGCCGCCGGTCCCGTTTTGCACTATGGCTTAACAGCCCCGCTCGCGCCGGGTCTGCACCATTGGTCGGTCAAAGCCCTTTCCGCTTCAGGAAACGCGATCTCTTCCGAGACGCGGACCTTCACGATCCAGGCTCCAGGAAGCTGGCCCGCTTGGGCCATCGGCCCGTTCGTTCGCTACGGCGGAAATCCCATCGGGAAACCGGAGGGAACCACCTGGGAATCCGTCAACACCCTCAGCCCGGGAGTGATCTTCGACCAGGGGAAATTCCGGATGCTCTACCGCGCCCAGGGAAAAGTCTGGACCTCGCGCGAAGGCTACGCGGAGAGCCCCGATGGGGTCACTTTCACCCGGAATCCGCAGCCGGTTATCGACGCCACGGAACCCTGGGAACAAAAGTTCGGCTGCGAGGATGCGCGCCTCTTCAAATATCAGGGAACCTACTACGCCTTCTTCACGGGATCGACCGAGAAGCAGCCGGGCATCGCGCTTTGCGAAGCCACTTCCCCCGACGGCGTCACCTGGAAAAAGCTCGGCCCGGTGCAGGAACATACCAAGAATGGCGCGTTGGTATGCGATCCCGGCGGCACACCGGTCAAGATCAACGGCAAGTTCGCCCTCTACTTCGGAAACGATCAGCTCAACGTCTGTTACTCGGACGATCTCGTCACCTGGGGCCCGGGCGTCAGGATCGACCCGAAACTCCCGGCGGGCTGGGTCACGCCCTGGGAACCGTGCGTCGCCGTGACTGACCCGGCATCCGCTCACCCCGACAACGTGGTCCTCTTTTTCGCCGGCACGCTCAACGGCAAGGGCAAGTGGTTCTACGCCATCTCGGAGGCTCTCTTCAACAAGGCCGACCTGACGAAGAAAGTGGACCAACTCGACGATTGCATCCTGAAACCTCGTGAACCCTACGACAGCGGCCAGAAGAGGAACTCCCTCTGGACCAACTGCATCATCCAGCACGACGGCCAGTGGATGCTCTATTATGCCGCCGGTGATCGCTTCGTCGCCTTGGCCACGGTACCGGTGAAGTAGCCGGAAAGCCCGTACCCCTTGAAGTCACGTAAAGGCAAGCGCGAACCGTAGGTTAACTGTAGTCAACCCTCCAAGAAAGTGAATCAATCCCCCCGTTACGAGCGTCGTTGCAACCAGGCTACCTTCCCGAGGTTGCTTGCTTGCTTGTGCATCTTTGTTACCACGTCTGCTCTTGCCATAGAGCCTTGGGATTCACCGGAAGACGGCGGCGTGCTGATCCAGGGCTCCTGGCAATTACATGACGTTCCCTCGCTGAAGTTCCCTGACCTCAACCATGCCGGGACCAGCGCTTCCCAGCCCGACTACGCGCCCGAGAAATGGATGCAGGCCACGGTGCCCGGGACGGTCCTTGCCTGCATGGTCGCCAACCGCACCTTGCCCGACCCGAACTACGGTCGGAACCTGCTGGAAGTTCAGAAGCATTTCGCCAACCTCGACTATCTTTACCGGACGCCTTTTTCCGTACCGCCCGCCTTTGCCGGCCGGCGAATCTGGTTGAACCTCGAAGGCATCTCCCGCGATGCGCTGGTCTTCGTGAACGGCCAAAACGTCGGCGCGGTGAACGGCGTCTGGACGCGCGGCAAATTCGACATCACCCGCGCGGTTCGTCCCGCCGGTGCCAACGCGCTCGCCGTGCTCGTCCGCGCGGGCACCGGGTCCTCGGACCATCCGGAAACGGACAAGGGTCAGGGTTTTTGCGGTCATAACATTCAGGGCAATGAATGCCACCCGGCCATCCCCGGCGACGGCAACGGCATCTACGCCGAGGTGTACCTGACCAGCACGAAGGACGTGCTGGTGCGCGATCCTTACGTCACGACCGAACTCCCGCGCCCCGACAACTCGGTGGCGGACCTGACGGTGCGGGCCGACCTGACCAACGTCTCGGACCGTGCGGAGAGCGGCGTCCTCCAGGGCACGGTCGGGAAGCTCGCCTTCGAACAGCCCGTCACCCTGGCGGCTCACGAGCACAAGACCGTCTCGTTCGATCCCGCGTCTTTTCCGGCGTTGCACATCGCGTCTCCACAACTCTGGTGGCCCAACGGATACGGCGCCCCGACTCTCCAGACGTTGCACCTGCAGTTCGTCCTGCCGGATCGTTCCATTTCCGACAGCAAGAGTGTGACGTTCGGCATGCGCAAGATCACGTATGACACCTCCTCGCCTGGTGGACTAAAAATTCTGGTCAACGGTGTGCCGATTCTCTGCCGTGGTGGCAGCTGGATGAGCCCGGATCTGTTCATGCGCTACAACGCGGTCCAGGCCGACATCGATGGTCGATTTCATCGCGAGATGGGCTTCACCATGGCGCGATTCTGGAAGGGGCAGGTTCCTTTCCGGCAGGCCTTCGATGCCTGCGATCGCTACGGCATCCTGGTCTGGTGGGAATGGATGGGGCTGGGCCAGGAATCGTGGACCAAACACAACCTGTGGGGCTACGGCGGCATCAGTAATCCTGAGTCGACGGAGGGTATCCGCGACATGCTTAAGCGGCTGCGGAGTCATGCCTGCGTTGCGCTCTACGTGGGGAACAATGAGCTAAAAAGCCCCCCGGAAGGCATTCAACTTTTTCGCACGCAGCAAGCCGAATTGGATCCCGATAAGCTTTTCGTCGACAGCTCCACCACGGCCCCACTTCATCGGGGAGACGGACCGTGGGGCATTCTTGATCCGGTGACCTATTGGAACAAGGCGAAGAGTTTCGGGTTCTACTCGGAAATCGGCCTGCCTCACGTTTTGAGCATCGAGAGCATGCGAGCCATGATGTCCGACACGGATCTCTGGCCGCTCAACAGCACGAAGATGTGGTCGTACCATCAGATAGATTCTAAAAGTACCTCAGGAGATAAGTACCTCAAAAAAATAGGTGATTCCTACGGAGTTGCGAACAGCATCGACCAATTTTGCCAAAAGGCAGCCGCGCTCAACTACGACTATAACCGGGCCATCATGGAGGCTGCCGGGAACTCCATGTGGAACGGGTGCCAGGGCGTCCTTTTCTGGATGAGCAAATCGGCCTGGGCCAATCTCAATTGGAGCACCTACGACTACTACAATGCCGTCGATGGAGCCTATTTTGGGGCCAAGAAAGCGTGCGAGCCGGTTCACATCCAATGGGATCCGCGCGACTGGAGCGTCAGTATTATCAACGCGACGCAAACCGTGCGCACCGGCCTCGCGGCAACGGCGGAGGTCTATAATCTGGATGGCACGCGGGTGGAAACGAGAACCGTAGCGGTCGACGCTGCGGCGAATCAAAAGACGTCCGTGCTGACCTTGGATAAACCGGCGGGCCTGTCCGACGTCCACTTCATCCGGCTGCTCCTCAAGGACGGCCAGCGGGTTGTCTCGGAGAATTTCTACTGGGAGGGAAACAGCTACGAAAAGTACGCCGCGCTGAACACGCTTCCGCAAGTCGCGCTCGATCTTTCCGGCTCGGCGCGCGTGGATGGAGACGAAACCGTGATCTCCGCCACCCTGCACAACGGGACGCACACGGTCGCGTTCATGCCGAGGATGATACTACTGCGCGCTGGCTCCGGCGAGCGGGTGCTGCCCACCCTTTACTCCGATAACTATCTCTCCCTTCTGCCCGGCGAATCTCATATCATCACCGCACGCTGCAAAACAGCCGATCTGGCAGGCGCGAAGCCGAAACTCAATCTTGATGGGTATAATATCTCCCCAATCTCTTCTGAGATTTCTTCGATAAACCACTAGGGCGTGTTCACAATGCAAACGCCACGTCGCCGATCAAGCCGTGACCACCTTCGTCAAAAGGGTGGTTGCACACCCTCACAGTGCGTAACTCCTGTCCTTATTGTAAGGATAATTTTGCAATACTGCGGCGATTGACGCGCTTAAAAGCTGTTGAGTTAAAGCGTTGGCGGTTTTCCGGGGCGCTGGCAGGTTGTCTG
>CAZZYS010000189.1:0-8844 GCA_964658285.1 uncultured Verrucomicrobiota bacterium
CATGCCGCCAGCCTAACCCCATCAGCATGGCTTAATCAATCAAGAACCGCTTTAAATATCCGCGGTGCCTTTGGAACGAAGGAGCGGAAGTGATTCGCCGCTGGCGATGTCAGGTTCTCAGGGAATTGGCACGTTCTTTGCCTCGATGCGTGGGAACAAAGGCACCGGTGCGTTGACACAATGCCCGTCCGGCAAACCGCCCCACTGCGCATCCGCCAGACGAAAACGGCCGTCGTCGCCAGCGAGTTCGGTTTTCCAGTTCAGTTGATCGAAGATACCGTGCGCCGACTTCGGCACCACGGGCGAAACGAGGATGGCCAGGATGCGCAGCGACTCGGCAAGCTGATACAGGACGGTATCGAGTTCGGCGGCGCGCGCGGGGTCTTTCGCGAGTTTCCACGGCGCGGACGAATCCACGAGCTGATTGCAAACGACGGCCAGTTGCGAGGCGCGCTGCAGCCCGGCCTGGACCTGGAAGGCATCCATTTCCGCCTCGTAACTGTCGATCACGGCCAACCCTTCCAGGGGCAGTGCCGCGCGCAGGACGCCGTCGCGGTATTTACGCGCCATGTTCAGCGAACGGTTCAAGAGATTGCCAAGGTTGTTGGCGAGATCGGTGTTGAACCGGCCGACCAACCTTTCCTCGCTGAAATCCGCGTCCCGCCCCGTGGCGATATCGCTCATCAGATAATAGCGCAATGCCTCCGCGCCGTAACGGTCCGCCAGCGCATCGGGATCGACGCTGTTGCCGAGACTCTTGCTCATCTTTTCGCCGCCGATATTCCACCAGCCGTGCACGAGCAGCGTCGGGATCTCGTCGTCCGGGTATCCGAACGCCTTCAACATGATCGGCCAGTAAACTCCGTGCGCCGGAATGAGAATGTCTTTGCCGATGATGTGCAGCGCCGACTGCCACCACTGCGTAAACGGCGGCGTAGCCGGTGGTTCTCCTTGTTCGTCGCGGTGTTCGGCGCGGAACTGCGGGTTGTGGCCGGGGACGAAGCTGAGGTAGTTCAGAAGCGCGTCAAACCAGACGTAAGTGACGAAGCCCGCCCCGAAACTTTCCGGGAACGGAATGCCCCATTGCAGACGCGACGCCGGACGCGATATGCAAAGATCGCCCTCGAGCTTTTCGACCGCGTTGCGCAGCTCGGCGACGCGGAAATCGGGCACGACGAACGGATTTTCTTGGGCACTGCGCTGGTTGATAAAATCGAGCAGCCACCGTTTCGGATCGAAGCCGGGCGCGCCCGTCGCGCGGTCGGGCGTGAGCCGGAAGTAGAAGTTTTCCTCTTCGCGTTCTTCGACCGGCTGCCACTCGGGGCCGAACTCGCCTCCCGCGTTGCGTTCCTTGTCGGTGAGAAACTGCTCCTGCCGGATGCTGTAAAAGCCGCGCTGCGTTTTTTTGTAAAGCCAGCGGCTTTCGCCGGTCGCCGGGTCCTTGTCGTCCCAGAGACCCTGCAGGTTCGCGCACACGTTCTTTTTGTGCCGTTCGCTGGTCGTCGCCGCCCAGTCATCGTAGCGCACGTCGAGTTTTTTCCAGAGGGCGAGGAATTTCTCGGTGATCCCGTCCACAAACTCCTGCGGTTGGAGTCCCTGTTTCGCGGCGGACTGCTGGACTTTTTGACCATGTTGATCCACGCCGGTGAGGAAGAAAACTTCCTCGCCCTTCAGGCGGCGGTAGCGTGCGATGACATCGGCCAGCACCTTTTCGTACGCGTGCCCGAGGTGGGGCGCGCCGTTGGTGTAGTCGATGGCGGTGGTGATGAAAAGCTTGCTCACGGTCGGATCGTCACCATCCGCGATGGTGCGTTTCCCTTCAAGCGGCGAGTCGCGTGCCGCCGCCCCGCCCGCCCGAAACATTCATTTCATCAACTCGTCCAGCGGCCGGCTGCCGTCGTCTTTCACGACCTTGCCGCCCCACGAGAGGATGCGCGCTTTCGCCCCGGCGGCTTCGGCTTCCTTGATCTGATCGTTGCGCACATAGAATAACGACAGGCTCGACCAGCCCAGTTGATCGTTGGGTCGCAGTTCCACCGCCTTTTCCCCGGCCGCGATGGCCTCCGGGTAGCGGCCGAGCTTCATCAGCGCCATGCCGAGCGCGTGCCAGCCGTCAAAGAACCCCGGGTCCGCCTCGACGCACTCGCGGTATTTGACGACAGCCTCGTCCAATTCGCCCAGGGCGAGATGCCCGTGCCCCTCGTCAAACGTTTCTTCGAGGTCCATCCGTGGCGGACGCGGTTTTAACTGCGCAACTGCACCGTGATGTTCGCGTCGGCGGCCTGCTTGCTCGAACGCAGCCATTCCTCGAACGCCGCACGGACCTTCTGCCGCTGCATCCGCAACACAAACGTGTCCTTGGCTTTGTCGAACTGCGCTTCGTCGATTCCCGAACGGCTGCGCACGTACGCCAGCGCGCCGCCGTCGACCGACGGGAGGAATTTACTCACCTCGCCGACGGCCAGTTCCGCGCCCTCGCTGGCAATCTCGGCAAAATCCGGGGCGGCGTTCGCGGGCGGTGGATTGGCGAGCGCGAAACCGGGCATGTTCTCCACCGTCTGCCCGGCGTCCTTGGCGATTTCGGCGAACGGTTTGCCGGCTTTCAATCCCTCGGTGATCTTCGAGCGAACTTCTTCGGCCTTGGCGGACAGCGCGGCGCGGGCGCGTTCGTCCTTCAGGGCGGCGGCGATCTTCGGACGGGCCTCGTCCAGCGTCAGCGGCCGGGCGGGGGTGACCCCGCTCAGGTGCAGGACGTAGAAGGCCTCCGACGCCTGCGCGGGCGAGCGCAAGGGCACGTCGCTGTCGGGGTTCGCCGGCGTCAATTTGTACGCTGCCGGAGCGAACCCAGCGATGGACATCTCTTCCGGGTTCGGCTGGGTCTCCTCGAATTCCGCCGTTTCCTTGACGGGCAGGTTCGCGGTCTTGGCGACGGCCGCGAAATCTTCCTTCCCCTTGGCATCGACCAGCTTTTCGAGGAAGGCCACCGCCTGGTCGCGCAACGGCGTCAGCGCCTCCATGCGCTCTTTGCCGACGAGTTTTTTCTGCGTGTCGTCGAGGCCGAAGCGCACGTACTGCACCTTGCGCTTCTCGGGCTGCTCGTACTGGTCTTTCTGCGCGTCGTATGTTTTCTTGATGTCGTCCTCCGACGGCTCCGCGCCGGCCAGGAAATCCGCGTTCTTGAAGCGGATCACGCTCATCTCCGTCTGCGCGTAACTTTGCTCGTACCGCGTCCGCACCTCCGTGGGCGTCACGACCACCGTGGACTCCACGAGCTGGCGCAGCTTGGCAAATTGCAGGTCGCGTCCGACGAGATCGACCACCTGTCCTTCGGTCAGACCGCGCGGGGACACTTTTTCGGCGACGAACTCGTTCTTGCGGTTGTTATCGAAATTGCCGTCCGGTCCCCGGAAAACGGCGAGTTTCTGGGCGGCCTCGTTGGCGTCCTCCTCGCTGACAGAGATGCCGAATGCTTCTGCCTGGTGCTGCATCACGTACTCGTCTACCAGCGCGTCATTGATGCCTCCCTGCGTGAATTCCGGCGCGAAAACGTGCGAAAGTCCCAGGTCGCCTGCCGTGATGAGCTGGCGGTCGGCACGCTGGAGTTCGGACACCGTCAAGGGCTTGCCATAGATCGTGCCGGCGCGGTCGCCGCCGAGACGCTCGAGGCGGGTGTTGTTGCTGAAATACCAGAGAAAGGAGATCAGGACCAGCACGGAGACGACAATCATCAGCCAGCGCTGGTTGGAGCGCATGAGGTTCACCATCATGCGCGCACTCTAGTGGCAGTGGGGCGGTTTGCCAGCGGAAAGGATGTCCGAAGTGGGCTGGCGGCGGCGAGGTTGCGTCCCCCTTGTCCACCACTCGCATTCAATCTGCCGTTCCCCGGTTGATTTTTCGCCTCGTAATCCTAGACTGATTTCCTTGCCGATGGTTTCCCCCCGAACCTCTTTCCCGCTGTTCCGATTGACGATGGCAACCGCTCTCTGCGTGTGCTTTGCGATGACCCTCCCGAGCGCGTGCGCACAGGAGTTGGCCGCCCGGGTCTACCTGCAAGGCAACCCCACCCCGCAGGAAGGCCGGATCACCGGCGTCCAGGGCGACGCGATCCTCCTGACCGTGCCGAATGGCAGCACGAGCGTCCCGCTCGCCCAGGTAGCTCGCGTGGAGGCTGCCGCGCCGGCGACGTTTACGAGCGGGATCGCCGCTTATAATGCCGCCAGCTACGACAAGGCGCTCGCCGACCTCCGACCCATCGGGAACACGTTTCGCGGTTTGCCGACCGATTGGGCGCAACAGACGCTCGCCGCGCTCGGCAACATCTACCTCGAAAAAAACGACGTGGCCAAGGCCGAGGCGGCGTTCAACGATTACCGCCGGTACTACCCGAAGGCACCCGGCAACCAGCTCCAGTTCAGCATCGCGCAGGCCCGGATCGCTTTCGCCAAGAACAACACCGCGCAGGCGCGGCAGGCCCTCGAAGCCATCACCCAGGCCGCCTTGAAGGCACCGGCGGAGGTCACGCGCGGCGACGGGGCGGCCTACGGGCAGGCTTTTTATCTGCTGGCCCGGCTGCAGAAAGGCGAGAAAAACTACCAGGGTGCGCTGGAAAGTTACCTGCGGATCGTTACGCTCTTTTATCAGGACGCCCCGGTGGCAGCCCGTGCGCAGAAGGGAGCCGACGACCTGCGCGCCACGCACAAGGGTCTGTCGGTGCCCTGACGCGCCTTGCGTACCGGGCGTGTTGGTCTCAAAGTCTGCGCATCCGACGTTCTCCCGGCTTCTTGCCGGCGTCGGTCCCCCTTCCGTCCCCATGAACAAGTCCACCCATCGCCTCCTGTTGTTCGTGCTCCTCTTTGGGGGCGCGCTGCTGTTCCTTTGCCACGGGGTGTCCGCGCAGGAAGCGACGCCCGCCCCGACCGCGCCGAAGACCAAGAACGTCCTGGAAACGATCCTGGGCAGCGGCCCGCTCGGCCTGTTGATCTGGGCCGGCATCCTGGGGGCGTCCGTCACGATGGTAACCTTCGTCATCCAGAACATCCTGACCCTGCGCAACGACCGCCTCGCCCCGGCGCCGCTCTATAATTCGCTCAAGCAGGTGCTCTCCGCCGGTAACTACCAGGAGGCGTGGGAGATCTGCAACGCCAACCGCAACTACCTCGCCAATACCCTTAAGGCCGGACTGGAACGGATCGGGCGCGGCAAGGACGTGTTCAACGACGCGCTCGCCGAGCATGGTTTACGCGAGGCGCAGAGCCTGCGCACGCGCAACAGCTACCTGTCGGTCATCGGCGTCATCTCGCCCATGATCGGGCTGCTGGGCACGGTCATCGGCATGATGCGCGCCTTTGCCGTGCTGGGCCAGAACG
The DNA here is from genome assembly GCA_964658285.1 of uncultured Verrucomicrobiota bacterium. Lineage (GTDB taxonomy): Bacteria > Verrucomicrobiota > Verrucomicrobiia > Chthoniobacterales > SZAS-18 > CAHJWO01. The sequence goes on from CAZZYS010000189.1 coordinate 5,367, forward strand.
GCCTCAACGACCAGCGCGCGCTGGCGAGCAGCATCGGCGAGGTGCTCCTGGCGACGGCCAGCGGGTTGTTCATCGCCATCCCGGCGTTCGTGTCGTACTACATTTTCCGCAACCGCGCGCAGATCGTCATCGTCAACGCCGAGGATCGTCTCAACGGATTGGTCGAGGAAATCCCCTTCGAGGAACTCCAGGGCGTGCGGATCGGTGAGAATTTCTCGGCGGGCGACGGCACGGTGTCGGACGCCGATTCCCTCGCGCGCCGGGTTTCGATGGCGCTTACGACGAATTGCCCGGTGTGCAATGGCGCGATCAACGCCGGGGAGAATCCGTGTCCGCATTGCGGAGCGACCCTGGATTGGGCGAACTGACCTCCGCGCCGATGAGCGAACAACGCGTCAAACGACAGAGTCGCGGCAAAAAGAACGCCGTGCGCGAGATGCCCGAGGAAGACCCGGAATTCCAGATCGCGCCGATGATCGACGTGCTGCTCGTGCTGCTGGTGTTTTTCATGTCGATCTCCTCGACCGAGGTGCTGCAATCCAACCAGGACATCACGCTGCCGGTCGCCGCATCGGCCAGCGACAAGGCGACGGGCATCAACGGGCAGGTGACGATCAACGTGGCCTGGTCCGCGCTGGAGTCGGGTTCCATCGAGGTCAGCGGGCACAATTACCCGACGCCGGCCGACCTGACACCGATGCTGGAAGATCGCGTTAAGGCCAACGCGAAAACGCGCGTGTTGATCCGGGCCGACAAACGCACGCAGTATTCGTTTTTGCGCGGGGTGATGCTTGCCGTCGGCAACGCCCGGATCAGCAACGTGACTTTCTCCGTCGTTGACAAGGAATCGAAGTAACCCCTTTTTTCCAATATGGCTGGTTCCGTTGGTTCCGAAGATGGCGACATCGGGTTTCAGATCGCGCCGATTGTGGACGTGGTGTTTGTGCTGATGCTGTTTTTCATGGCGTCGGCCGGCGCACAGGTCATCGAGAAAGAATTGAGCATCAACCTGCCCAGCAACACGCCGACCAACAAAAGTGACACGCCGATCCTGCCGATCATCGTGGCCATCGCAGCGGACGGCACTGTGCAGATCAACGGCGACACGTTCGACTCGCCGGATAGCCGGGATCTGCCGCAGACGCGCGCCAAACTCAAAGAAATGCTGGAGTTTGGCAACCAGAACCCGGTTATCATCACCCCCGCGCCCGAAGCGCGGCAAGAGTACATCGTGCGCGTGCTAAACGCCGCCGCCGCGGCGGGGGTCAAGAAGCTGACGTTTAGTTAGGGCATTTTACTCTGAGTAGTGACCGGGTGACCTCCGGAGCGCCAACGGCGCGGCCTCATACGAGCCTGGGGCAACGCCCTGGGAAAGAATGCGCGGGAGCCGTCGAGCCCTGAAGGGGCGACTCATCCCGACTCGCCACTGGGGCTGAATCGCCCTTTCAGGGCTTGCCCCTTGGTCGGTTCCAACCTGGGGTGTTGCCCCAGGCTCGAACTGAAGCCGCGCCGTTGGCGCTCCGGAAAGTCCGCTACATCTCAAAATAAAATGCCCTAGCCGCGAAGACCGCGCGGGCCGGACGAGCCTCGAAACGTGGTCAGCGCGCCTCGTCCAGCAGCGTCCCGAAATCGTCCAGGTACATGCGCGTCACCCGTTCGCGGGTGAACTCCCGGGCCTTGGCATAACCCTCGCGCGCCAGCCGCCGTCCCATCGCCGGGTCTTGCGCAAGCCGCAGCAGTTGCGCGCTCAACGCCGCCGCCGGGTCCGTGGCGCGATGATCGAATACCAGCCCCGTGCGCCCGTCCTCCAGGAAATCGCCGAAGCACGCCAGGTCCGACACGACCGCCGGGCAACCCTGCGCCATCGCCTCCAGTGGCGCGAGGCCGAAGGATTCGCCCTTCTCCGCCAGCGACGGATACACGAACACCGCCGAGCGTCGGCAGGTGGCGTTGAGTTCTTCGTCGCTGACAAATCCCATCCAATCCACCCGGTAGCGGAACCCTTCGCTGATCGCATCGAGCTTGGCCTTGTAGGCGTCGCCGCCGCCGCCCATTTTCGCGGCCACCGGGCCGATGATCTTCAATCGCCAGGGGGTCTCCGGCGTCTTGACGATGAAATCGCCGAACGCGCGCATCAACAGGTCGAGCCCTTTTTCGGGATGCACGCGGCCAAGGTAAAGGATCCAGGGTTCGCGCGGGGCGTCGAAGGCCTCGGCGGTGAGCGGTGGCGGGTCGCTGCTGAGATACGGCGGGATGACCTTGACCTTGCCGGCGACGGCGGGCATTTCGGCGGCGATGGCCCGCGCGACCGCCTCGGAAACCGTCTGCAAGCGGTCGGCATGGCGGTACAGTCGCATCTGACCCTTGGGGAAACGCGCGACGTGGACGCAGAGCTTACCCACGCGAGGGCTGCGGATGAGCAGCGGCAGGAAGATGGTGTTCGTGATGACAATCTCCGCCGGCGGCAGTGCTCTGCGCACGCGCAACGCGTAGAGGAAATCGCAAGCGCGATAGAGGAGTTTGTTATTCGGCGCGTCAAACCCGGCGACCCGGAGGTGGCGGACACCGTCGCGCATCTCTTCGTCGGGCAGCGATTTGTAACGGCGGGAGATGTACGTGACCTCGTGCCCCGCGCGCACGAACTCCGGCGCGAGACCGAACCACATCTTTTCCACCCCGCCGCCAAGCAGGGGCGGCACGGGCAGGAAAGCGCCTTGGACAATCGTGATGCGCATGGAAAGTCTGGAGGCAGAAATCATACCACTTTTCCCGGCGCGGACGACTTGCCGAGGCCAGACCGGCCGGCTTAATCGATTTTTCCCGCGTTTGACAATCCATTATTTTCATTAAATACTGAAAATACATGAAGCCCGAGCCAACCGATGAGGCGGATGCCCTCACCGCCGCGCGCGACGAATTCGTCGCGCAGTGGGGGGCGATGGGCAGCGCCTGGGGGATCAACCGCACGATGGCGCAGATCCATGCCCTGCTCATCACGACCCCCGGAGCCATGACCACCGACGAGATCATGGAAGACCTCAAGGTCAGCCGCGGCAACGCCCACGGTAACCTGCGCGAACTGGTCAGTTGGGGGCTCGTGCGCAGCGTCATTCGCAAGGGCGAGCGCAAGGAATACTTCGAGGCGGAAAAGGACGTGTGGAAAATGTTTTGCATCGTCATGCGCGAACGCAGCCGCCGCGAACTGCGCCCCGCCATGACCGTGCTGCGCGATTGTGCCGTGCGCACCCGTGGTCTCAAGGGCCCGGCCGCCGCTGCTTTCAACGAACAGATCAAGGGGTTGAGCGACTTTCTCAACCTCGCCGACAGCGTCATCGCCAAAGTCTCCGCCTCCGAGCAGAGCCGGATGGTTCCCTGGGCGTTGCGTTTTCTCAAGTGACCCGCTGGCTATCCGCCACGACACACGGCGTGACCAAATTTTTCAGTGTTTACTGAAAATACAAAACAAACGAAAAGAAAA
>CAZZYS010000190.1:0-8671 GCA_964658285.1 uncultured Verrucomicrobiota bacterium
AGTTTTTCCGCACCGTCCAGAGCATCAGTCGGCGCGGCAGGAAACGGTACGCCAGCGGACCACCGACCGCTTGCCAGACGTTGCCCACCGTTCGCATCGCCCGCCGTGCGGCCGGCCGTTCGTCCGTCACCAGCCGGCAAATCACCCGCGCCACAGCTTCCGGCGGCGGCGCTCCGGCCAGGCTCCGGTCGCTTGCCTCCAGTGAACCCCGGACCGCTCCCGCCACCGGGTCGGTCAAATCATCCATCTTTTGCCAGTAACGCATCGCGCGGTTGAACCCCGTGTTGATGTCGGCGGGCTGCACATCGACGAACCGCACACGGTGCTCCCTCGGACGCGCCGGGGCGCTTTCCTCCATCTGGAGCGCCGCCGTGAACACGCTCAACGCCGCCTTCGCCGCGCTGTACGCCGCCCCGAAGGGCAGGGGCAACCGTGCAGCCAACGACGTGACGTTTACCACCAGACCTCCCGGTTGCGCCCGCAGGCTCGGCATCGCCAGCCGGATGATGGCCATCGGTCCCAGCGCGAGCGCGTGAAATTGGGAGAAAAGTTCTTCCGGAGGGATTTCCGCCCCGGGACCGAACCACCCGCCGCCCGCGTTGTTGATGATCGCGTCGAACCGCCCGCCTGCCTCGGTCAACGCACCCTGGAAAGCGGTTTCCACCGATTCGAGCTGATCGAAATCCAGCGCCGTCGGATGGAATCCCGGCAGGTCGTTCGGCAAGCGTTTCACATCGCGCGACGTTCCCCACACTTCGCAGCCTGCCGCCGCGAGCGCCCGTGCCGTTGCCAGACCGATCCCGGCGCTGGCACCGGTGACGAAGATGCGTTTCGGCACGGCGGAAGATTGCATAGGGAACGGAAGCCAGGTCGCCTCACGTTTCCCACTTGCGCAGCACCGTCGCCACGTTGGTCCCGCCGAATCCGCTGGAATTGTTCATGACGATTTTCGGCGCGAGGTCCACGGGTTTCGTGATGACCGGCACGCCCTCGCACATCGGGTCCAGTTCCGTGATGTGCGCCGACACCGGCACGAATCCTTCCCGCAAACTCACGCAGCAAAACGCCGCTTCCATCGCCCCCGCCAGCGACAGGCCGTGGCCGGTCAGGCTCTTGGTGGAACTGACCAGCGGTCGTTTCCCCTCGGGGAACACGCTCTTGATGGCATTGATCTCCGAGACATCGCCGAAGGGTGTCGAGGTCGCGTGCGCGTTGATGTACTCGATCTGCCCGGGCTGCATTTTGGCGTCACCCAGCGCCATCGTCATCGCCCGCGAGAGTCCGTCGCCGCCGGGTTCGGGCGCGAGCACGTTGTAACCGTCCGACGCCTGCCCCCAACCGAGCACTTCGGCATGGATATTTCCCTCCGCGCCGCGTTCCCGGGCGTGTTCGAGTTCCTCGACGACGAGCACCGCCGCCCCGCCCGTGCCCACGAAGCCGTCGCGCTTTTTGTCGAACGCGCACGGCGATTTCGCCGGGTCGGTCTGCACACTCAACGCTCGCACGGTCGCAAACGGCAGGATGGAAAACTTATTGCAGTCCTCCGCCCCGACGACGAACACCGTCTTCTGCTGCCCGGTGCGGATGAGGTCCACCGCCAACCCGAGCGCGTGCGACGACGACGAACACGCGCTCGAAAGCCCGAGGCTCGCGCCCTTGATGCGGAACGCAGGCACGAGGTTGATGTAGAGCGAACCGGGGATGGAGTTGATGATGGCCATCGGCTGACAGCGCATGACGCCGCGTTTGACGATGGTGTCCAGATTGGCGTACGCCATCCACATCGAGCCGCCGCTCGCGCACATGAGCCCGGTGGCGGGGTCGGACACCTGCTCGGGCGCGAGTTTTGCGTCGTCGATGGCTTGGCGCATGGCGAAATAGGCGTACAGCGCGTTCGGCGTCATGGGCCGCAGGATCTCGCGCGAGATTTTGTAATGCGGCGGATAGGTCCAGTCCTCGAACTCGGTCGTGGGAAAGGCGAACTCCTTCACGGTCCCGGCCAGCTTGACGGGAATCGCCGGGTCATCCGCGAACTCGGAGAAAAGTTCGACGCCGGTTTTCGTTTCGCGCAAGCTGCGGCTGACTTCCGCGCGATTGTTGCCGATGCTGGTGATGAACCCCAGCCCGGTGATGACCACGCGCTTCATGGACAGACACCTTGGCAGGCGGACGAGGCACGGCACACGGACAAAGACGGCTTCTTCATGCGAGCGCGCAACCTCCGCCAACCCGCCGCCCGCCGCCACCCCGATTTATCGGTGTCGGCCGGGCGTCCGCAACGCCGTTACAACGAAGGGTCCGCCGAGGAGTTCGCCCTCGGGCCGGTCGCCCCGACCGTCTCGCCGGGCAGCAGATCAGCCAGCGTGTGCGGGCTCGCCACGTCCGCTGTGCCGTTTGCGGAGTTCTCCCGTTCGTCCAGGTGCTCGACCACTTCTTCGCCGAACGCGAGCACAAGGTGCTCAATCTTCGCCAGGCGTTCGCCACGCAGGGTCGCCCCGCCACGGAACACCGCCAGCGGCGCGCGCAGGCGCACGAGCGTGGCCTCCATCTCGATGAGATCGCCGGGCCGGGCACGCCGGTAAACGTACGCCTCTTCCATCGACGCGAAAAGCACCTCGTTGGATTGCAACTCCGTGTGGAGCTGTTCCGGCGCGCAGTCGAGCACCCACAGGCACGCCGCCTGCCCAATGGCCTCGAAGAGGATGGCCGCAGGCATGATCGGGTTGTCCTTGAAATGACCCTCCAAGAAATACTCGTCGCCGCGCACCAAGTACCGGGCACGCACGGTGTCGCCCTCGATCACGGCCTCGTCGAGAAAGAAGAAGGGAAGTTGCTGCGGCAGCCGGGAAAGAATCTCGGTCCGGCTGTAGCGCCGCGTCTTGGTGACCGGCTCCGCCTTCCCGCCGCTGCCGCCGGAAATCTTGCGCACGATGAACGTCTTGACCTCGCCCAGGGTGCGGATGTCGCGCAATTCCTCGTTCTCGACGGAAATGCCGATGGTCTCCTCGATGGTCAGGACGATCTCCAGGAGCGTGAGCGAGTCGATCCCCAAATCCTCGATGAGCCGCGTGTCGTCGCTGGCGTCGGCCAGGCTGCGGGTGTTCTCCGGCGGCAGGTGCCGTTCGATGATGCCGTACACCACGGCTGGCAGCGCGCCCAAGTCATTGGTGGTGCGGAAGCGAATGGCGGCCTCGACCGTTTCCGGGCTGCAACGCTTCAGGGCGGTCCTGATGTTCTGGAGGTCTTGCTCGGTCGGTGCTGACATGCGGCGATGAATTTACGGGATGGAAAATCGGTCTTGGCTTAGTAGCGAGCAGCGATGGAGATTGGAAACCTTTTTTTGTGGGGACGACACACCATAATACTCTTTGTACGTACCGCAGAATGCAATCGTCTCGGAAAATTTTGTAATGCTCTTGTAAACACAAAGTAACCCCCCGAAACCTTCCGCGCCATGAAATCCGCTCACCCGTTGGTGATGGCCACCCACGAATATCTGCCGTTCAGAGGGGGCGCGGCGGTTTACGTGCGGGAGGTTGCGGCGGCAGCGCAGGCCCTGGGCATCGGGCTGGAAGTGTGGACGGCAGATCGGCACCAGGAAGACGCTGGCGGATCGTCGAGCGATTCATTCGGTGCTGCTAATAAATCGTCCGACGACCCGCCGGTGGTTCGGTTTCCGTCCAACGGCCGCCTGATCCCGCGTGGCCTGTGGTCGCTGGCTCGCGGTTGGTGGCGGCGGCGCGAGCTGCTCCGCGAACGGTCGGTCCTCGTGATGAGCGTGGGAGCGCATATGATCTTTTTCTGGTTCGACCTGTTGGGGGTGGTTTCCGCGCGCCGGACCCTGGTGGTCTTTTATGGCTCAGAGGTATTGCGGTTCGCGCGGAGTCCGCTCTGGCGGTGGTTGGCACGGCGGTATTACGCCCGGGCGGGGGGGTTTGGGGCCTGCTCGAATTACACGGCGGCCGTAGTGCGGGGAAGCGGCCTGCTGCCGGACGGGGCGGAGATCATCGTCGCGCTGTGCGCGCTGCCAGCGGTTTTTGCGAACCAACCGACGCCAGCAAGCACGGCGGAATCGGAAGATGGAACCTGGCGCGTGCTGACCGTGGCACGGCTGCATCCGCGCAAAGGACAGCGGGAGGTCGCGCGGGCTTTGGCGTTGTTGCCCGATGTCTGGCGCGCAAAGGTGGTGTACCAGACCGTCGGCGTCGGCGAGGAATCGTACCGCGCGGAGATCGAAGAAGCTTGCCGCACGGGCGGGGTACGGTGCGAGTTTCTTGGAAGACTGGACGACCGGGCGCTCGCGGACGCGTATGCCCGCTGCACACTCTACGCTCAGGCCAGTCGGACGTTGGCGCGGAGCGTGGAAGGGTTTGGCATTTCTTTTCTCGAAGCGGCGTTCTTCGGGAAACCGGCGGCGGCGTTCCGGTCCGGCGGGGTGGTGGAAGCGGTGGTTGATGGGCGAACGGCATTCCTGGTGCCCGAGGACGATCTCGCAGGATTGGCGGCGGCCATCGCGCGACTGCTGGAGGACGCGGCGTTGCGCACACGGATGGGTGAGGCGGGCCGGGAATACGTCAGAAGTCTGCGCTGGGAGGATGCGGCACGGTCGTTATGCGAGGCTGCCGCGAGGCTGCCCGCTGTGAGGTCCTGATGGCTCGGGGAACCATTCGTACACCGGCTTTCGCGTGGATTGAAAAGCACGACGCAGGTGGATGGCGCTCTCGGAGCGGCATTGGTTCCACTCGCGGCGACAGCCGCCTGAAATAGCCAGACGCCTGCGGCGTAGAGCAAACCAATGCCGCTCGGAGAGCGCCATCCACCACCAGACCCTCTTTAGCAGCGGTGTACCTTACTTCGAAGACCGCTCCATCCACACCGCCAGCAGGGCGATGTCCGCCGGGGTCACCCCACTGATCCGGCTCGCCTGACCGAGGTTGGCCGGGGTGATGTGCGCGAGTTTCTGCCGGGCCTCGGTTCGCAGGCCTCTGATCGATGCGTAGTCGATCCCCGGCGGGATCAACTTGCTCTCCAGGCCGCGGACGCGTTCCACGCCGACCTCCTGCCGCCGGATGTACCCTTCGTAGCGCAGGTCGGTCTCCACCTGTTCCCAGATTTCGGGGGAAAACTCGCCGTCCCGCCGCAACTCCGCCGGCAACGTGCGCCAATCGTTCTCCGAACGGCGCATCCAGGCGTCGAGACGCAGGCCGTCGTGCTTCGCCGTGCTCGTCCAACCGCGCGCGGACTCCAGTCGCGCGAGCTTTTCCCGATGCCGCGCCCACATGGCATCGTCGATCAGGCCAAGTTCCCGCGCGCGGCCGGTCAGGCGGACATCCGCGTTGTCCGCGCGCAGGAGCAGGCGATGTTCGGCCCGACTCGTGAACATCCGGTAAGGCTCGTTGGTTCCCTTGGTGACGAGATCGTCGATGAGGACGCCGATGTACGCTTCCGCGCGTCCGAGCACGAACGGCCCACCGCCACGAACCTTTTGCGCCGCGTTGATCCCCGCCACGATCCCCTGGGCCGCCGCTTCCTCGTAGCCGCTGGTACCGTTGATCTGCCCGGCGAAGAACAGGTTTTCGACGCGCTTGGTTTCGAGCGTCGGCCGCAGTTGCGTCGGCGGGCAATAGTCGTATTCCACCGCGTAGCCAGGGCGGATGATTTCCGCGTTTTCAAGGCCGGGCACTGTTTGTACGAACGCGAGCTGCACCTCGAACGGCAGGCTCGTGGAGATGCCGTTGACGTAATATTCCCGCGTGTGCCGCCCCTCCGGTTCGAGGAAAAGCTGGTGGCTCGTCTTCTCCGCGAACTTGACCACCTTGTCCTCAATCGACGGACAGTAGCGCGGTCCGACGCCCTCGATGAGGCCAGAATACATCGGCGATTTGTCGAGGTTGTCGCGGATGATGGCGTGCGTGCGCTCGTTGGTGTGCGTGGTCCAACAGGGAAGTTGTTCCACGTGGAACACTCCATTGCGCCACCGGTTGAGGGTGAACAGGTCGTTCGGCCTGCGCTCCGCCAGACGCTCCGGCCAGAACGAAAACGCCGGGGGCGGGTCGTCGCCGGGGTGGAGTTCGCAGCGTGCGAAATCGATGGAACGCCCATTGAGCCGGCAAGGCGTACCCGTCTTGAAACGGCCGACCTCGAAGCCGAGTTCGCGCAGGCTATCGCTGAGCGAACTGGCCGGGTCACCCATCCGACCGCCGGACTGGTTTTGCTGGCCGACGTGCAACAGGCCGCGCATGAACGTCCCGGTAGTCACCACGACGGTGCGCGCCCGCAGCCGCACGCCGAGATGCGTCTCGACACCCTCCGCGCGGTCGCCCGTCGCGTTCAGAACCAACCGCGCGACGTTCCCCTGGTGCAGGTCGAGAAGCTCTTGCGATTCGCACACCGCCTTGAGCCGGAACTGATACGCCTTTTTGTCGCACTGCGAACGTGGTCCGCGCACGCTCGGTCCTTTGGAGGCATTCAACATCCGGCATTGGATCGCGGTGGCGTCGGTGTTGATGCCCATGACGCCACCCAGCGCATCGATCTCGCGGACCATGTGCCCCTTGGCCAACCCACCGACCGCCGGATTGCACGACATCTGCCCGATGGAATCGAGATTTTGCGTGAGCATCGCCGTCTCGCAACCTGACCGCGCCGCCGCCAGCGCCGCTTCGATCCCGGCGTGGCCCGCGCCGATGACGAGCACATCGTAGGTTTTAGGAAAGGTGAACATGGCGTCCGCGGGGCGCGGATGTGACGAAGATTTTTCCAATTCCACCGCCGCAAGGGTGAACGTCCGTGCGAAGAAAGTGTCTGGGGAAGCGTGGCACTTATTCGCACGGAACTAGGAGTCGCGCCAGTGGCGGGCGCAGTCATCCACTCACGATGCCCGGATGGCAGGCCGTTCCCCCGTGTCACGCCGCCTGGGCCGCACCCATGAAAAAGGAGAATGCCGCCGGTTCGGGTGCCTTGACGGCCGATGCACCTGAGGCGTCGCCGTACAAGTCGGCCGTGGAGGAACTCGACGTTCTGAGAAAGACGTTCCGGTCAGCGTGCCAGCATTACGCCAAGCGCATCGACATGGAGATCATCCGGCTGCGCGAGCGGGTCGCCGGGGTGGGGGAACAGCGGATGACGGCCGACAACGAGAAGCGCGTGACCGGACACCGCGGCGCGAAAAACTCGGGGTCGGGACAAAGCGATCTCTACGACCTGCGCGACATGACCACGCTGCTGCGGACCCTGGAGGTCAAACCCGTGGCCGGACGGCGCAAGGATTTGAAGAAGATCGAGGCGCTCGTCGATGAACTGCGCCTGTTGGTCGAACGGTGGGGGTGACCGATGCGACCGTCGCCCGCGAGCCACCGGATTTCTTCCCTCTTGATCCCCCGTCGAAATACCGGACAATCCCTTGCCTATGCTTCCCGCGCTTTTGTTGATCCCGCTCGTTGCCCTGTTCCGCATCTTTTTGGCGTGGCAGCCGACCGCCTCGGAGTGGACCGTTGGCCTCAGTCCGTTGGCGGCCGTGGCGCTCTGCGCGGGGGTGTTCCTGCCTCGCCGTCTGGCGCTGGTTGTCCCGCTGGGTATCTTGCTCCTGTCCGATCTCGTGATCGACCTGCATTACGGGGCAGATTTCTTCGCGGTCTCGTTGCTGGCTCGTTACGCGTTGCTCGCGTTCATCGGCGTCGGCGGCATGGCGCTTCGGCGCGCGCCTTGGGGGCGGTCGGTCTTTGCCGTGCTGGTTGCGACGCTCGCGGGCTCGGCGCTCTTTTACGTGGCCAGCAACGCGCTCACCTGGTTCGGTTCCCCTGCCTATCCGCAGACGCTCGCGGGGCTGTGGCAGGCGCTGACCTTCGGCCTGCCCGGTTATCCGCCGTCGTACGTTTTTTTCCGAAACGAACTTGTCAGCGACGCGCTCTATTCTATCGTGTTCCTCGCTTGCGTCCGCCTGACGCGGCCCATGCGGGAAACCGAACTTTCCCCGCTGACGGCCACCGTCGGGTCGGACCGACTTCACTCTGGTGCGAGGCCTCAGGGCTAAGGGCGTTCTCTCTTTCTGCTGTCTGGGAACGAACGAAGCCCCGGCCGCGCCGCCGGAGTCCGGGGTGGCATAGTTCTTTGTCGGCTTACAATCCATCGCACGCCGCGCCGTTGACCGGGTTTCCGTCCGCGTGGCCGAAGACGAATCACTTATGCACAAGAGTTCTGTACCAGAACAGGAGCTTGGGATGCTCTCCCAGATGCTTCTCATCCGGCGCTTCGAGGAACGCGCCGCCCAACAATATCAGCGCGGAGATCGCATCGGCGGCTTCTGCCATCTCTACATCGGCCAGGAAGCGGTGGTCGCCGGTTCCGTGGCGGCGACCCGGCCTGATGACTATCTGATCACCGCGTACCGTGACCACGGCCATGCGTTGGCGCGTGGGACCAGCGCGGATTCCTGCATGGCCGAGCTTTTCGGCAAGGCGACGGGCTGCTCGAAAGGTCTCGGCGGCTCCATGCATTATTTCGACAAGGAACGCTCGATGATGGGCGGTCACGCGATCATCGGCCAGCACCTGCCGCTCGCGACGGGGTTTGCGTTCGCCAGCAAGTACCGCAACGAGGACCGCGTGACGCTCTGTTACATGGGCGACGGCGCGATCAACATCGGCGCGTTCCACGAGGCGCTGAACATGGC
>CAZZYS010000191.1:0-8618 GCA_964658285.1 uncultured Verrucomicrobiota bacterium
CCACGGCGTGAGCCGTGGGAACGGTCCATCCCCAGATGGCAAAGCCCCGGCAGGGGCGTAAGAGAAGCCGCCTGACCAGTCCTTGAGGGCCACCGTGTTTTCTTACGCCCCTGCCGGGGCTCCGATGCACCTGTTAGTCCTCTCCACGGCTCACGCCGTGGGCTGAAATCTTACGCCCCTGCCGGGGCTTGAGGAAACCTTGCACGCAAACGAAAAACGCATTAGTGAGTATACACCCTTTCTCAGGTTAATCGAAAGTCGCAATCGGCTGCGCCGCAGGTGCGTTTAACCAAGGTACGCCCTTTCTCAAGTTGATCGAAGGTCGCAGTCTGCTGCGCCGCAGGCGCGTCCAATCAAGGTCCTGATGGCTCTCCGAGCCGTCCCAAATGTTTCCGGCGAGGCGCTTTGATCGCACGGAGATCATCCAAACCAATCTTGGGACGGCTCGGAGAGCCATCAGGACCTTGGTGACGATGCGCCTGCGGCGCGGGGGGGTGATCCATCATCCAACCTGAGAAGCGGTGTAAGGATCGGCCGGACCGAGCAGCCGCTCCAAATTGTCCACGCAGACCTGCGACCACGTTTCCAACTGCTCCCGTCGCGCGCGTAGCTCCCCGGGCGTCAGGAACGCCAGTTGCGTGATCTGCGCCTCGCGTTTCGACACCTGATCGCCGCTGAGTTCGAAGACGTGGACGATCCCCAGATGCACCCGGCCGACCTCGGTCGAATCATCGTTGAGCAGGGCGCGGATGTGGTTCTGGTAGCCGCTCTGAACGATCAATTCCTCGTCCACCTCGCGTTTGACGCCTGCCAGGTACGCACGCTGGTCGAAGGAAAACAGGTTCTCGTCGGCATCGTTGAGATGACCGCCGATGCCGATGGAACCCTTGGCCGTCAACCGCTTCTCGCCGCCCTTTTTGCCACGCACGTAGTGCAGCACACGCCCTTCGTGCGCGAGGATCACGTAGGGGATGATCTGCTTGAGGCCAGGGTCGAGTTCCGCCGCCGAACGCGGCACGAAGAAGTTGTTTTCCCGCGCCAGGATCGGCGGGAGGTAGCGCGGCACGTCGAAGTGGAGCCCCTGGAAGTCGCCGAGTTCGTCGAACAGGCTGCGGCGGATCGCCAGGATCATTTCCTCTCGCCGTTCGGTCGTCATCGGCGGCGAGGATAGGTGGACGCGCGGGGGCCGTCGAGATTCTTGTGTACTTTCGGCGGACCGACGGCGTCCCGGCGCGGCGAGATTCTCAAAAATAATCTGCAACGCCCACCGGCCGTTTCCTTTGGAAGAAGAAACATGACCACGGTTCTGCAACTCCAGTCCAAGCTCCAGTACCTCGGAACCCTGAACCCCGCCGCCTGGGACTCCATCCATCCCCATTCCCACTTCGTGTTTTCCGAAGGGTACGTGAACTTGCTCGCGGCCGATCTGGTGCGGCAGATCAGCGCGGAGTTCCCCGACGAAACCCTGCGCACGCGGGGGTTCGGCATCTCGCAACAGATGGCGCGGGCGGCCTCGGCGGACCTCGGGAGCAACTGGGAGCCGGGCGACGAGATTTGCCCGCCCCTGCGCTGGCCGATGCCGCTGCCGCACGGGGTCGATTGGTTCCGTCCATCCGGCCGCGAACCCCAGCCCGCCCCCTGGAAGCCCGTGCCTTCGGCGGTGACGGTGCAACTGGCCTACCAGCTCACGCAGGTCGCCGCGTTGACCAGCGACGCCGAGGCCAGCCAGGCGCTGCTGGGTCTGGCGACCGGGGCCGCCGTGGTGGCGAGCCGCAGCCTGGAAGACGATTTCGCGCGCTGCGGCACCAAGCCACGGGCGAAATTCCCCGGCAAGGGCACCGTGCCGGTGAAAACGCTTTCGCCGAATACCGTCCGCGTGTGAGACCCACGCGCCCCGTCAGGCGTCGAGGTAACGCCCCAGCTTCTCGCGCAAGAGCGTGCGGGCGCGGAAAAGCAGGCTCTTGACCGCCGGGACCGTGAGGTCGAGCGAGGCGGCGATCTCCTCGTACGACAAATCCTCGTACCGGCGCAGCACGAGCGCCATCCGCTGCGCCTCGGGTAACTGGCTGATCGCCGCCGTGACGGCCGCCTGCAATTCGGCCTCCAGCAAGGAGGCGTCCGGGGCGGCGGTTTGCGTGTCCTCCAGATGGCCGAACGCGTCGCCGGGAGAGCCGTCGCCCGCCTCGGCGTCCAGACTCGTGACGGGACGATGCTTGCGGCGGCGCAGTTCGTTGAAAACGAGGTTGCGCGTGATGGTGTAGAGCCAGGTGGTGAATTTCGCCGTCGGCTCGTAGCGGGCGGCGGATTTCCACACTCTCAGGAACACCTGCTGGCCCACGTCCTCGGCGTCGGCGGCGGCGTGACCGAGCATCCGCGCGACCGTGCCGACGACGCGCTGCTGGTGGCATTCGACGAGTTCCTCGAATGCGCCCCGGTCCCCGCCGCGCACGCGCATCATCCAGATGATGTCCTGCTCGTCGGCCGTCAGCGCGCTGCCGCTGACCGCGGCCGGTTCGTTCGGTTGGGAAGAGGACAGGGGGCGGCCGGAGTCCATGAAGGGGATAAACGCAGCCAGACGCGCGACGACCGTGGACATGCTCATTTCAACGCGCCGCCGACGGGAAAGTTGCGGGCAAAAAATTAGACGGAGAACCACCGTTGTCATGGCGCGGCTTGCAAGCCGGCGACAACACTTCATCTTGCTCCATTGTGCTGAAGCGCCGCAAGCAAATCATGCTCTGCATGGTGATCCCGCCGCTGTTGTACGGCCTGCTACCGCTGGTGGTGTTCGACTTTTCGGAGACGGCGCGGCCTTACGACGAAGAATACTTCAATGGCCGTGCAGTCGTCATCGGACCCCGACCCCGCTGGTGGATTCCGGGCGCGGCGCACAAGTTCGATATTCCAGGAGGGCTCGACTACGACTCGGGCGGGTGGCCGTTCGTGGTCTGGAAGCCTCTGTGCGTGTGGTTTGTCGAACGCCGTGGTGATGCACTCCCGTCCGCGTGGCGGTGATTGGCCGGTAGCTTGCAAGGGAGGGACCGATATGCGACGTTACCCTTGTGAAAAATTTCACAAGGGGGTTCGCATGATCGCCGCCCTGCTGCCGCGCGAGTTGCGGTCGATCTTCGACAAGGTCCAGGCCGCCGAACGCATCTCGGACGACGACGCGCTCGTCCTCTACGCGAGCCACGACCTCAACGCCCTCGGCGCGATGGCCGACATCGTGCGCGAGCGCAAGAACGGCAATGTCGCCACGTATCTGCTCAACCGGTACATCAACTATTCCAACGTCTGCCTGCTCTCGTGCCAATTCTGCGCGTTCGCGGCGAGGAAGCGCGACGCGCACGCCTTTGAAAAGGGCATCCCCGAGCTCGTGGAAACCGTGCGCGCGGCGCTGGGGCAGGGGATCACAGAGGTCCACATGGTCGGCGGGCTGCACCCGTCGTTGCGGGCGGAATGGTATCTCGACCTGCTGCGGAGCCTGCGTGCGCTCGACCCGGGGTTGCACCTGAAATGTTTCACGGCGGTCGAAATCCAGCACCTCGCCCATCGGGTATTCAAGCTGCCGTTGGAGGAAACGCTCGCCCGGCTGCGGGACGCGGGGCTGGATTCGCTGACCGGCGGCGGCGCGGAAATCCTCGATGACGGCGTGCGCGACCGCATCTGCCGGGGCAAGGAAACCAGCGACGAGTGGATCGAGACCCACCGCGCCTGGCACCGCATGGGCGGACGGAGCACCTGCACGATGCTCTTCGGCCACGTCGAGACGACCGCGCAGCGCGTCGGGCACCTGCGCCGCCTGCGTGAGTTGCAGGACGAGACCCACGGGTTCACGGGCTTTATCCCGTTCGCGTTCGTGCCGGAGGGGGTGACGCGGGAGTTGCGCGAGTTGCCGCACACGACGGGGTTCGACGAGCTGCGCAACCTCGCGGTCAGCCGCATCTACCTGGATAACTTCGAGCACATCACCGCCTACTGGGTGGCGATGGGGCTGCCGCTGGCGCAAGTGGCGCTCGGCTACGGCGTGGACGATCTCCACGGCACGATCATGGAAGAAAAGATTTTCCAGATGGCGGGCGCGAAAACGGGCAAGGGGCAGACGGTCACCGCCTTGGAAAATGCCATCCGCGAGGCCGGACGCGAGCCGGTGCAGCGCGACTCGCATTACAATCGGATCGCCTCGACCGCGCCAGCGGAGACACCGACGCTTGCGGCGGCCTGAAATAAGGTCCTGATGGCTCTCCGAGCCAGTCCCTAATTTTCTGGGAAGCGCGCCGCAGTAATGACGGTCATCCAACCCAAAATAGGGACTGCCTCGGAGAGGCATCCCTACCTCGTTACGACGCCGCTAGAAGCGGCGAATCCGCGATGAATCTCCAACCCGCTCCACAAATCGGCTGTGTGCGTTACCTCAATTCCAAGCCGCTCATCCACGGACACGACGCCGAGGTGTCCTTCGAGGTGCCCGCCAGCCTCGCGGACGGTTTGCACGCGGGGCGGCTCGACGTGGCGCTCTCGCCGATCTTCGAGCTGCTGGCCCATCCGGGCTACCTCGTGGTGGACGACGTGGCCATCGCCAGCGACGGGCCGGTGTTCAGCGTGTTCATCGCGCACTACGGACCCCTCGTGTCTCTGCGAACGCTGTATCTCGACCACGACTCGCGCACGTCGTTCAACCTCCAGCGCGTCCTGCTGGCGGAGTTTCACGGACTGTCGCCGCAATGCGAGCCGTTTCCCGGCGGCAAGCCGCCCGTCGAACTGCGCGCGGGCGAAGGCGCGCTCATCATCGGCGACCCCGCCATCGCCTTCCGCCTCGCGCACGGCGACCGCTACGAATACCTCGACCTCGGCGCAGCCTGGAAGCAGGCGACAGGGCTGCCGTTCGTCTTCGCGGCGTGGCTGGTGCGGCCCGAAACGCCGCAGCCGGAGGTGCTTGCCGACCGCCTGCGCGCGTGGCGGGAAGCCGGGCAAACGCAGGTAGGGGAGGTCGTGGCAGCCGAGCGACGCTTTCCGGCGGAGTTGAGCCGACGCTACCTGACGGAGTTCATCCGGTTCCGTCTGGGCGTACTCGAAAAGCAGGCAATCCGCGAGTTCGCGCGCCTGTTGCGCAAGCACGGGGTCATCGGCGGGACGGGGTTCCGCGAGCCAGGGTGGGTTTGACCCCTGCGGGTTACGAAACACGCGCCGGGCGCAGATTCGCGTACTTTACTCTGTCGCTGTGCCCGCATCTGCGCATAAACTACGCCCGGCCGCACCATCGACCCCCCTTTTTGGCAAGCCATGAACTTCCTCGACTCCACCCAGAGCAGAATCCTCGTCACCGGCGGGGCGGGCTTCATCGGCAGCGCCCTCATCTGGGACCTCAACCAGCGCAGCGTGGACGACATCATCGTCGCCGATTTCCTCGGGACCGACGAGAAATGGAAAAACCTCACGCCGCTGCGCTTCAACGATTACCTGGAAGCGGACGACCTCCTGCGGCGCATCGAAGCGGGCGACCCGGCCTTCAACGACATCGAACTCGTCTTCCACCTCGGCGCGTGCTCGGCCACGACCGAACGCGACGCGGCCTACCTGATCCGCAACAACTTCGAGTACACCAAGACCCTCGCCAAATGGGCGCTCTCGCACGACGCGCGGTTTGTCTACGCCTCCTCGGCGGCGACGTACGGCGACGGGGCAGCCGGCATGAGCGACCTGGAAATCCACCTGGACGTTTTCCGGCCGCTGAACATGTACGGCTATTCCAAGCACCTGTTCGACGTGTACGCCGCGCGGCACGGGTTTCTTGATGGCATCGTGGGCCTGAAATATTTTAACGTCTACGGCCCCAACGAGGACCACAAGGGCGACATGCGTTCGCTCGTCCACAAGGCGTACCGGCAGATCGTGGACACGGGGGCGGTGAAGCTCTTCAAGAGCCACCGGTCCGACTACCGCGACGGCGAGCAGATGCGCGATTTCCTCTACGTGAAGGACGCCGTGGGGATGACCCTCGAACTGGCCGAAACCCCGACGGCGGGTGGCTTGTTTAATGTCGGTTCCGGCCGGGCGCACACATGGATCGAACTGGCCACGGCGATCTTCGAGGCCCTGGACCTGCCGCCGAAGATCGAGTTCATCGAGATGCCGGAGACCCTCCGTGGGAAGTATCAGTATTACACGCAGGCCGACCTGACCAAACTGCGCGGGTATTGCAAGAGCGTGGAGATCACCCCGCTCAAGGACGCCGTGACGGACTACGTGCGGAACTATCTCGTGCCCGACCAGCGGCTGGGCGACGAAAGCATCGAACCCGCGGCGGACCCCGCACCGGGCGCGGACCCGGCGGTTGCCGCCAGTGCGGGAGGACCGGTACTCCTCACGGGAACCGCGTGACCGCCACGCCGCGCGGGTTGCGTTTGCCAACTCCCCCGGCTCCGTCCAGACTCGTCACCATGAAACGCCTGTTCTTCACCGTTGCCCTCGCGGGTTGCCTGACCTCCAGCGGACTCGGGGCGGACCCAACCCCCGAGGCTTCGCCCAAAGACAAGCCGGCCGAAGCCGAAAAGAAACCCGCCGACAAGCCCGACAAGGACAAGGAACCGCCCGCGCCGGTGGTTACCGATCATACCATCACGCTCCCGGGTGGGCGCGTGCTCAGGTACAAGGCGACCGCCGGCTACCTGACCCTTCGCGACACCTCCGAACCCAAGGACTCCAAACCGAAGGCGGACGACGAGGCCGACCCGCTCAAGGGCAAGCCCAAGGCGCGCGTGTTCTTCGTGGCGTACACCCTGGACCCCGCGCCCGATCCCGCGACGCGGCCGGTGACGTTTTCCTTCAACGGCGGCCCCGGGTCGTCGTCGATCTGGCTGCACATGGGCGCGCTCGGTCCGCGCCGCGCGGCACTCACCGACCAGGGCGAGGCCCCGCCGCCGCCTTACAAGCTCGTGGACAACGAATCGACCTGGCTCGACCTGACCGACCTCGTCTTTATCGACCCGGTTTCGACCGGGTACAGCCGCGCCGCCGCCGGGGAGGGTTCCAACCAGTTCCACGGGTACAGGGAGGACATCGCCAGCGTCGGTGAGTTCATCCGGCTGTACCTGAGCCACAACGCCCGCTGGTCGTCGCCGAAATTCGTCGTGGGCGAGAGCTACGGCACGACGCGCGCGGCGGGGTTGAGCGACTACCTCCAGGAAACGCACGGGATTTATCTCAACGGCATCGCGCTGGTTTCCAGCGTGCTGGATTTCTCGACGCTCGCCTTCGACGCGGGCAACAACCTGCCGTTCTCGCTGTATCTGCCGACTTACACCGCCGCCGCGTGGTATCACAAACGCCTGTCGCCCGATCTCCAGTCGCAACCGCTCGCCGATGTGCTCAAAAGCTCCGAGCAGTTCGCGAACAACGAATACCTCCTCGCCCTGATGCACGGCGACGCCCTGCCGCCCGACGAACACGCCAAAGTCGCCGAGAGTCTCGCGCGTTTCACCGGCCTGCCCGCCGCGCAACTCGCCCAGCAAAACCTGCGCGAAACCGACGCGCGTTTTTTCTTCGATCTCTTGAAGGACAAGAACCGGAGCATCGGCCGTTACGACGCGCGCTACACCGGGATTCGCTATGAGCCGGGCACGCAGGATTACGATTTCGATCCGAGTTACGAGGCGGTCAGCGGGGCGTTCACGTCGGCGTTCAACGACTACGTGCGGCGCGAACTCAAGTACGAGAGCGACCTGCCGTACAAGACGCTGACGGACGTGCAGCCGTGGAATTTCGCCGCCGACCCGTCCAACCCGAACTCGTATCTGGACGTGGCTGACAACCTGCGCAAGGCGATGAGCCGGCATCCGTATTTGAAGGTGTGGGTGTGCTGCGGGTATTATGATTTGGCGACGCCGTATTTCGCCGCGCAACACGTCGTGCAGCAGATGCACCTCGACCCGGCGATCCGCGGCAACATCGCGCTGACGTACTACAACGCGGGCCACATGCTCTACGTGCAAAAGGAGTCGCGGGAGAAATTCCGCCGGGATTTCGAGGCGTTCGTCAACAGCGCCACGCACGAGACGCCGGTGACGAACGCGGACCGCTGAGTCTTTTGGGCGGGTTGGTGGCCGCCGGGCTTTCTAACTGGATGTTAGAAAACACAAGTTAGGGCATGTTCGTTTGCGAAATAGTCGTGCGGCCGTTTCGGAGCGCCAAAGGCGCGGCCTCATAAAAGCCTAGGGCAACGCCCTAGGGAACCGGACGCTAACCCACCCGAGCCCTGAAGGGGCGATTCATTCTGGTGGCGCACGGCAATGAATCGCCCCTTCGGGGCTTGGGTAAATCGTGTCCATCTATCCTAGGGCGTTGCCCCAGGCTTTTATGAGGCCGCGCCTTTGGCGCTCCGGAGATCATCCGGTCACCCCCCAGATAAAATGCGCTGAATTGGGTGGACGACCGGACCCATCGGCGGAGTCGTTCGGAAATATCCGGATTGCCTTGGAGAGGTAATTCTACGCACTTCTCGGGTTGGACGACGTGCCTGCGGCACGGAGGTTTGATCCTTCACCTAATCTGAGAAATGATGCACCTAGAGCGTTGCTCAAGCGAGTTTGCCTAGGTAGCCGCAGTGTTTGAAGAAGCCG
>CAZZYS010000192.1:0-8529 GCA_964658285.1 uncultured Verrucomicrobiota bacterium
GGCGTGATGGACATGCTGCGTTTCCAGAAGTTCACCATCGGCTGGGGCTGGGCGTCGGACTACGGTTCGTCGGACGACCCGGAGCAGTTCAAGTCGCTGTACGCGTATTCGCCGCTGCACCATCTGAAGTCGGGCGTGCGGTATCCGGCGACGCTGGTGACCACGAGCGACCACGACGACCGGGTGGTGCCGGCGCATTCGTTCAAGTTCGCGGCGACGTTGCAAGCGGACCAGGCGGCGGACGTGCCGACGTTGATCCGCATCGAGACCAAGAGCGGGCACGGCGGCGGGCGGCCGACTTCCAAGGTCATCGACGAGACCGCCGATAACTGGGCGTTCCTCGGCGACGTGCTCGGGATGGACAAGAAGTGAGAGGCTGCCTGCGGCGGGGAGGAACCTCAAAACTCCGCCGCCACCCGCAGCGGCAAATCGCGCGAACTGTCCCCCGGGACGCCGAGGCGTTCGACCGGTTGCGTAGTGAAACCGGCGCCGCCGAGCAGCTTGATTTTTCGTCGGCGGAAAGACGCGCGAGCAGGTCTCACATCTGCGAACGCAGCAGCGAGGCCGCGCGGTCAACGAACTTTCGCGCAGTCGAACGGCCGCGCCATTCAGCGAACGTCACCTCGCGCGAACGCAGCTTGTCTTTTTCAAAAACCGCCACCTGCTCCGCGCCGAACTCGGCGTCGAGGACGTTCAGGTTCGCCTCGTCGTTGAGCCGGAACGAACGATTGTCGAAGTTCGCGCTGCCCACGCTGGTCCACAGGCCGTCGATGACCATGAGCTTGGCGTGGTACATCGTCGGCTGGTACTCGAACATCCGCGCCCCCGCCGCGAGGAGCCCGCCCCAGCGCGCCCGCGACGCATCGCGTTCGTATTGCTTGTCGATGTGCGGGCCGGGCATGAGAATCTCCACTTGCACGCCGCGCCCGAGGGCTTCGATCATCGTCTGGATCGTCAGGTCGTCGGGCATGAAGTAGGCGTTGGCGATGTGGATTGTCTTCCGCGCCGCGGCGATGGAAAACAGGAACACCAACCGCAGCGAATCGCTGCCCTCGTGCGGCGCGCTCTTGAACAGGTGGCAGCGCAGCGTGCCCACCGGCCCGAGCGGCGGAAAATACTCGTCCCCGTGCAGCACGGTGGCGGCCATCTTCATCCAGTTATCCACGAACGCACTCTGCATCTGCGCGACGGCCGGTCCCTCGACCTGGAAATGCATGTCGCGCCAGTGGTCGGGCGACTGCGCGCAGCCGTCCCAGTTGTCGGCGATGCCCACCCCGCCGGTGAAACCCACCCTCCCATCGACGACCATCAGCTTGCGGTGCGTGCGGTTGTTCAGGCGGTCGATGTCGTAGAACTCGACGATGTTGTAAATCTGCACCTCCACGCCCGCGTCGCGCATCTGGCGGACCAACTTGCCCCGGATGCAGTTGCAACCGAGGCCGTCGAGCAGGACGTGGACGCGCACCCCGGCGCGGGCGCGTGCGCACAGGGCGTTCGAGAACTGTTCAGCCACGCGCCCGTGCCAATAGATGAAACTCTCCAGCGTGACGCTGTGCCGCGCGCCGGCGATGGCGGCCAGCATGGCGGGGAAAATCTCGTCGCCGTTTTGCAGGGCGCGCACGCGGTTGCCGTCCACGAGCGGCGGACCGAGCAGTTGGCCGAGCGAACGGTCGAACTGCGGATCGCCGACCCCGTAAGACAACTCGATCCGGTGGCTGATCTTTTTTTCGTTCGGGATGAAGTTGCGCGCCAGGAGCGTGCCGATGGACCCGACGGCGGCACCCGCGCCGAGCAGCGTGAAGGGATGGAACTGGCGGAGACGACGGCTGAGCATGGAAAGGAGAGAATTTATCGTCGGCCACTCCGCCGCAAGCCTTTTCACGTCCCGGCGTGGGACCGACGGGGCGACCGACCGCCACCGACCCACACCCCGGCGAATTGTGATGACGGATTCGCTCCGGCTGCTAAACTCGGCGCACATGCACCCGGCCCCCCCTGAGCAACAGCCGCCTCCTCCAAGCCCTGCAAAAGTCGCACGCGCCACTGCTCGCCGACTGGGTGCAGGCACAGCTCGATGCGGAAACCATGCGCCGCGACCTGATTAAAGAAGACGAGCTGCGCGCGCAGTCCGCCGAGTTCCTCCAACGCTTTGAGGCTGCGGCGGCCTCCGGCGAGTTCAAAAACATCCGGTCTCCCGCCTGGGAACCCGCCCTGGAAGTGTTGAACGAACTCTCCCGCCACCGCAGACGGATGGGGTTCTCGCCCAGCGAGACGGCCAACTTCGTGCTTTCGCTCAAGCAGCCGCTCATCAGCAAGATGCGTGAGCAAAAAGGGACGGCCGAGCAGCTTTTTGACGACACCTGGGCCGTCGGCGGGCTCCTCGACAAGCTGGCCCTGCACACGACCGAGATTTACCAGCAGTCGCGCGAGGAACTCATCGCCCGGCAGGCCGAGGACATGCTCGAACTGTCCACGCCCGTCGTCAAAATCTGGGACGGCATCGTGGCGCTGCCGCTCATCGGCACCCTCGACAGCGCCCGGACGGGCGTCGTCATGGAGTCGTTGTTGCAGCGCATCGTCGAGACGGGTTCGGAGATCGCCATCATCGATATCACCGGTGTGCCGACCGTCGATACGCTCGTCGCCCAGCACCTGCTCAAAACGGTGGCCGCCGCCCGGCTCATGGGGGCGGACTGCATCATCTCGGGCATCCGCCCGCAGACCGCGCAGACGATGGTGCATCTCGCCATCGACCTGAGCAGCGTGACCACCAAGACCACGATGGCCGAAGCCCTGCGCACCGCCCTGACCCGCACCGGTTACCGCGTCACCCGCGACCCGGAAGCGAAATAACCCTCTTATGCAGGAACGCATCCCCATCCTGCAGGTGGACAAGATCCTGCTCGTCACGATCCAGGTCGACATGCACGACAAGCTGGCGCTCCAGCTCCAGGACGACCTGACCACCAGGATCAGCGAAACGGAGGCGCGCGGCGTGCTCATCGACATCTCCGGCCTCGAAGTCGTGGATTCCTTCATCGGCCGGGTGCTCAGCAACATCTCCCTGATGGCGCGGGTGCTCGACGCGCGGACCGTGGTCGTGGGGATGCAGCCGGCGGTGGCCATTACCCTGGTGGAACTCGGCCTCTCGCTCGAAGGCGTGCACACCGCGCTCGACGCGGCGAAGGGCATGAAGTGGTTGCGCCGGTTCTAGAGCCCGGCAGAAGTCTTCGCCCGGATGCTTGTCCCCCCCACCCACGCGCTCCCCGTCCGGACGGAGAGCGACATCGTGCACGTTCGCCAGACCGTGCGCGTCCGGTCGGTCGAACTCCGGTTCTCGCTGGTCGATCAGACCAAGATCGTCACGGCGGCGAGCGAACTGGCGCGCAACCTCCTGATCCACGGCGGCGGCGGCGAGGTGCGCCTGGAAATCCTGGAACAGGGCACCCGGCGCGGCCTGCGCGTGACCTTCGAGGACCACGGCCCCGGCATCCCCGACCTCGCGCTGGCCATGAAGGACGGCTACACCAGCGGGGGCGGCATGGGCCTGGGCCTCGGCGGGGCGAAGCGGCTGGTGAACGACTTTGATCTCGTGTCCAAACCCGGCGAAGGTACGCGCGTCACGATCACCCGCTGGAAGTGAACCGGTCGGTCCGGCCGCTCCCCATGCACCCGTCGCTCCTCATCCCGATCATGGACCAGAGCCAAGCCGGCGAGGCGCGGCGGCAGGCACGGGTCTGGGCGCGCGAGGCCGGCGGCGGCGAGGACCACGTCGCGCAGGTGGCCCTGGTCATCACCGAACTGGCCACCAATCTCGAACTGCACACCACGCGCGGCGGCGTCCTGCTCCTGCGCAAGCTCGACGGCCGCGGGCAGACCGGCGTGGAAATCCTCGCCCTCGACGACGGCCCCGGCGCGGCCAACTTCGGGCAGTTCATGCGCGACGGCTTCTCGACGGCCGGCACCCCCGGCACGGGCCTGGGGGCGGTCGAGCGCGCCTCGCAGGTCTTCCAGGTGCATTCGCAACCGGCCGTCGGCACCGTCCTGCTCGCCCAGGTCTGGGACCGCCACGCCCCGGACCAGGGGGAGTCCTGGCAAACGGGGGCCGTGAACCTGCCGATGCGCGGCGAGACGGTCTCGGGCGACCGTTGGTGTTTTTGCGACGGCGAGGCCGGCCGCGCGCGGCTGATCGTGGCCGACGGCCTGGGGCACGGACCGGCCGCCGCCGAGGCCTCGCGGGTCGCGGTCGAGACGTTCGCCGCGCACGGGGACCAGCCGCTGACGGACGTGATGGAGGCGGTCCATGCCACCCTGCGACCCACGCGGGGGGCAGCCGTGGCCGTCGCCGAGATCGACCGCGCGCGCGAGACGCTGCGCTACGTCGGCGTCGGGAATATCTCCGGCTGCGTGCTGACCCACGAACGCACCACCGGCCTCGCCTCCATGAACGGCACGGCCGGCGGACGCTGCCAGTCGATCAGGGAATTCAGCTATCCCTGGCCCGCCGCCGGCGTGCTCGTGATGTGCAGCGACGGGCTGAAGACCCCGTGGAACCTTGCGCGCTACCCGGGCCTCCTGCGCCGGCATCCGAGCGTCATCGCGGGCGTGTTATACCGCGACTACCACCGCGGCACCGACGACACGACCGTCGCCGTCATCCTGACCAGCCCGTGAGCGAAACCCTGCTACGGCTCTTTATCCTGGAGGTCCGCGTCGAGCACGACGTGGTCCTGTGCCGTCAGCGGGCGCGCGAGTTGGCCGGCGCGCTCGGCTTCGACCGGCAGGACCAGACGCGCGTCGCCACCGCCGTGTCGGAGATCGTGCGCAACGCCTTCG
Organism: uncultured Verrucomicrobiota bacterium; assembly: GCA_964658285.1. Lineage (GTDB taxonomy): Bacteria > Verrucomicrobiota > Verrucomicrobiia > Chthoniobacterales > SZAS-18 > CAHJWO01. Next base: position 4,837 of record CAZZYS010000192.1, read on the forward strand.
ACTACGCGCGCGGCGGGACCGTCGAGTTCGCCGTGGCAACCGTCCGCCACCAGACCACCGTGGGACGGCGGCGCGCGGAGACGCAAAATCTGGTCGTCACGGTGCGCGACCAGGGGCCGGGCATCCCCGCCGCCGGGGAACGGGAACCCTCCGGCGGGTTGGGCATCGGCCTGGCCGGGGCGCGGCGGCTGATGGACGCGCTGGAGATCGCCACCCGGCCCGGGGCGACGGCCGTCACGCTGCGCAAGGCGTTCCCCGCCGCGTCGCCGCTGTTCTCCGCCCCGCAGCTCCAGGCCGTCGCGGACCGGCTGGCCGGCGCGCCGCCGCCCGATGCGCTGGCGGAGCTGCAACTCCAGAACCAGGAGTTGCTCCGCGCCCTGGACGAGGTGCGCGCCCGACAGGAGGACATCGCGCGGGTCAACCAGGAGCTGACCGACACCAACGCGGGCGTGCTCGCCCTCTACGACGAGTTGGAGACCCTGCACCGGGTCGCCACCCTGCTGGCCGCGCAACTCGATCTGCAGACGCTCCTCCAGGCGGTCATCGACGCGACCACCGAACTGACCGACGCGCCTTTCGGCGCTTTTTTCTACCGGCACGGGACGACCGGCCGCTGGTCGCTCCACGCCGCCGCCGGACCGGCGCGCGCGGTGCTCGACGGCCTGCCCGCCTTTGGCGACGAGGATTTCCTCGACGCCGCGCTGCAAGGGGGTGCGCGCGGCCAGGAGAAGTTCGCGCGGGCGCTGGACGGCGCGTTCGCCCTGCGCAGCTATCTGAGCATCCCCGTGGCCAGCGCGGCCGGGACGCTCGGGGCGCTGGTGTTCGGCAGCGCGGAGGAGAGGGCGTTCACCGAGCGCAGCGAACGCATCGTCGCCAGCATCGCGGCCCAGGCGGTCATCGGCATCGAGAAGGCGAAGCTTTTCGAGGAAGTGCAGAACTTCAGCGCCGCGAAGGATCGCTTCCTGGCCATGCTCAGCCATGAACTCCGCACGCCGCTCAACCCCGTGCTGGCCGTCGTGTCCAGCCTGGCGGGCGACGACCGGCTCCCGGCGGAAGTCCGTGCGGACCTCGCCGTTGCCCTGCGCAACGTCCGCCTGGAAGCGCGGCTCATCGACGATCTGCTCGACTTCAGCCGCATCATCAACGGCAAACTCCAACTGCACCGTGAGCCGCTCGACCTGCACGCGCTCATCCGGGGCGTGGTGGACATCTGCGCGGAAGACATTGCCGGCCGCTCGCACGTCGTCACGCTGGCGCTCGACGCCCCGCGCGCGGTGGTGCTCGGGGATTCCGCGCGGCTCCAGCAAGTGTTCTGGAACGTGTTGAAGAACGCGGTGAAATTCACGCCCGCCGGGGGCCGCATCACGGTGGGCACCCGGGGAACGGCCGACCACACGGTCGAGGTGACCGTCTCGGACAACGGCGTGGGGATCGAACCCGCCGCGCTGACGCGCATTTTCAGCGCCTTCGAGCAGGGGGAGGCGGGCGTCAGGCGGTTCGGCGGACTCGGGCTCGGGCTGGCGATTTCCAAGGCGTTCGTCGAGCTGCACGGCGGCGAGGTGCGGGCCGCCAGCGCGGGCCTCGGGCTCGGGGCGCGGATCACCATCGTGCTGCCGTTGCTCGATCAAAAGGCGGAGACGGTCGCGCCCGCGCCGGAGACCCCCCGGACCGCCGCCGCCCGGCAGGCTACCGGCACGTTGCTGCTCATCGACGACCATGCCGACACGCTGAACATCACGGCCCGCCTGCTCACCCGCCGGGGGCATCGGGTCGTGACCGCCGACACCTGCCGGGCCGCCGTGGAAGCAGTGCGCCAGACGCGCGTGGACCTGATCGTCAGCGACCTCGGATTACCCGACGGCTCGGGACTCGACCTGCTCGGTGAATTGCGTCGGATTCGTGACGTTCCCGCGGTTGCCCTGAGCGACTACGGGATGGAAGAAGATGTGCAACAAAGCCGCGCTGCCGGTTACGATGAACACCTCACCAAACCCGTCGATTTCCCCCTGCTCGCGCGCGTCATCGACCGGCTGCTGGCGGCAGCCGCCCCGCCGGAGTGAGCTTGCAAACGCCTCTCGGCGAACGTCCGCGCCTCGATATTTCTGATTGACAGAGCCATCGCCGCAACTGTTTTATTCCGGTCAACTGGTTCCCGAAATAGATCGTCGGCGAACACCAGCGAACCAAACCAAAACCAAACGGTCGGGCAGGGATTCAAACCAGACAACAAGGGCCATGAGAAGTTTAAAAAGACGCAGCGATTATCGCGGTTATTCGTCACGAGGCATTTTTTCCGCCAACCGGTTTCGGCACGATTTTTCCACGCGGCGTTTCGTGCTCGCCTGCGCGCTGGCGGCGGCGGGCGTGCTGATGTTGACGTGGTTCCTTTCCCACGCGAAGGCGGCGTTCTAGGGCACGCCGGGGCGCGGGAATCAGGATAACCACGTCTTTGGGTCATCTCCGGCGAGCCATGAACGGGTTCACGTTGCGAACACAAGAATACGAGGCGCTGGCCGGGGCGCTCGACCAGCTCTACCAGCCGGTCACGCCGGAGGAATTCCCCGCGCACCTCTTCCGCGTGGTGGCCGCGCTGCTGCCCGACACGCTGACGAGTTTTGACTTCATCGACCTGGCCACCGGCAAGGTGGAAAGCCACATCCCGACCGGGGCCTTGACCACGCGTTCGCCGCGCGAGCTGGAAGCCATCGTGCGGCAATATCTCTGGCAAAACCCGGCGGCGGCCCACGTGACGGGCGGACACTGGACCGCCGTGGTCCAGCCGACGGACTTCGTTTCCGAGCGCAAATTCCGCAAGACGGACCTCTACCAACTGGCGTTCAAACCGCTCGGCATCAAGCATCAGGTCGCCGCCGGGCTGACCTGGCAGGGGCGGGCGGGCGGCTTCGCGGTCAACCGGATCAGCGGGCGCAGTTTTTCCGCGCGCGAGGTGGAACTGATCCGCCGCCTGCGCCCGCACGTGGAACGCGCCTTCACCAACGCCCGGCTCGTCGCCGACCTGCGTCAGCGGCTGGAAAAACCGGCGACGGCTCCCGGTGGCTCTGACACCTGGGAGACCGGTGGTGGCGGCGGCCACGGGTTGACGGCGCGCGAACTGGAAGTGCTGCACTGGATGGCCGAGGGCAAACGCAACATCGAGATCGGCAAAATTCTCGTCCTGTCCTCGCGCACCGTGCAGAAGCACGTCGAGCATATTTTTGGCAAGCTGGGCGTGGAAACGCGCACCGCCGCCGCGGCCTTCGTGCACCGGCCACCGTGGCATTGAAGCAAGCCGCCGCAGGCATCGTCCCCAAGGTAGGGATGGCTCTCCGAGCCGTCCCAAATGTTTCTGGAAGGTTAGAGCATCATGCTTCGAGGTGTAGCGGACTTCCGGGAACGCCAACGGCGCGGCTTCATACGAGCCTGGGGCAACGCCCCAGGGAATATGCACGGGAGCCATCGAGCCCTGAAGGGGCGGTTCATTCCGGCGGCGAAGTCGAGAGGAGTCGCCCCTTCAGGGCTTGGCAGAAACCCCTCGCCTACCTGGGGCGTTGCCCCAGGCTCGTATGAAGCCGCGCCGTTGGCGCTCCGGAGGTCATCCGGCCACTCCTAGAGCACCCCTCGTTTGAGTAAGCCGCAGGTTCAGGTTGTAGCCACGGCACTCCGTTGCCGTGTCCGGGAGCGCGCTTCCAAAGC
>CAZZYS010000193.1:0-8496 GCA_964658285.1 uncultured Verrucomicrobiota bacterium
CTGGCTCGGAGAGCCATCCCTACCTTGGTTGGACGCCGCTGATGCGGCGGGCACGTTCCACCTGCTTCCGCTATCGCCCCCCATCTCCGGCGGCAGGATGCGCTTCGGACTGCACAGCCACAATTTCGCGCCGCGTCCCCATTTCCCGCCCGCGCCGCCGGCCGCCCACGGCGAAAACGCGGGCAGCACCCATTGTTCCGCGCCCTGCACGAAGGCCGGCAGCTTCAACGCCAGCCCCGCCCCATCGCGCAACGTCGCCGCCGGGTGATGGTGTCCGATGACCACGACGCGTCCGGCCGTTTCCGCCGCGCCGGGTCCGGGGCCGTCGCCGTGGTGAAAACAAAACCGCTCCGTCCGCAGCGCGGGCTGCATCTCCCCCGCGCCGAACGCCCGCCGGTCGTGGTTGCCCGCGACCAGCACCACCTCGCACCCGCCGCCTGCCGACCGGAGCCGGGCCAACAACCGCCGGGCCGGTTCGCGCGCCGCGCCGTCATGGACGAAATCACCCGCGATCACCAGCCGCTCCGGCCGGTAATCGTCGAGCAGCGCTGTCAACCGCGCCTCGATGGTGTCCATCCCCCACATCGGGAAAAGGGCACCGACGGCGCGCTGGCTCAGTTCGTAGCCGAAATGCACGTCCGCCACGGCCAGCCAGCGTTCGGCCCGGTGGTAGAGGGCGAGCCGCGCGTCGAGCACCGTGTCGGCGTCTACCAGCACGCGGGTCGGGGTCGGCAGGAATGGTGCAGTCTCCACCGTGCTCATCTCAGGAGGCCGCCGCGTCCACCCGCAACACGCCGTCGGTGAGGATTTCCGCGCGCAACCCGCCGCGCCCCTTGAGCGCCGTCTCCGCGCCCGGACCGAACGCCCCGTCCATCCAATAACACGGCCGGCATTCCTCGCGTCCCCGGAAGGTGACGCCCTGCACCTGGAATTCCTTGCCGCCCGTCAATGCATTGAGATCGACACCCGCGCAAACGACGTTCCGGCGAAACGCGGCGGGCGTCTTGTCGCGCACGCCGAGTTGCTCGCAGAGTTCGCGGTAAACTTCTTCCGCGAAGAACGTGATCTGCCCCTTGTACGCATCCTTGTAGTCGAAAAACCGGTCGCCCTCGATCCCGCGTCCCGGCACGCAACGGACTTCCTCGACCTCCAGCGTGGGCGCTTCGCCCGCCGGCCCGCCGTGGTGCCCGAAGTAGTTGTGCCCCGGTGAGGTGTAGAGATGGACGATTCGCAACGGCGGCTGGAGGATCATCGGGTGGGGAGAGGACCAACGCACAGTGTACGCGTGCTCCCCGCCGGCCGCAACGCGGACGGTCGTTCCGGCAACCGGTTTGTGACGAGCGCCGCCGACACGGCTTGTATTCATCCGCGATACGTTTTAACTTTGAACGAACGGCGCACGCGCTCCCCCCCGGTCCCCGCGCGGGCGGTCCGTTTCCCCTCATGGAACGCCCCGTCGCCAGAAGCCTCGTTGTCCGCGTGGACGGTAAGCACCCCTCCGACCCGCGCGACGACCTCCTCGCCGTCGAGGAACCGCTCGAAATCCAGCTTGGCTACGAACGCAAGGGCTGGCGCGTCCACAAAAGCGTCTCGATCACGATGCGCACCCCCGGCTCGGACGATGAACTCGCCGCCGGGTTCCTTTTCACCGAAGGCATCGTCGGCGAGGCGGCGCACATCGAGTCCATCCGGAGCGAGGAAACGAACGTGGTCCGCGTCGAACTCCGCGCAGGCGTCGCCGTGGACCTGCGCCGTCTCGAACGCCACTTTTACACGACGAGCAGTTGCGGCGTCTGCGGCAAGGCGTCCATCGCCGCGCTGAACCTGCCGAACCTCGCCCGCCCCGCCGCCGACCGCCCGGTGTTCGACGCCGAAACGATCCACGGCCTGCCCGCCACCTTGCGCGGGACGCAGGCGGTCTTCGACCAGACCGGCGGCCTGCACGCGGCGGCGCTTTTCGATCTGACGGGCCAACTCGCCGCCCTGCGCGAAGACGTGGGCCGGCACAACGCCGTGGACAAGCTCATCGGCTCGCAACTGCTCGCCGGCAGGTCCGCGCCGATGGATGGATACCTCCTGTTCGTCAGCGGCCGGGCGAGCTTTGAACTCGTCCAGAAGGCGCTCGCCGCCGGGTTGCCCATGCTCGCCGCCGTCGGCGCACCGTCCAGCCTCGCCGTCGGGCTCGCCCAGGCACACGGCATGACGCTTCTTGGTTTCGTGCGCGGCGGACGATTTAACATCTATGCCGGGGAAAAACGCATCCGCGAAACCTCCTCCGGCGATTCTCATGGAGACCTCACGCCGCCGGGGGAGTCTTCACTCATGGTTTCCGTTTCTGCCTCCTAAAAATTTCCCCTACAATGGATACGCACACCACGCACGCCCCCGATCCTGTTCGTGACATCGACCCGGCCCACGAACAGCAACTCGACACCGTTTCCCAGAAACCCACCCACATCGGCAGCGGTGTGCCCATGAGCCCGCCGGCGGAGAACGCCCACCTCGCCGATGTGCCCGGGGCCGGGATGGTCGAGGAAACCGAAGGCGCGCGCATCGGCCACGCCCACCACGTCGCGGCCGGTATCCCTGCCGTGTATCAGAGCACGCGTTTCACGATCCGCGAGATGGGGCTGGGACGCGGCCTGCGCAGTTGGCTGGAGGTCAACAAAAAAGGCGGCTTCGATTGCCAGAGCTGCGCGTGGCCCAGCCCGGACGAGGGCCGGAAGATTTTCGAGTTCTGCGAGAACGGCGTCAAGGCCGTGGCCGACGAGGGCACCAAGCACTCCATCGCGGGAGATTTCTTCGGCAAATATTCCATCGCCGACCTCCAGGCCAAGAGTGACCTCTGGATGGGTCAGCAGGGACGGCTCACGACGCCGATGGTCAAACGCCCCGGCGGCACCCACTACGAGGAATGCACCTGGGACGAAGCGTTCCGGCTGATGGGCGACGCGCTCAACGCCCTCCCCTCGCCCGATGCCGCCGCGTTCTACACCAGCGGGCGCACGAACAACGAGGCCGCGTTTCTCTACCAACTTTTCGTGCGCCAGTACGGCACCAACAACCTGCCTGATTGCTCGAACATGTGCCACGAGGCCAGCGGCGCGGCGCTCAACGAGAGCATCGGCATCGGCAAGGGCTGCGTGACGCTGGACGATTTCCAGAAAACGGAGTGCGTCTTCATCGTCGGCCAGAACCCCGGCACGAACCATCCGCGCATGATGACCTCGCTGGAGCACGCCAAAAAACACGGCGCGACGATCATCTCCGCCAACCCCTTGCCCGAAACCGGGTTGATGAAGATCGTCAACCCGAACCCGCAGGATTACACCAACCCCATCGAGTTCGCGGCGCGGATGGTGTTCAACCGCGGCGTGCCGCTGACGGACATCTGGCTGCCGGTGCGCATCAACGGCGACATGGCGATGTTCAAGGGCATCATGAAGGAGATGCTCGCCGAGGAAGACAAGAAACCGGGCAGTGCCTTCGACCTCGATTTCATCCGCGACTACACGGTCGGCGTGGAGGAAGTGATCGCCGACCTGCGCGCCGCGGACTGGGACGAGATCGTCAAACAGAGCGGTCTGTCGCGTCAACAGATTCGCCAGACCGCCGAGGCGATCATGAAGGCCAAGAGCATGATCGTCTGCTGGGCGATGGGTCTCACGCAACAGCGCAACGCCGTCGCCACGATCCAATACGCGATGAATCTCATGCTACTGCGCGGCGACATCGGCAAACCCGGCGCGGGGCCTTGCCCGGTGCGGGGTCACTCCAACGTCCAGGGCGACCGCACGATGGGCATCTGGGAACGCATGAACGACGCGTTCATGGACAAGCTTGGGAAGGTCTTTTCGTTCGCGCCACCGAAACCCCACGGCGTCGATGCGGTCGAGTGCGTCAAGGGGATGCACCGGGGCGAAATCCAGTTCTTTCTCGGCATGGGCGGCAACTTCGTGATGGCGATGTCCGACACGAACTACACCGCCGCCGCGCTGGAGAAATGCAAGCTGACGGCGCACGTTTCCATCAAGCTGAACCGTTCGCACCTCATCACGGGCGAGACGGCGTTGATCCTGCCCGCGCTCGGCCGCACGGAAAAGGACCGCCAGAAAAGCGGGCTCCAGTTCGTGACGGTGGAGGACTCGATGGGGATCGTCAATTCGTCGCGCGGCAGCTTCGAGCCGCACAGCGCCGACCAGAAAAGCGAGGTGGCCATCGTTTGCGGCCTGGCCCGCGCGACGCTCGGGTCACGGACGACCGTGGACTGGCAGGCGATGGAGGATAACTACGACCTGATCCGCGACGGCATCGAGGCGGTCATTCCGGGTTTCGAGGATTTCAACGCGCGCATCCGCCGCAACATTTTCTACTTGCCCAACGACCCGCGCGATCACCGCAAGTTCAACAACGGCATCGGCAAGGCAAAGTTCGTCTCTTCGCCCCTGCCGCAGCACAAGATCGAGAAGGGTCAGTACGTGATGATGACCCTGCGCAGTCACGATCAGTTCAACACGCACCTCTACGGGTTGGACGACCGGTATCGCGGCGTCTACAACGGCCGGCGCGTTATTTTCATGAATGCCGACGATGTGCGCGAGGCAGGACTGCAACAGGGTCAGCTCGTGGACCTCACCGGGCACTACGAGGGCGAGGAAAGGTACGCGAAACACTTCATGGTCACGCCTTACGACATCCCGCGCGGTTGCACGGCAACGTACTACCCCGAGACGAACGTCCTCGTGCCGATCAACAGCAGCGCCGAACGCGCGAACACGCCCACGTCGAAATTCATCGTCATCAGTCTGGTGCCCTCGCCCGATGCGGGGATGGCCGTGAACAAGATCATCACCGGCGCGCGCGAGAACACGACCCACGAACCCGCCGCGCTGACGGCGAGTTGATCGCCGCCCCGCCGCTTCCCTCCCCGTAGAGCCAACCCAAATAAGTAATCCCCCCAAAACATATGTCATTCCTGGACCGTGAAGCCACCGTCGCCCCGCCCGGTTACAACCGCTGGCTGGTGCCCCCCGCCGCCCTCGCCATCCACCTCGCCATCGGGCAGGTGTATGCGTTCAGCGTCTTCAAGCTCCCCTTGACCAAAGTGCTGGGAGTCACGAAGCATCTCGACGGCCAGGATTGGGAGCAGACTCCCATCGCGTGGATTTTCAGCATCGCCATCGTGTTCCTCGGAGCATCGGCGGCCATCTTCGGCAAATGGGTGGAGAGGTCCGGTCCGCGCAAAACGATGGTGGCGGCGGGTTTGTGCTTCGGCGGCGGGTTTGCCGTCGGCTCCTTGGGCATCCATCTGCATCAACTCTGGCTGCTGTACGTCGGCTACGGTGCCATCGGCGGTTGCGGCCTGGGTCTGGGTTACATCGCGCCAGTCTCGACGTTGGTGAAATGGTATCCCGACCGGCCCGGCATGGCGACGGGCATGGCCATCATGGGTTTCGGCGGCGGTGCGTTCATCGGCGCAAACCTGAGTCAGGCGCTCATGGAGCATTTCCAGGGCATCAGCAAGAACGCGGAAGGCGTGATTACTAACATCGGCGTCGCGCCGACTTTCCTCGTCATGGGCGGCATCTATTTTCTTTTCGCGTTGTTCGGCGCGTTGATCGTGCGCGTTCCTGCGGCGGACTGGAAGCCGGCCGGCTACGATCCCGCGCACGTCAAGCAGAACGCGATGATCACGACGCATCAGGTCGCGCTCGACCAGGCGTGGCGGACGCCGCAGTTCTGGTTTCTCTGGGTCGTGTTGTGCTTCAACGTGACGGCGGGCATCGGCATCCTCGAACAGGCGTCACCGATGATCCAGGAGATGTTCAAGTTCAGCGCGCAACCCGTGACGGCGGCGGTCGCCGGGGGGTTCGTTGCGCTATTGAGCCTCTTCAACATGGCCGGACGTTTCCTGTGGTCTTCCACGAGTGATTTCATCGGCCGCAAAGCCGTGTACGCGATCTATCTGCTGCTCGGGGCGTCACTCTATTGCGTGATTCCGTTCGCTGGAAAATCGGCGAACGTGACGCTTTTTGTCATCGTGACGTGCGTCATCATCAGCATGTACGGCGGCGGGTTTGCCACGGTGCCGGCTTACCTGAAGGATTTGTTCGGGACCATGAACGTCGGCGCGATCCACGGACGACTCCTGACGGCATGGTCGGCGGCGGGCGTGCTCGGGCCGTTGCTGGTCAACAAAATCCGCGACTACAAGCTGGGGGAAATCAAGGAACGCTTCTCGCTCGACCCGTCCGTGGCGACGGACCAGGTGTTGGTCGCGTTGCAAAAGGTCCAGGCCGCCAAACATCTGACCGACGCGGACCTGCAAAACATCGCGATCTCCGTGTACTCGTTCACGATGTACCTGATGGCCGGATTGCTCATCGTCGGGTTGATTTGCAACCTGTCGATCCGGCAGGTGGCGGAGCGGTTCTACTATCGTGGCAATGACGGGGCCGGTTCCCCGGCGGTGCCGCCGAGTCAGGCCGCGCCGTATGCGCCTACCGCACGCTGATCCATCCTCTCCTAACGTCAAAACTATCATGGCTCAGAATTCCTCCTCGCCCGCCACCGGCAGCAATCCGGTTCTCGTCCTCGTCTACTGGGCAATCGTCGCCGTACCCCTCGGATGGGGTATTTACAAGACGGTGCAAAAATCGCTCCCTCTTTTCACGAGCACGAACGCCGTGGCAACGGCGGCGGCGACGCCCCCACCGCTGGCGACGGCTCCGGTCGTGGCACCAACTCCCGCCGCGACATCATCCCCGGAACCGTCCGCCGCGCCCGTCATGGCACCTCCGCCGGCTCCGGAGGCGTCGCCATTCTCGACCGCGCAACCGTCGGCGACCGTTGCGCCGATTGTCACGCCCGCCCCGCCCACGACGTGATGCTCAGCGCGGTAGGTCGCCGAGTTCGTTCCAGTTCGTGAACAGGTGGGCATCCGTTGCCTGCAGCGGATGCGCCACGGCCAAGCCACGGGCGACCAGCGAGCGCACGAACGTCTGCAACGACCGGTCCGCGCCGTGTAGCCGATCCTCCGCCGTCGCCCACGCATCACGCGGGTAGACGGCGGCAAGCGGCTCGAAAAAGCCGTCGTCGGTTTGCGGGACGATCCCCGGGTTTGGAAACAAGTCTTCCGTGGCGGTCAGCAGGCCGCGCAAAAAATCCGTGGTCATCGCAGGCAGATCGACCGCCAGCACGACCAGACGCGGCGTTTGCATCGCCTTCAACGCCGCCGCGATCCCCGAGAGCGGCCCGAGGCCCGGCCGTTCGTCGGCGAGGATCGTCACGTCAGGAGGAAACCCGTCTCGCGCCGACCCGGAAATGAATAACTCCGCCGGTGCCAGCACGCGGAGTACGTCGAGTTGACGTTCCCATAGTTTCCGGCCATCTGGCAACGGCAGCAGTGCCTTGTCGCGCCCCATCCGTTGACTGCGCCCCCCGGCCAACAGCACGGCGGCGAACGTCCCACCGCTCATCGCGTCACGCCTGCCCCTCGGCAGCCACCGTGGCCTCTGGCGGCGGCGGCACGGGGGCAATCTTACGCATCCCGGGCAGTTGGTAGCGTCGCGTGCGCAGTGCGTACACGATGAACGCCACGCCCAGCACGAGCAGGAAAAGCGAAAGGAATTGACCCCGCGTCAGTCCCCACGTGAACGCGATGCCCACGTCCGGCTCGCGGAATTCTTCGCCGATGATCCGCACCACCGCGTAGCCCGCCAGGAAGATGCCCGTGAGCATCCCCACCGGCGCGCGAAAACGCGTCCGCACGATCCACAACACGCCGAAGAGCAACGCACCCTCCAGCAGCGCCTCGTAGATTTGCGACGGGTGCCGCAACGGCAGCAGACCGGCGAGTTCCGTCAGGGCGTTCGGGTCGTGCTGGTACGCCTGCGCGACGAGTTCCGGCCGGACCGCCTCCAGTTCCTTGGGGAAACGCATCGCCCAGGCTGGCGGATTCGGCGAGGTGATGATGCGTCCCCACAACTCGCCGTTCACGAAATTGGCCAGCCGGACGAAGAAAATCCCGATGGGCGCGACGACGACCAGGTTATCGCCCACCCCCGGCCAACTGATCCGCTGCCAGCGGGCGTAGACGTAGGTATAGATCACCAGTCCCAGGATGCCGCCGTGGCTGGCCATCCCGCCTTCCCAGAGCTTGAAAGCGTTGAGCGGATGGGCGCGCACCACGTCCCAACCGTAAAAAATGATCCACCCCAGACGCCCGCCGAGCATCACGCCGAAGATCGCCGCGAAGGTGATGAAATCGGCCACCTTCTCCGGTGGCAGTTCGCCGTAACCGCGCCGGGCCAGGTAGTGGTACACCCAGTATCCGACCACGAAAGCGAGCACGTAGGCAAAGCCGTACCAGTGCAACCCGAAGCGGTCGCTGAATTGCACGATGAACGGGCTGAGCTGGTGGGTGTAATAAGCCAGGAGGGTCGGCACGGGGAGAAGATGAAGGCAAAAAGCAAAACGCAAAAGGCAAAAGTCCGG
>CAZZYS010000194.1:0-8485 GCA_964658285.1 uncultured Verrucomicrobiota bacterium
TCGGAAAAAAGCGGGTAAAAAAAGGAATCAGAAACCAGGGAGGCACACTCCGCCCTACCTCTTTCTTTTTCTTCTCCTCCGGTCTCCGTGTCCTCTGTGTCCTCTGTGTTGAAACAACACTCGACCAGAGGACGGACGAGCCGCGCACGCACATCCCGCATCCTGCCGCTTTCCCGCGGACCATTTCTTTGGTAAACTCCCCCATGCCGCCCGAACTCGACCTCGCCGCCGCCCCTGCTGTAGTTGTCCCGCCGCCCGTTTCATCTTCTCCTGTCGTTGCCTCGCAGACGGACACCGCCGCCAACCCCCTGCGGCCCCTGGACACCTTCGCGCGCCGGCACCTCGGTGCGTCCGCCGAGGAAATCGCCAAAATGCTCGACCTCGTCGGCTATCCCACGCTCGACGCCCTCATCGACGCCGCCGTGCCCGCCAACATCCGCCTGCACCGGCCGCTGGCGGTCCCGCTGGCGCTCAGCGAGAGCGAGGCCCTCTCGGAACTCCGCTTCATCGCCGCGCGCAACCGCGTTTTTCGTTCCTACATCGGCCAGGGCTACCACGACACGCTGACGCCCGGCGTCATCCAGCGCAACATCCTCGAAAACCCCGGCTGGTACACCGCCTACACGCCCTACCAGGCCGAGATCGCCCAGGGCCGCTTGGAGGCGCTCATCAACTTCCAGACGATGGTCTGCGACCTCACCGGGATGGACATTTCCAACGCCTCCCTGCTCGACGAGGGCACCGCCGCCGCCGAGGCCATGAACACCTGCCACGCCGCGCGGGGCGGGCAGGGCAAGGGCCAGGCGTTCTTCGTGTCGGAAAAGTGCCACCCGCAGACGATTGCCGTCCTCCAGACGCGCGCCCGTCCGCTGGGCATCGAGGTCGTCGTCGGCGACCACGCCACGGCGGAAATCGGGGAAGGCAGATTCTTCGGCGCGCTGGTCCAGTATCCGGCGACGGACGGAGCGGTGTACGACTACCGCGCCTTCGCGGAGAAAGTCCACGCCGCCGGGGCGCTGGTCGTGGCCGCCGCCGATCCCCTCGCCTTGTGCCTGCTCAAGCCGCCCGGCGAATGGGGCGCGGACGTAGCCGTCGGCAGCACGCAGCGTTTCGGCGTGCCGCTGGGTTACGGCGGACCGCACGCGGCGTACTTCGCGGTGAAGGACGAATTCAAACGCATGATGCCCGGCCGCCTCGTGGGAGTTTCCAAGGACAGCAGCGGCAAGCCCGCCTACCGCCTGAGTCTCCAGACGCGCGAACAACACATCCGCCGCGACAAGGCCACGAGCAACATCTGCACGGCGCAGGTCTTACTGGCGGTCATCGCGTCGATGTACGCCGTCTACCACGGGCCGGAGGGCCTGAAGGCCATCGCGCGGCGCGTGCATCGGTTGACCGGCACGCTGGCGGCGGGGTTGCAGAAACTGGGGCTGGAAGTCGGCCCCGAGGCGTACTTTGACACGCTGACGGTGCGTGTCGGCGCGGGCAGCATGGCGGCGATCCACGCGGCGGCCGAGGCGAAGGGGATCAACCTGCGCACGGTCAGCGCCGACACGGTCGGGGTTTCGCTCGACGAAACCGTGGACGCCACCGATTTGCAGGACCTGTGGACGATCTTCCACGGCGGGCAGACGACCGGGTTCGAGCCGCAGGCCGTCGCGGCGGATTCCATTCCCGAGACGCTCGCGCGCACGGGCGACTTCCTCACGCACCCGGTCTTCAACCGCTACCACACCGAGACCGAAATGCTGCGCTACCTGCGCCGCCTGGAGTCGAAAGACCTGTCGCTGACCACGAGCATGATCCCGCTCGGAAGCTGCACGATGAAACTCAACGCCACGAGCGAGATGTTCCCCGTGACGTGGCCCGAGTTCGGCCGGATGCATCCGTTCGCGCCCGCCGCGCAGGCGGAGGGTTACCGCGTGCTCGCGCACACCCTGGAAAAATGGCTCGGCGAGATCACCGGCCTGCCCGCCGTCAGCCTCCAGCCTAATGCCGGGTCGCAGGGCGAATACGCCGGGTTGCTTAGCATCCGGGGTTACCAGGAAGCGCGCGGCCAGGGTCACCGCAATGTTTGCCTGATCCCGACGAGCGCGCACGGCACCAACCCCGCCAGCGCCGTGATGGCCGGCTATCAGGTCGTCCCCGTGAAGTGCGACCACCAGGGCAACATCGACATGGCCGACCTGCGCGCCCGCGCGGAAGCCCACAAGGAACGGCTCGCGGCGTTGATGATTACCTATCCGTCCACGCACGGCGTTTTCGAGGACACGATCACCGAAATCTGCCGCGTGACCCATGCCAATGGCGGGCAGGTCTACATGGACGGCGCGAACATGAACGCGCAGGTCGGACTCTGCCGCCCCGGCGACATCGGCGCCGACGTGGTGCACCTCAACCTGCACAAGACCTTCTGCATCCCCCACGGCGGCGGCGGCCCCGGGGTGGGTCCGATCTGCGCGCAGCCGCACCTCGCGCCGTTCCTGCCGGGGCATCCGCAACAGGATGCCTATGAGCTACCCGGTATCGGGCCGGTGTCGGCGGCACCGTTGGGCAGCGCGAGCATCCTGGTCATCTCGTGGCTCTACATCGCCATGATGGGCCGCGACGGCCTGGCGGACGCGACGAAACTCGCCATCCTCAACGCCAATTACATCGCCAAGCAACTGGAGCCGCACTTTCCGGTGCTTTACCGGGGCAACGACGGGCTCGTGGCCCACGAATGCATCCTGGACCTGCGCCCGTTCGAGAAGACGGCCGACGTGAAGGTCGAGGACGTGGCCAAGCGCCTGATGGACTACGGGTTCCACGCGCCGACGGTGTCGTGGCCGGTGACGGGCACGATGATGGTCGAGCCGACCGAGAGCGAATCGAAGGCGGAGATCGACCGTTTTTGCGACGCGATGATCGCCATCCACGGCGAGATTCAGGCCATCGCCAACGGCGAGGCCGACCGCAAGGACAACGTGCTCAAAGGCGCGCCGCACACCGCGCAGGCCGTGACAGCCGACGAGTGGACACACGCGTATCCGCGTTCGCTGGCCGCCTGGCCGGCACGGTGGTTGCGCGAGCACAAGTTCTGGCCGGCCGTCGGCCGCATCGACAGCGTCTACGGCGACCGCAACCTGGTCTGTTCCTGCGTGCCGATGGAAGCATACGAGGATTGAAGTTTTTGCCGCCCGGCGCGCGAACCCATCCATGAAGAAGCGCGTGAAACTCGGAACGCTCTCGCCGGAGCGAAGCGTGGAACTCCTCGAAACGCTGAAAACCCGCTTCGAGAAGAACATGGGCCGTCACCACGGGATCAGGTGGGCCGAAGTGCAGGCAAAGCTGGAGGCCGACGCCGGGAAGCGATGGTCTCTCAACGAAATGGAAGAATCCGGCGGCGAGCCGGATGTCGTCGCTCACGACAAGGAAACGGGCGAGTATGTTTTCTTTGATTGTTCGGCGGAAAGCCCTGCCGGCCGCAGGAGCGTTTGTTACGACCGGGAGGCATTGGAATCCCGGAAAGAACACAAGCCGGACAACGACGCGGTTGGCCTGGCGGCCGTGATGGGCATCGAGCTTTTGACGGAGGAACAATATCTGGAACTGCAAAAGCTCGGGAGTTTTGACGAGAACAGTTCGAGTTGGGTGAAGACGCCGCCCGAGATCAGGAAACTCGGCGGCGCGCTCTTCGCCGACCTTCGCTATGGCCGCGTCTTCGTTTATCAGAATAGCGCGCCCTGTTATTATCGCGTCAGGGGGTTCCGCGGTTCTCTCAGAGTTTGAGATGGTCCGGCATCCGTCCTTGTTGGATTCGGGTCTCCACATCGGTTATTGAGCAGCATGAATCTCCCCCGCTCCGCCGTATTGATCGTGACGTTAGTTTTCGTGGCTTGGACCACGGCGAAGGCCGTGCCTCCGGCCGAAGCCACCACGGCACGCGCGAAAGCCGAGACGCTTTTCTCCACGATCATCGGCGGCGACACCAGCAAGGCCTTCGACGGACTGTTATCCGGCTCGGTCATCGCCGAAAAACAGTCGGGTGCCGCCTACGCGCTCAGAAACCAACTGGAAAACGGGATGCGCCTCTACGGACGGCCGGTGGGGTTCGACCTCGTGGAGGTAAAATCTTTCGGGCCGTCGCTGGTGCGCTTCGTGTACATTTTCCGGTTGGAAAAATACCCGCTGATCTGGGAATTTTTCTTCTACAAAAGCGGCGACGCGTGGATGCCCATCGAGGTGCGCTTCAACGACCAGCTCGCGCCCTTCAAGTTCGACCGTCCGACCGCCACGGCCGCCGACGCCGCGCAGCCCTGATCCCGCGACGGCGGACCGCGCCCCGGACAGGTGGCAAACGCCGCCGTCGCAACGACGCGCCTCCCTATCCGGGGGGAGGGATCAGCCGCCCGGATGTGTGATGGTCGGGGCCGGAGTGGCCGCCCTCACGGGCGCGGGTCGATGGTGCCGACGGTGCCTATGCCGGGGACGGTCCTTGGAAGTGTCGTTCGCCCCCCCCGGCGGGACGTGGATCGTGCCCGGGGCTACAGCGCCAACCGCGTGATTGTCCGTGCCATCGTCCGTAACGCGGAGCGCGAGCCCGGTCGGGACGCGGAGCATGGCCCCCGTGAGCGGAACGGTGATCGTGTCTCCTCCCGAGATGTCGATCGTGGACCCGGGCGGAACATGGATCGTGGACCCGGTCGGAACATAGACGTTGGTCTTCCCGGGCGGGACGTGGATCGTGTTATCCTGGGGGTCGCCAGTCGGGTGTGGCGACGACGGGCCTACACAGCCGCTGGCGAAAACCGCCGTCAGCAGCGCACCCGTCGTCAACACGGCTGCCCAGCGGGCAGGGAAAGCTCCTGTTTTCATCGTGATTTCAACCCGGAAAAACCCGGTGGCAACGAAAATAAACAGGGCCGGTGGCCGGACGCAAGCAGTTAAACCACTTTTGTTTAAGGCCCGAAATGCGGGTCCATCTGGACGAGCATCGACTGAAAATCCTTGCGCCCGCGCAGGGCGTTCCACGCCGGGTCATACCGCAGTTGCCCGTAATCGGGTCCCCCGTGGATGCCCTGGAGGGTAATCAGCAAATCCATCGCCGCGCCCGGTTCGTCCACCCACGCGTCGATGAGCGCCAGCGTGCCGAGCAGGGCGGGACCATCCATCGCGTCGGTGGAAACGGGCCGCATCTCCACGGCGCGCCGCCCCTCGCGCAACGCGTCGTCCTTGTGTCCCAGGCCCGCGTCCGCCAGCCCCAGCAGCGCGAGCGCGGCGGGGTCTTCCGGGTGCTGCGCGACGGACGCCGCCGCGAGGTCGCGCGCCTGCGCCAGCCCCTTCTGCGCGAGGTCCCGGTCGCCCCTGGCCAGCGCGATGGCGATTTCCAGCCAGACGCGCGGGGTCATCTCGCCGTTGGCACCCGGGTACTCCTCCCGGCGGAACGCCGCGACCACCGCCGCCGCCTCGTCGGGCCGGCCGACGTAGAGCGCCGCGCAGACGCGCGTGTAGGTCGTCGTGCCGTTGGGGTCGTAGCCGGCCGGCAGGGCGTCGAGGATCAGGCGGGCAGCCCGGACCTGGCCCGCTTCCATCAGCAACTCCGCCTTCAACAGGCGGAAATAATCCGCGTACCGGGGCAGGGTGGTGATGGCGGCGTCGGCGGTCTGGATGAATTCCCGGTAGAGCCGCATCCGGTCGTAGAGCACGAGCTTCTCGGTGATCAGGACGAAGTTGGACGGGTCGAGGGTCGTGGTGCGTTCCTGGTTCTGGCGGGCGTCGGCCCAGCGGCCCTCGCGGCGGTCGAGGTAGGCGAGCAGCAGGAGCACCTCCGTGTTGTTGGGCAGCGCCGCCTGGGCGGTCGCCAGTTCGCGGCGGGCCTCGGGGTAGTTGTGTTCGCCCCGGTAGAGCCAGAGGGCGCGGGCGAGATGCGCTTCGCCTAGGTCGGGTTGCAGGCGCAAGGCCGTGTCAGCGGCGTGTTTTTGCAGGACGAGGTGCACCGGCGTGGGGTCCAGGCCGGTGTGGAAGAGGATGCCGTGGGCCTTCGCGGACAAACAGTGGGCCAGCGCGAATTTGTCGTCGAGCGAGGTGGCCTCGTCGAGCAGGCGCACGGCCTTGAGCAGCGTCTCGCGCCAGTCGGCCGTCTGCTGGTAGGTGGCGACCAGTTCCTTGGCCTGCAGGTAGAGGTCGTACGCGTCGAGGCTGGCCGTGGGGCGGGTGTCGATGGCAACCTTTTCGGCGGACGAAAGCTTCGCGCGCAGGTTGGCCGCGATGCGCTCGGCGATCTCGCTCTGGATGCGGAAGATGTCCGCCAGATCGTTGTCGTAACGCTCGGCCCAGACCACCGCGCCCTTTTTGCGCACGTCGATGAGCGTGGCCGACACGCGCACGTGGTCGCCGACGCGCTGGACGTGGCCTTCGAGCAGGTGGGTGACGCCCAGCCCCCGGCCGATCTCCTGCAGGTCGCCGGCGTGGCCCGAGACGTAGGCGACCACGGAGGTATGGCTGATGACCTTCAGGTCGGCGATCCTGGCCAGGTCGGTGAGGATTTCGTCCTGGATGCCCGCGGCGAAATACCCTTTGTCCGCGTCGCCGAGGTTTTCAAAGGGCAGCACGGCGATGGATTTTTCCAGGGAATCCGCGTTGGGGTCCGTCCCGTGGTTCGCCGCCCGCGCATACCACCACCACGCCCCCAGGGCGGCGACGGCCAGCGCGAGCACGCCCGCCGCCAGCAGCGGCACGGCGAAACGCCACGCAGCGCGGTCCGGGAGCGACCCCTTGCCGACGCGGCCGAGTCCGAGCCGGCGGCGGCAGGTTTCCAGTCCGTCGAGCAGTTCGTGCGCGGTGGCCGGACGCCGGGCGGGATCGACCGCCAGCACGGTGCGCAGCAAGGCGACCACCGGGGCCGGGACGCGCCGCTCGGTGAGTTGCTCGATGGGGAGGTCCGCCCGCAGGGGGTGGTCGCGCAGTTCCTCGAGCGTCCGGCCGGCGAAGGGCGCGCGCCCCGTGAGGGCGTACCACAGCGTCACGCCCAGGGAATACAGGTCCGCGCGCGCGTCCACCGACCCGCGGCCGAACTGCTCCGGGCTGGCGAACGCCGGCGTCCCGACGAAACCGCCGCGCGTGAGGTCGGCCTGTTCGGTGGGCGGCGAAACCGCCTTGGCCAGACCGAAATCGACGACCTTGACCTCCAGTTCGCCGGTGGTCAGCAGGAGGTTGCTCGGCTTCAGGTCGCGGTGGATGAGGCCCTTGGCCGCCGCCGCCACGAGCGCCGACGCCACCTGCGTGGCGATCTCCAGGGCGGTGCCGACCGCGAGCGGACCGTCGCGCCGGACCCGGGCTTCGAGCGTTTCGCCCTCGACCAGCTCCATCGCGTAGAAACAACTCCCGGCCTCGTTGAGCACGCCGAACTGGAAGATGTCGGCGACGTTCGGGTGGTGCAGGGACGCGGCGGCGCGCGCCTCGCGCAGGAAGCGTTCGCGCACGGCCCTGCCGCCGTCGGCGCCGTGGGAGGATTGGATGACCTTCAGCGCCACGTGGCGGTGCAGCACCCGGTCCAGCGCGCGGTACGTCACGCCCATCGCCCCGCGGCCCAGTTCCCAGAGCGAACCGTCCGGCCGCCGCGTGACCTCGAAATCGCCGAACACCGGCGCGGGCGGCGCTTCCTCCTCGACCGTGTGCTCCATCCCGCCGCGCAACAGGCAGGCGAGGCAATCGCCGTCCTCGCTCAACGGCTCGTGGCACGTCGAGCAGACCGCTTTTCCCGGCTCCGGTGTCGCTGCCATGAGAGTAAGAGAGGATGCGTCCCGCCGGTTGGGTCAGCGCGCGGTCAGCACGCGCAGGAGTTCGCGCAACTCCTCGTCCACTTCCTCCTCGCTGCCCACCGTGCGGCGGAGTTCGGCGCGCAGGGCCGCGCGGTAGCGGGTCCGCAGCCGGTTGACGTGGCTGCGCACCGTCGGCGCGGGCATCGCCAGCCGGGCGGCCAGCTCGTCGTAACCGGGCGGCGGTTCCGCGCCGCCGCGCAGGAAACCCTTCAACGCGCCGAAGAGCGCGCCCTTGCCCTCGGCGGAAAACTCGTTGGCCACCCGGTCGAAGGTCGTGCGCAGCAGCGCCTCCGCCCATTGCCGCTCGAACAACCGGTCCGCGTCGGACCCGCCGCCGGCGTGCGTCGCCTCGGCCGCCGCCTGTTCCTCGTGCAGGGGCAGGAACTCGCAGCCACCGCCGCGCTTGCGGGCGTTTTCGCGGTCGTAGGCGTCGGCGAGGTAATTCTTTAACGACGCCAGCAGGAACGAGCGGAATTTACCCTTTTCGGGACCCGTGCGGGCGTGGATCTGGCGGTCGATCAGGTAGACGAAGAACCCCTGCGTGAGGTCCTCCGCGTCGTGCTGCGAATGCCCCCGGCTGCGCGCGAACTCGTACAGCGGCGTCCAGTACGTCTGGCAGAGCCGGGAAAGCGCGGCGCGGGCCTGCGCGGGGGCGTCGCCGCCGCGTCCGGCGGCGAGAACCA
>CAZZYS010000195.1:0-8466 GCA_964658285.1 uncultured Verrucomicrobiota bacterium
ATCGCAACCCGCAACGTGCCCGCAGGGCACTCCGCAACGGCGCTTCCGCGCCCTCAGAGCAAATCTTCCACCGTCACGCTCGTTTTTTCGCGGCTGCCCAGCAGCCGGGCCTGGTCGATGATGGCCAGGCGATTCGTGTTGAAGCGGTAGCCGTAGCAGTTCGGGCAGGTGGCCACGCGCCGGGACACGATTGAGTCGCAACCCTCGCAAATCTTGTAACGCCCCGGCCGCGCGACGATCCCGGCGGCCTGCCGGGCGCGTTCGGAGTCGGGTGGGGGCGGTGGGGGCGGGGGCTCGGCCATCGGGTTGCGGTACGGTGAATATCGACCCGGAACGCCTTGCATTTCAAGAGGCCGCGCCGGATTTTATCGGGGTGCGCCCCGCCTCCGAATACACCGAACTCGCCAGCCCTTCACCCGGGGCGTGGGCGCTCGCACTCTGGCAGGAATACGACGCGGCGAGCAAGGTGGACCTGCACGCCACGACCGTCGCCGTGGCGGGCAGCGGGCTGTTTTTCGTGGACCCGATCCCGTTGCGTCCGGCGGCGATGTCCGCGCTGCTTGCCCAGACGGCCGACACCCCGCCGGCCGGCGTTCTCCTGACCAACGGCAACCACGCCCGTGCGGCGGCGGAGTTCGCGCGGAGGTTCGGGGTGCCGTTGTGCGCGACGGCCGCAGCGGCGGAGACGGCGGGCGTGGAGGCCGGCATCGGGATCCCGGCGGCGGGTGGGGCGGTGTTCGACGGGGCGTTCGAGGCCGTGCCGCTGCCGGGCGCGGTCGCGGGCGAGATGGCGTTCTACCGGCCTGACGGCGGCGGGCTTGCCGTGGTCGGCGATGCGCTCATTCATCTGGAGTCGCATGGATTCGCGATCCTGCCGGACAAGTATTGCGAAAACCCGAAGGAGCTGCGCCGCTCGCTGGCCCGGCTGGCGGAGCGGAAATTCTCGACGCTGACCTTCGCCCACGGCGAGCCGCTGTTGGGGCAGGCGGATCAGCGGTTGCGGGAGCTGCTCGGGAAGTAAAACCATGCGCATCTATCTGGATGCCTGTTGTCTGAATCGTCCCTTCGATGATCAATCCCAGACGCGCATCCGCCTGGAGGCCGAAGCCGTGCTGGCAATCCTTCAGAAAATCAAAGTCGGACGTTGGACCTTGCTCTCCAGCACCGCGCTTTTTCTCGAACTGGCGAGGATCCCCAACGCTCTCCAACGCAGCCGCGCCCAACAATTTTTGTCGTTGGCGCGAGAACATGCCAAGATCGTGCCGGCAGCGGTCCGATGTGCCGTGCATCTGCGAAGCGCCGTCAGAATGGGGAAATTTGATGCGTTGCATCTCGCGTGCGCGAAGAGTTTGCGCGCAAATGTATTCCTGACGACCGACGACCGGTTGTTGCGTGCCACCCGACGATTGGCGGATTTGGAACTGCCCTTCACGGTCTAGAATCCGCTCGTCTGGTTGACAGCTTTTCTGAAGAAGGAATAATCTACCCTATGGCCACGCTCACACCCGAAGCCTTGTACCGAGCCGGATTGGACGCGTTGAGACGCGAGCTTGGCGTGGTGGGAATGACGCGTTTCCTACAACAAGTCCAAACGGGTAGTGGCAACTATACGGCCGAGCGTTGGCAATGGCTTTCGACGGATGAGAGTATTGAGGAGCTGGCCGAGGAGGCCAACCGAATCACGGGCGCTCCGGTCGAAAAGTCGAAGGCCGATTGATCTTGTGCAGGCGCGCGGCGTCGGGCGGTAAGGTGTCGCCGAGTTCAACCCGTGACTACCCTCGCCTCCTACCTAGCGCCCGTCAGCCGCACGCTGACTTTCATCCGCTTTTCGCACACGCTGTTCGCGCTGCCGTTCGCGCTGGGCTCTATGCTCGCGGCCTCGCACGGCCGGCCAGGATGGCGCGTCCTCGGGCTGATCCTGCTGTGCATGGTGTTCGCGCGCACGGCGGCGATGGTTTTCAACCGCCTCGCCGATTGGGAGATCGACAAAAAAAACCCGCGCACCGCCGGCCGCCACCGGCTCGTCGCGCGACCGGTGGCTATCGCGTTGCTGCTCGCGAGCGCGGGGGCGTTCGTGGCGACGACATTTTTTATCAACCGGCTCTGCTTTGCGCTGTCGCCGGTGGCGCTGTTGATCGTCTTTTTCTATTCGCTGACCAAACGCTTCACCGACTACACCCAACTTTTCCTCGGGTTGGCGCTGGCGGTGTCGCCCGTCGGGGCGTGGCTGGCGGTGCGGGGGCGGTTCGAGCTGGCTCCGCTCGTGCTCGCCGGGGCGGTGATGATGTGGGTGGCCGGCTTCGATCTGATCTACGCGACGATGGACTACGACTTCGACCGCACGGCCGGGTTGCGTTCGCTGGTGGTGCGGCTCGGGATTTCGAACAGCTTGCGGCTCGCGCAGGGGCTCCACGCGGTGGCGTTCGTGGGGCTGGCGATGTTCGGGGTGGCGGCGGGGCTGGGCGCGATCTATTTCGTCAGCCTCGTGCTCGTTTTCGGGGCCTTTCTCTACGAGCACCGCAGCGTCGCCGGTCCCGCGCCGTTGGACGTGGGCGCGGTGAATAACGCGTTTTTCAACGCCAACGCCTTCGTGGGCCTGGTGTTCGTGTTGGCGGTGCTCGGCGACGAACTGCGGCGGTGGCACTGACCGTTTTTAGGAACCGTCCGTCGGGGCTCGCCCGAACAAGGGGGACGTATGATTCAACTCCGCCATCCCCTCCCGGGGTTCCGCCGCGCGCCGTTTGGGGTCGCCGCCGGGATCGCCGCCGTCGCTTTCACTGCCCTCCTGCCCGGTCTGGCGCAGGCCGAACCCAACGCGCAGATGGCGGCGGTTCTCAAAGCCTATGGAGCGATCTCGCCTGTGCCCATTGAAAAGACTACCCCCGCCGTTGCCAAGACCGCGCCGACCATCGCCTCGGCGGTCAAGATCGTCATGGCCAAGGACGGCAAGAGCGCCCCGCAGTTCACCGGCAGCACGCAGGATTTCAAGATTGACGTGGGCGAGGGTCACAAGGTCGCCGCCCGCGCGTACATCCCGGCCGGCAGCGGCCCGTTCCCGACGATCCTCTACATCCACGGCGGCGGCTGGGTCGTTGGCAGCATTGATTCGTACGACGCGTCGCCGCGCGCCCTGTGTGAATTGACCAAGGCGGTCGTCATTTCCACGGATTACCGGCAGGCTCCGGCGGATACGTTCCCGACCGCGCACGACGACACGTTCAGCGCCTACAAGTGGGTGCTCGCCAACGCCGGCCAGTACAAGGGCGATGTTAAGAAAGTCGCCGTGGTCGGCGAGAGCGCCGGCGGCAACATGGCGGCGGCCATCTGCGTCGAGGCCAAGCAGCAGCACGTTCAGGAGCCGGTTTATCAGGTGCTCGTTTACCCGGTGGCGGGCTATAACCTGGAAACGAAGTCCTACAAGGACAACGAGACGACCAAACCTCTGAGCGCCGAAGGCATGAAATGGTTTTTCAAGTACTACCTGTCCAAGCCGGAAGACGGGAACGACCCGCGGATCGACCTCGTCGCCAAAGCGGACGTGGCGGGTGTGGCTCCCGCCACGATCATCGCGGCGGAAATCGATCCTCTGCTGACCGAAGGCAAGGAATACGCCGACAAGCTCCAGGCGGCGGGAGTACCGGTGCAATACAAAGTGTACTCGGGTGTGGCGCACGAGTTCTTCGGCATGGGAGCGGTCGTCGATGAGGCCAAGCAGGCGGAAGAATTCGCCGCCGAGGGACTGAAGGCCGCGTTCGCTAAATAAAAAGGTTTTCCCGAACCTGAATCTCGCGCCGTCGTGGGCTTACTCCTACGGCGGCGCGTTTCGTTTTGGCGTGAACGCATCCATTTATCTTGATGCGTTGATTTGTTCCTTGCGACGATGGGTGCCCCGTTGTAATTTTTCGTTATGCCAAACCCCGCCGCCTCGCTCCATCCACTCGAACAACTCCTGCGGGAGCGCATCGTCATCCTCGACGGCGCGATGGGCACCAACATCCAGGCTTACAAACTCGACGAGGCCGCCTATCGCGGGGACCAGTTCACCGATCACGGCATCGACCTGAAGGGCAACAACGATCTCCTGTGCCTCACCCGTCCGCAGGTGGTGGAGGAGGTCCACGCGGCGTTCCTGTCGGCGGGCGCGGACATCATCGAGACAAACACCTTCAATGCCACGAGCCTTTCGCAGTCCGACTACGGGTTGGAAGCGCTCGCCTACGACCTCAACGTCGCTGCCGCCGGTTGCGCGCGCCGCGCGGCCGAACGCGTCCAGGCCGCCGACGGCCGCCGCCGCTTCGTCGCCGGGGCGCTCGGGCCGTTGAGCAAGACGCTCTCGATCTCGCGCGATGTGAACGACCCCGGCGCGCGCGACGTGACGTTTGACCAGGTGCGCGCCGCCTACGCCGAACAGCTTCGCGGCCTGTTGGACGTGGGCGTGGACGCCATCCTCATCGAAACGATCTTCGACACGCTCAACGCCAAGGCGGCGCTCTTCGCGGCGATGGAGCATTTCGACGACCGGCCCGATCAACGGGTGCCGCTGATGATCTCGGGCACCATCACCGACCTCAGCGGCCGGACGCTGACCGGCCAGACGGTCGAGGCGTTCTACACGAGTGTCTCGCACGCGCCGCTGCTCAGCGTCGGCCTCAACTGCGCGCTCGGCCCGCGCGAGATGCGTCCGTACATCGAGGAACTCGCCCGCATCGCGCCGATCTACGTTTCCTGTTACCCCAACGCGGGGCTGCCCGACCCGCTCTCGCCGACGGGTTTCCCGGAAACGCCCGAGACGCTCGCCCCGCAAATCCGCGAGTGGGCGGCGCAGGGCTGGCTGAACATCGTCGGCGGTTGCTGCGGGACGACGCCCGCGCACATCCGGGCCATCGCCGAAGCCGTGCGGGATTGTCCGCCGCGCGTCGTGCCGCAAATCCCGCGCCGGCTGCGTCTCAGCGGCCTGGAAGCACTCGCGGCGTGATCGTCAGAACCACGAGTGCGTCGGCGCAGGGATGCGCTTATACCCCTGGCTGTCGCTGATGCGTACCCACACCTCGCCGGTGCGGGTATCCAGCAAAGTGAGTCCGTCCGTACCGATGGCCACAAAGCGGCCGTTCTCATTGGAAACGGTCCGGTGCCCGCCCCAGAGCGTGCCGAGCACAAACGCGAGGACCCCCACGCCGATGAGCTTGGTGCGTTCGCCGACTCTTGCCCACAATCCTTTGACCAAGGATAGATTGATCGCCATGCCGACGCCCATCCTAGGTGCGTCGGGTCAATTGACAAGCCCCATCGCGGCATCAGACGGCGACGGGCTCGGCCGCCGGGACGGGACCGTGGCCGATGGGCAGCGGCACCGCGCCTGCGGCCGGATGGCGCAGACGCCACAGCGCCGCGATCCCCGCAACCGCCAGCGTGCTCCAGCTCAGCGCGACGAGCGCATACACCCACGGCACATAGAACCGCATGGCGATGACGTTTTCCCCCGCCTGCACCGGCACCAACCGGAAAAGGAAGTCCCCGCCGTCCACCGGCACCGGCCGGCCGTTGACGGTGGCCTGCCAGGAGCGCGACCAGCGGTCCGTCACGAGGACGTAACCATCCGTAGGGCAAGTGACTTGCAAGGTGAAATCGTTGTCGTGGTAGGCGAGCACGCGGCAGTCGAGGGGTTGCGCGGCCGGGGCGGCGGCGAGGGCGTCGAGCGCGTCGAGCGTCAGCCCGGCGCCGGGTGCGAGCAGGCTGGCGCGTTCCTGCCGCACGACCGGGAGCGCGTTCATGGCGTGCGCGCGCTGGACGAATTTTTCAAAGACCTCCGGCGTGGCGGGGACGGTCGGCACATGGGCGGCGAACCACACCCGTTGCGGCCCGAGCACATACGGGCGCAGCAAACGGTCCAGCCCCCAGAACTCCTGGGAAAAGTTGCGCATGGCCGTGTACGACACGAACACGGGTTTGCGGTCGTAGAGGTTGGTGTTGTAGAGCGCCGCGATGGTGCGCGAAAATCCGTCCGGGCCGAGGTCGGTGAGCGGTTGGACGGGACCGGCGGCGACGACGGACGGCTTGTCCTGATGGGCCACGTGTCCGGTGAGGGCGTAAGCGCCGGTGAGGTCCAGCGCGGTCAGCGCCACCAGCGCGCCGGGCAAAAAGCGGCGGAAGCCCGCCCAGCGCACCGCCGCCGCGCAAAACGCTGCCAATCCGACCCAGACGAGACCCGCGTGCCAGGGAGCCAGCGGGGACAAACGCGCCGCTGCCGCGTCCGGCAGGTCGAGGCTAACCCACACGTAGGAACCCACCCCGAGCAGCGCACAAACCCCGGCGATGATCGCCAGCGGGCGCAGGTTCTTTCCGGCGGTGGCCCGGTCGCGCCAGCAGGATTCGACGAACGCGGTTCCCGGCGCGGCGAGCATTCCCATCGCGAGCACGAAGAAACCGCGGAACATCGGTGCGTGCCGGAAATACCGCGTGAACGGCAGCCCGTCGTAGAGCCAAGTGCGGAACGGCAGGAGACTGCCCATCGAGATTCCCAGGGCCAGCAGCCCCATGCCGAGGACCAGCCATGTTTGCCAGCGGGCGCGCTGCCGCCAGACCGTCCACGCCGCGAACACCGGCACCGCCGCCCCAAAATAAATCTCGCGCATGGAAATGTCGAACTCCGCCCAACCCGACATGCCGTTGAAGGGCACGAACGCTGGCGTGGCCAGGGCCGTCAGCCAGCTCCACCCGAATTTCTGGTCCAGCACCACGCCGCGTTTGAGCGGCAGCGTGCGGTGGCTGTAACCGGCGACCTCGTAGCGGAAACTCCCGTACGCGGGGGCCAACACCAGCGCGCCGACACCCGCCAGCAGTGCCATCGTGATGACGTAAATGCGCCAGCGCGGCCATTGCGCACCGTCGGGACCGACCGGCGGCAGCCACGCCAGCGCCACGACCCCGACGAACATCGCGGTGGGAATGTGCACGGCCGGGTTTCCCGCCAGCGCGGCCAGGCCCCACAACGCACCGGCCTCGCAGGCAAACCGCCAACGGCCCGTCACCATCGCCGCCCGGACCCGCCAGAGCACCCACGGGACAAACGAAAGCGAGTACACGGCGCTGAGATGTTCCGCGTGACCGATGTAGAATCCGCAGAAGACAAACGCCAGCGCCGTCACCAATGCACCCCACGGCGGGGCCGACAGCGCCCGGGCCAGCACGTACATCCCCAGACCCCCGAGAAACCACACGCCCAGCCAGTAGAGATGGAAGCCCGTCGGACCGGGACCCGCGATCAGCCCGCAGAGCAGTGTCACCGGCGAGAACGCGCCGAGTTGCGGCTCGGCGAAGTCCGGCGAACCCCCGTTGCAAAACGGGTCCCACAACATGAAATGCCCGCTCCGCGCCAGACTGGCCACGTAGTTGTAAAAGGGGGCGAAGAAACTCTCGCCGTCGATCCGCTCGGACACGCGGTTGGCGAGCAGGGGCCAGTTCGCCCCGAAGAAGACGAGGACGAGCAGGAAAACCGCTCCCCGGTCGCCCTCCAACAAGGAGAGAAAACGGCTCCGGCGGCGTGGTGCGGCAGACATGCCCCGGTAGCCAAGCAGGGAATGTGCCGGTGCGGTCTGCGTGCAGCGCAGGGTGTTGTTTTAACACAGAGGACACAGAGAACCACAGAGACCAGAGGAGGGGGAAGAGAAAGGATGGTCAGAACGCTCTGCCTCGGCTTCCCCCCTTTTTTGTTTTTTCCGGCCTCCTCCGGTCTCCGTGTTCCTCCGTGTTCTCTGTGTTAAAACAACACTCCACCCCACCGTGGACGCACCGCCCGCTTGCGCCCCGCAACTCCCAACTCGCCACCCGCCCACGTCTCGGTTAACCTGCCTACCCACACCATGCCTGAACCCACCGTCGCCAACAGCTTCCTGCTCATCGGCGAGCGCACCAACGTCACCGGCTCGCCGCGTTTCGCCAAGCTCATCCTCGCGGGTGACTACGAGACCGCCCTCGCCGTCGCCCGCCAACAGGTCGAGGGCGGGGCCAACGTCCTCGATGTCAACATGGACGAGGGGATGCTCGACGGTGAGAAGGCGATGGCGCGTTTCCTCAACCTCCTCTCCGCCGAACCCGACATTTCCCGCGTGCCCATCATGGTCGATTCCTCCAAGTGGAGCGTCATTGAGGCCGGCCTGAAGTGCATCCAGGGCAAGGGGATCGTCAACAGCATCTCGCTCAAGGAAGGCGAGGAAAAATTCAAGCACTACGCCCGGCTCGTGCGTCGCTACGGCGCGGCGGCGGTCGTGATGGCCTTCGACGAAGAAGGGCAGGCCGCCAGCTACGAACGCCGCGTGGAAATCTGCACGCGCGCCTACCGCATCCTGACCGAAGAGGTCGGCTTCCCGGCGGAGGACATCATCTTCGATCCGAACATCCTCACCGTCGCCACCGGCATCGAGGAGCACAACAACTACGCGGTCGATTTCATCGAGGCGACGCGCTGGA
>CAZZYS010000196.1:0-8429 GCA_964658285.1 uncultured Verrucomicrobiota bacterium
CCCACGACCGCACCGGGCCGGGCTGGGTGGCGTTGAGTCCGTTGACCGAAAGGAGTTTTCCGTCGTGCGCCGCGAGACGCACAGCGCCGACATGGGTGCCGGTATCGTTCACCAATTCGAGATTCCAGACCGGCTTGTTGCTCGTGTCGCTGACCCGCAGTTCATAATTCAGCGACGTGAACGGTACGTGGGCCTTGCGTGCCTGCGCGTCCGCCGCATCAAACGCACCGCTTGAATCGAGGTTCAAGTCCTCCAACCGGATCGGCTTGAGCGACGTGATCTGGACCAGCGCCTTTTGCGAGACGATCTGCGCACCGGCGACTTTCACTTCGCGCGTGCCCCGGGAGCCCTCGGAGATGACAATGCGCCAGGTCGTGGGCTGCGGGGTGCCTCCGCGACCCGTAACTTCAACCACCCGGGTCAGGGCGTCGTCACCGAGCGACTTGCCCATCGAACGCAACGCCGTGTAAGCCGTCGCGCTGCCGGGGTCAGCGGCACGACACAATCCGACCGGGAGGGCGAGCAGACCGGCCATCAACACGGACAGAGAGGACTTTGTCATAAACGGAACATTGCGAATGAGCGTGGTCTTCGCCACGGAAATTTAATCCGCCCGGCAGCCGTCTGTCCACCCGGATGCCGCCAGCAGCGGTGTTTGGCTTGCAAGCCTTCTATTAGTGGTATAACGAAAAGGCTCAGTAAACGTTCCCATGCCCGCGTCCGAAGCCGTCTCGCCCGTTTTGCCGCCCGTGTCCGGGCCACGGGAAACGCTCTCCGCACCCTGCGACGGTCGGCCCGCCGAGGAACTGCTCGCACTCTACAGGGGTCTCGTCGAGGTCAGCACGCTCATCAACGCCATCACGGACTTCAACGAACTCCTGACGGAGATCATGGATGTCGCGCGCCGCGTGATGCGCGCGGAAGGCAGCACGCTCTTCCTGCTGGACGAAGCCAGCGACGAGTTGCGACTGGTCATCGCGCGTTCGGCGACGGGCGAGGTCATCTCGGCGCACCAGGCGGTGCCGCGCCAGGGTTCCGTGGCGGGGTGGGTTTTCGAGCACGGGGAGAGTGCGTTGATCCCGGATGCGTACGCCGACCCGCGTTTTTATCCCGGCGTGGACCTCAAGACCGGCTACCGCACACGCGCGATCCTGTGCGTGCCGCTCTGCCGCCGCGGACAGCCCATCGGCGCGCTCCAGGTGCTCAACCCGTTGGGCGACGACCGGCCGAGCTTCGACGCCGCCGACCAGGACGCGCTGGAATCCTTCGCCAACCTCGCCGCCACCGCGATTGAGAAGCTGCGTTTTCTTGAAGACCAACGCCGCCGGGCGAGGTTCGAGCAGGAAATGCACATCGCCACGGAAATCCAGAAGAATTTCTTGCCGGCCGAACTGCCGTCCCGGCCCGACCTCGCGTTCGCGGCGCAATACCGGCCGGCGCTCGATGTCGGCGGAGATTTTTATGACGTGTTCGAGGTCGGACCGGACGAGTTGTATTTTGTCATCGGCGACGTGGCCGGCAAGGGCGTGCCGGCGGCCCTCCTGATGGCGCAATCGCTGAGCATCCTGCGGTTGATCCTCTCGCCCGGCATCAACCCTGCCGACGTGCTCTCACGCTGGAATGAAAATCTCTGCCGCCGGTCCCTGCGCGGGTTGTTCGTGACGGCGTTGGTGGGGCGGATCGTCCCGTCGCTCCGTCAGGTCGAAACGGCGAGCGCCGGGCATTGCACCCCCTGGATCGTCCGCGCCGGGGCGGTGGATGAATTCGACGTGGCCACCGGCCCCCCGATGGCGATCCTGCCCTCGGCAAAATATACCTCGAACACCCTCTCGCTCGCGCCGGGCGAATGGCTCACGGCCTACACCGATGGTCTGACCGACAGCCGGGGTTCGGACGCGGAGGACAGCCAACTCGGCACGGCGGGGGCACGCCGCCTGCTTGAGAAAGAATTTGCAAGTCCGCAATATGTTGTGGCAACACTCTCGCACGGAGAAGCCTCTCACCGGGGCGACTTTCCCCCGCAGGACGATCTTACCCTGTTGGCGTTCGGATTCCGTGCATGAACCCTCCCCTGCCCCCACCCGCGCGCTCGTGGCGGCCTCCCGCATGACGTACCGCGAAATCGAGTTTTGCAGTCACGCGGGCAACCTGTCGCTGGTGCGCCGCTTCGTCCGCGCGTTCCTGACCGAGCAGGGGTGCGGTGACACTTTGATGGATCTGATCGTGCTCGGCATCGACGAAGCCTGCACCAACGTGATCCGCTACGCCTACGGGAACGCCCCGGACCAGCTCATCCGCCTCAAGCTGGAGTGCGCCGAACGCGTCGTGCGCTGCCGCCTGCGCGATTACGGCCAGGCTGCCGACCCGGCACAGATGAACGGGCGCGCGCTGGAGGTAGTGCGCCCCGGAGGTCTCGGGTTGCACCTGATCCGGCAGGCGTTCGACAACGCATACTATCTGCGCCGTCCGAAAGGCACCGAACTGGTGCTCGTGAAATCGCTCGCGTGCTCCGCGTCCGGGTCTTCCGCGGGCGGGATCGACCAATCGACACGCGCGGCGTGACGCGGCGTCGTGCGGTCAGGGAGTGTCGATCCGCACGGTCTCGCCGAGCGCGGTGGAGTAGAGCAGCAGCCGATCCACCGGCCGCCCCAGCCCCCGGGCGAAAACCTCCGCGTAGGCTTGCAACTGCGGGGCATACTTCTCCGCGAGCCGACGCAAAAACGCCGCGTCGTTCGCGTCCGAGGGCCGGCGGCGGTCGGTCTTCCAATCCACGATCCATAACTTCGCCCCGCCACGGGTCAGGATGACGAGGTCCATGATGCCCTCCATCCACTCGTCGGCACTTCGCGGGTGGGAGAACGGCATTTCCGGCAGGAAAACCTCGCCGTCCCGGAGAAACTCCCCCCGGATCGCGCTCGCGTTGAAACGCCCCAACTCCTCGGCCGCGCGCGAGGTCCAGGCGACCGACGTGGCGATGCGTGCCCGTTGGTCGCGGAGGTACGCATCGCGCTCGTGCTCGTGCTCGGCCTTCCAGGGGTAACGCTCCAGGACGGCGTGCCACCAGTTGCCGTAGTCGATGCCACCGATCCCGGCCAGCGGCTCGTTGATGCTGGGGTCGAGGAGACCGACCTCCTCGGCGGCCAGGAGGCGGTCGTCCTCACCATCGAGGCTCTGGCCGTGCGAATCCAAGGCCCGCCGGTCGGTGCGTGCCTCCGCTTCCGCTCCGGTTTTGGTGTGCACCAGCCCGGACGGCAGGACCCGCCGCGGAATCTGCTGGGAAAGCGTGGACGCGCGTTTGAGACGCCGTTTATTTTCCTCGAAGTAAGGCGGTCCCGGGTCGTCCGCCACCGTCGCGGCGGAGAGGGTCCGGTCCACCGTCGGCGCGGGCGGGGGTTCGTCGAAAAGCGTCGCCAGATCGAGTTTATCCCAGAGCGCGAGGCCCAGGAAATTCGGGGTCTGGCCGTTGTAGAGCTTGCTCCCGTCCGGGACCACGAGCAGCCGCCGCGCCCGGGTGAACGTCACGTAGAGCATCCGCTGGAACTCCTCGGCGCTACGCGTCCGGCGTTCGTCGCGGAGTTCCGGGTCCACCGTGACCCGGCTGAAATGAATCCGCGTGCGGGTGCCCGTTTGTTCGACCCGGGGGAACGTCTGCGGACGCTCGCGGATCTCGCAGCCGAGTCCCAGCGGGACGACCACCGGCCATTCGAGACCTTTGGCCTTCAAGCACGTCAGGAACTGGACCGCGTTGCGTCCGCTGTCTTCCATCGGGATCGGCAGTTCGAGCGCGTCCACCAACCCGCGGACCCAGGCTCGCAGCGTGACACCGGCACATTCGGCGCTCAGGGCCCGGGCCCGCAGACAATCGAGCGCGGCGGACGATTCGCCGATGGCTTCGAGCCGCGCGTCCAGGGCGGTTTTGCGCAGCACCATGTTCACGTAGCGGCTCAGGGTGCCGCAGTCGTCCCCGGTCGTCAGGCGGCGGGAGGCTTGGCCGTGGCCCGGCGCATCGATGGGGAACGAGCGGCGGAGTTCGTGCAAGAGTTCCAGGGCCTGCCGCAACCGCGTGGAAGGGATGGGGCCGTGTTTGCCGGACGTATGTCCGCTGGCCGGAACCTGCGGCCAGAACGTCAAGCCCGACCCGCCGCCGGGTGCCCCCAGGCGGTGCATTCGGGCGAGGTCCACGTCGGATACCGCGAAAATTTCCCGCAGCACGCCGATCAACTCGAACCGATCCCACGGATGCACGAGCACATGGAACAGCGCCGCCGGCCAACTGTGCCGCGCCAGTTCGCGCGCGATCCGTTTTTGCGACAGGAGGCACCCCGGCAAACCGCGTTCGGCAAACAGGGCCGCCGCCGTTTCCAGCCACCGGACGCGCGGCGCGATGACCGCCACCTCCGACCAGTGGGTGATCCCGAGACCCTCCCGCCCGCGGGTCGCCAGGAAATCGGCAACCTGCCGGCACTCGTGCGTGACCCGCGCGTCCAGGCCGGCCCGGCCCTCGCCGGGGTCCAACGTGTCGAGTTCGAGCCTCCAGGTCGCGCCGTCGGGGCAGTTCGGGCGCGGCGAAAGCTCACGGAATTCGACGAAAGGCTGCGGCAGGCGTCCGCCCGTAAACACGGTGTTCACGACGCCGATGACGCGCCTCGGGCAGCGCATCGTGACCGAGAATTCCAGGTGCCGGCCGCCGCGACCCGTTTTGAACGCCTCGATGTAACGGCGGTAGACCGCGAGGTTGGCGCGCTCGCTGTAGATCGCCTGCTGGTCGTCGCCGACGAACGAAAACCGTCCCGGCGCGGGCCCCGGCGCGTCCTCTTGCGCGGGCCAGGCCCCCGGGGTCGCTCCGTCGGGACGGGCGATTTCCGTCAAGATGGCGAACATGTCCGCGTCCGTATCCTGCGCCTCGTCGAGGATCACGCGGTATCCCCGTGCGCGCAGCCGGGATAGCACCGCCGGGTCTTCCACCAACCGGCGGCACCAGAAAATCTGGTCGCGGTAGGTCATGAGGCCCTTTTCCAACCGGTAATCGCGGAACGCTCGGGCGATCCGCACCGCCAGCGACCCGGCGGCTTCGTTGAGCCACTGCGCGAAGGGTTCGACCGCGGCGGCCACGGCGGCGAGGAACGTCTTGCTGCCGCCCGTGTATTCCGGCAGTTCCAGATACGGCGCGCCAGCCGCAAATTCGCGGGCCCACGTTTCGAGGTGTCGCTGGTGTTCGCGCGTCTTGTCCTTCGAGCGTCCGCCGTCGTCCGCCAGCGCGAGGCTGAAATCGAGTCCGGGCGGATCGTCGTCGGGTTGGAAAACCCCCGAGGCTTCCGAAACCTCGGGGCCGAGCGTCCGGGCGAGATCGAGAATCTGCTCGAAACTCAGGTGCCGCGTGACCCGCGCCAGCAGGTTCGCGGGCAGCGCGAGGGCATCGACCGCCCCACCCTCGCAGAACCGTTCCCAGAGCGCCGATTCCTCGCGGTCTTCGAGCAGATCGACCGTTTCGGGCAGCCCGAGGAAGCGGCCCTGTTCGCGGATCAGCTTCAGGCAAAAACTGTGGATCGTGCCGAAAAACGCGCCCCGGAGGTCGGCCAGGAGGTTTTGCCGTCCGTGGGCGCTTTTGTCGAGGTGCTGGAGCACGAGGTCGCGGGTGCGGACGCGCAGTTCCTCGGCGGCAAGCTTGCCGTAGGTCACCACGACGAGACGCGAGAGGACATTCCCCTCCTGGTGCCTGCGCAGGGCGAGATTGGCGATCCGGCGGGTGATGGCCGTGGTCTTGCCGACGCCGGCACCGGCGGAGACGCAGAAGTTCTCGTCGAGCGATTCGACGAAGGTCCGCCGCGCGTCGTCGTCAAGCAGGGGTTGGGCGTCGGCGGGATGCACGGGAACAGCGCACGAATGCCTTGTGAAGATGCCTGATTGTCAGCCGCAGAGGAAGCGCGGAGTGCAGTCCATCACAGGAGTCCGACGAAAAAAGCCCCACCGCCGACCGGGGTCGGGGTGAGGCTCGTGACGGGACGCGACGATGCGAATTGGTTACGCGCCGATCTCGGCGTCCTGGGCTTCGAGCCACTCGAAAAGCGTCGTCGTGGCGGGGTCCAGTCCCATCTTGGCGCATTCGCCCGC
Organism: uncultured Verrucomicrobiota bacterium; assembly: GCA_964658285.1. Taxonomy (GTDB): domain Bacteria; phylum Verrucomicrobiota; class Verrucomicrobiia; order Chthoniobacterales; family SZAS-18; genus CAHJWO01. The sequence continues at coordinate 6,112 of CAZZYS010000196.1, forward strand.
GAACCACTCCTTCTTTTCCGGGTTTTCGTAAGGACTCACCTCGTCCATCGAGTCGGACCACGCCTCGACCTCTTCAGGGGTTTTCTTCGTGCCGTGCGCATCGAGAAACTTGGCGAGTGCCTCGTTGTCAGCCCCGCCGACGATTTCTTTCTTGATGTCGGCGTAGGGGACGCCTTTCCAGTCGAGCAGCATGTGGTCGAGCGGACAATCGGTGTGGTAGTCGCTGATGTTGCCGCCGAGAAAGTCGGCGCGGGCCTTGTCGGCCAGACGCGCGAGGATCACGTATCCACCGACGCGGTCGGCCGGGCTGGTGGGGGCTTCTTTGCTGAGGTCTTTGGCTGCGGTAGTCATGGGAAGTTTAAGTTTGAACGATCAAGGTGGAAACGTTTCGCGGAAACTTTCCGGCCGTGCGTACCCGCCTCGCAAGCCCGATTGACAACCCCGCGACTCGGGCGGAGTGAACACGGCCGCCACGGGGCAGCACCCATTCCATGAAGTCCATGCGCTTTCTGCGTCCTCTCGCCGCCCTGCTTTTTCTCGTCACCGTGCGCTTGCCCGCGCAGACTCCGACGCCGGCGGCGGAAACGCCGCTCTGGATGCGTTACCCGGCCATCTCGCCGGACGGGAAGACGGTCGTGTTTACCTTCCGGGGTCATTTGTTTACCGTCGCCTCCACGGGCGGCACGGCGTTGCCTCTGACGACCGGATCAGCTCACGATTTCCAGCCCGTGTGGTCACCGGACAGCAAATCGATTGCCTATGCGTCCGATCTTTACGGCAATTTTGATCTCTTCCTCCTGCCCGCCACCGGCGGCGCGCCCGCGCGGTTAACCACCCATTCGGCCGACGAGGTGCCGACCAGCTTTACTCCGGACGGCAAAAGCGTGGTGTTCAGCGCGCACCGCCAGGATAACCGTCTCAACGTCCAGTTCCCCTCCAGCCGCGTCGTGCCCGAACTGTACCGCGTTTCCACGGAGCCCGGCCATGCACCCGAACAAATCCTCACCACCCCCGCCCTCGCCGCCCGCTACGACCGTGCGGGCAAACGCCTCGTCTACGAGGATTTGAAGGGCTACGAAAGCCTCTGGCGCAAGCACGAGAAGACCAGCGTGTCCCACGACATCTGGCTGTACGACGTGAGCGCGGGAACCCACCGCCAACTGACGACCTTCGAGGGCGAGGACCGCGACCCCGTATGGTCGCCGGACGAGAAAAGCGTGTTCTACCTGAGCGAGCAGAGCGGCACCTCCAACGTGTGGAAACTCGCGCTGGAAGGCGACGCCGCGCCGCAGCAGATCACCCATTTCGCCAAGAATCCCGTGCGGTTCCTGAGCATCGCCGACAACGGCGACCTGTGCTTCGGCTACGACGGCGAGCTGTACGTCTTGCCCGCCGGAGCATCCGATCCGCGCAAGCTCGCGGTGGCCATCCCCTACGGCGACGCCTCGCGTCTGACCGAACTCGTCACCATGAGCGAGGGCGCGACCGACATCGCCCTGAATCCGGACGGCAAGGAAATCGCGTTCGTGGCCCGTGGCGAGGTCTTCGTGGCTTCGACGGAATACGGGATCACCAAGCGCATCACCGATACCCCCGGCCAGGAGCGCGGCGTCAGCTTCAGCCCGGACGGACGGCACCTCGTGTTCGCCGGGGAAACCGACAAGTCGTGGAATCTTTACGAAGCGTCGTTGACCCGGAGCAAGGAGGACGAGCCGTATTTCTACAGTTCGACCGTGGTGGACGTGAAACCGATCCTCGAAAACGGACAGGAAAACTTTCAACCGACCTATTCCCCCGACGGCAAGGAGGTCGCCTACCTCGAAAATCGCACCGCCCTGCGCGTCCTCAACCTGGAGTCGAAGCAAACCCGTCTCATCCTCGCCGGCGACAAGAATTACTCGTACGAGGACGGCGACCAATGGTACCACTGGTCCCCCGATGGCAAGTGGTTCGTCGTGCAGTTCATGGACCCGAACCGCTGGTCCAGCGAGGCTGGTCTGGTGGACGCGGAGGGCAAGCAGCAACTCACCAATCTGACCCGCAGCGGCTACGAGGATAATCACCCCTGCTGGTCGCCCGACGGCAAGGCGATGATCTGGTTCAGCGACCGCGCCGGGTTGCACGGCACCGGTAGCGGCGCGATTTCTCAAGGGGATGTTTACGCGCTGTTTTTCACGCAAAAGGCTTTTGACCGTTTCAACCTGAGCAAAGCGGAACTCGAACTCGTCAAGAAGGCCGAGGACGATGCCAAAAAAGAGAAGGACAAGGACAAGAAGCCCGAAGATAAAGACAAGAAGCCGGACGACGCGGACAAGAAG
>CAZZYS010000197.1:0-8373 GCA_964658285.1 uncultured Verrucomicrobiota bacterium
CGGTGTGGGCGTCGGCTTCGGTGTCGGGGTGGGCCTCGGCGTCGGGATGGGAGTCGGCGGCGGCGGCGGCGGCGGCTCGGGAGCCTTCTCGCACGAACAGGCCAGCGCCACCGCGAAGGCCCCGGCGGTCAGCCGAAAAACGGTTTTGCGTAGAGGAAAACGTGACACTTTCAGGAACGCGCCGAAAGGACGCAGAACAGGGTTGGAGGGAAGGAACTTCGGCATACGGTGCGCACTCTACGCCGACGATGAACAATCAGCCAAGCGAAGAGTTCCCTCATAAATCGCGCGCCCGATGATTGACCCATGCAGCCGGGGTCGGGAGGCGAGCCGGCGAACGTCCTCCGCCGTGGCAACGCCGCCGCTGGCGATGAGCGGACAGGCGAGACGTTCGAGCAAGAAATCGAGTTCGGCGAAGTTCGGCCCGGCGAGCATCCCGTCGGTGGCGATGTCCGTGTAGATGATGCCTCCCACTCCTGCCGCTTCCGCCTCCCGGGCGAGGTCGATGGCCTGGCGGCCGGCGGATTCGGTCCAGCCCTTGACGGCCACCTCACCACCACGCGCATCGATGCCGACGATCACTTTCTCCGAACCAAATGTTTTCACCAACCCGGCGACGAAAGGCATCGATTCCGCCGCGCGCGTGCCGAGCACCACGCGCTCGATGCCCAGGTCGAGCGCGGTGCGCACCGTCGCCTCGTCGCGCAGGCCGCCGCCGAGTTCGCAGGGGATCGTCACCGCCGCGAGGATCGCACGCAGCGCCGCCTGGTTGCGTTCACCCGAACGGCCGGTGAAGGCGGCGTCGAGGTCCACCAGATGCAGCCAGTCGCCGCCTTCGTCCTGCCAGCGTCGCGCGAGGGCGGCGGGATCGTCCGAGTAGACCGTTTTTTCCTCGGCCTTCCCCTGGCGCAAACGCACCACCTGGCCATCCATGAGATCAATCGCTGGCAAGAGAAGCATCGGCGGAAAGGATGCAGGATGTAGCCGGAAGGATGGAAGCAGAAAAGGCGGAGGCCCGGGGACAACCCGGTCCGATCCGCCGCCTTTACCCTTCGGCGGGCGTCCGTTTTCCCTGCGCTGCGCGGTAAGCCGAAGGGCTCATGCCGGCCAACCGACGGAACTGCTTGTTGAAATGCTGCATGTCGGGCAAGCCGACCTCGTGCGCGACCTGTTTGACCGTCGCCTTGCTCGTCGCCAGGAGATGCCGGGCGAGTTCGACGCGCCGCAAAAGGATGAAGTGGGGCACCGCCATCCCGTACCGGCGGCGGAAAACGCGGGCAAGGTAATTCTGGCTGAGACCCGACTCTTCGGCCAGCGTTGGGACGGCCAACGCGTTTTTCAAGCGGGTGTCGATGAGCTCGATCAACTTGAGCATCGCCTTTTCCACGCGTGAGGAGATCGGCTCCGCGACCAGTTGCTCCGGCTCCAGCAAGGCGAGAGTGAGCATCAGTTCCTGCATCCCGGCCGACGCCGCCGCCAGCGCGAGGGCGCGCTTGCGCGGATCGGTGTGCCCGGCGCGCCGGTGCAGATCGGTGATCCACCCGATGCGCTGACGGATGGCATGGGAACCTGTCCCCAGGCGCAGGTGCAGCGGCAGCTTGAGCGCGTGACGCTCCTCGTGCCTGTCGTCCGCGACAGGCTGGAAATGGATGCAGAGATGGTAGCCACCGCGCGGCACGTGGCAGTGTGAGTCCACCTCAGCGGGCGTCAGCGTCAGGTCGCCCGCACGCAACTCGTACCGGGTCTCGCCGATGTGGAGATGGCCCTCGTAGTCATGCTGGTGCAGCGCGACGGTCGGCGAGCGGTAGACGAAGCCGCAGCTATGCTCCAGCATCGGGAACCGGCCCGCGCGGATGACTTCCGGTCGGTGCAGCATGGACCAGGCGAGCGTGGCGATGGCCGAGAGTTCCATTTTGTTGGATTATTACCACAAAAACTCGGAGGTTCCAATTTTTCGAGCCGGCGTCTCGTTAACAAATTCCCAGCACGACTCCCGACAAATCACCACGCGGCAGCGCGTCGCAACGCGGAAAGGGGGTCAGCTCCGGCGCACAGTGTCCACGAAATTGCGGAGCATCGCCAGACCGGCCGCCTGGCTCTTCTCGGGGTGGAACTGCACCCCCATCGTGTTGCCCTGCTCGACGGCGGCTGCGAACGGCCCGCCGTAGTCGGTCGTGGCCGCCACGACGCCGGGGTCCGTCGGCGTCGGGTGGTAGGAATGGACAAAATACACATAGGCTCCGTCGTCCAATCCGCGCCAGAGCCGCGCGCCGGGTTGGCGGAAGTCGAGCGAGTTCCAGCCGATCTGCGGGACTTTCAGGCCGGGTGACCGGAACCGCTGCACCGCCCCGGCGAACCGGCCGAAACCCGCGACGCCGGGCGTCTCTTCGCTCGATTCAAAAAGCAGTTGGTAACCTAGGCACACGCCCAGGAACGGCCGGTCCGCGCGCAACCATCCGGCGAGTGGTTCCCACAGGCCGCGCGCGTGGAGTTGGCCCGCGCAATCGCCAAAGGCCCCGACCCCCGGCAGCACGACCGCGTCCACGTCTTCGAGTCGTTCGGGCGAGGCGAGGAGTTCGACGCGCGCGCCGATTTTGGCGAGGGCTTTGCCGACGCTGCGGAGGTTGCCGCTGCCGTAGTCGATCAGGCCGAGAAGTGGGTCCTGCATGGCGGCGTCATCTTAACCCGGCCGGGCCGTTTTGACAAAACATCGTCAGCCGTGGGCCGGGCTGTGCAGGATCGAGGGCATCGCCCCGGCGAAATCTTTCCCGTCCCAGGATCGGTAGTAAAGCATCCACTGACCACGCCACGCCCCGACCAAAAAATCTCTTCCCGGCGTGCCCCAATCCGCCACGAAATCCGGGCGCTGCGGATAATATTCCACCGCGCCGGGTTGGGGGTTTTTCTCCACCCATTCCCGGAAATCCGCTTCCGTCGGCAACCGGCCATGCGCGTCGCGGAAGGACGTGACGAACCCGGCGAGCGGCTGCACCCGGGCCTGGATGAAGTCCCGTTCCCTGACCCGTGCGCGGGACATTCCCACGCCCACCAGGCACGCGAGCACCAGGAAAACGACGCCGCACGCGCACGCCCACCAGCGCCAGGCGAACTCGACCGCCGACACGATCCGGCTCACACCAGGGTCCCCTTCGTGCTCGGAACGCCCGACACGCGCGGGTCCAGGCGGCAGGCGTGGTCCACGGCCTTTGCCAATCCCTTGAACACCGCTTCCGCGAAATGGTGCGCGTCGCGTCCGTAGAGGATTTCGACGTGGAGATTGCAGCCCGCGTGCACGCTGAACCCCCGCAAAAACTCCTCCACCAGTTGCAACGAAAACCCCCGCCCGCTCATCAACCCGGCCACGGGTCCCAACGCGGCCGGCAGGCGATATTCCAGGAACGGCCGCCCGCTGAAATCGATCACGACCCGCGCGAGGGTCTCGTCCATCGGCAGGTAGGCGTGGCCGTAGCGGGCGATGCCGCTTTTGTCGCCGAGCGCTTGCGCGAACGCCTGCCCCAGCGTGATGCCCACGTCCTCCACCGTGTGGTGGCTGTCCACGGCGAGGTCGCCGTCGGCCTTGACGGTCAGGTCCACGAGACTGTGACGCGCGAAGAGCGTCAGCATGTGGTCGAAGAACGGCAGTCCCGTCTTGATCTCTGACCGGCCGGAGCCGTCGATGGTCAGGCCGATGACGATCTGCGTCTCGCCGGTGCGGCGCTCGATGTGGGCGTGGCGGGAGTTCATCAACGTTCCAGTTCCTTGCGCAGACTCAGGTGCAACAGGCCGAGCAGCAAAAGCGAAAACGCGATCAGCACGGCGCTGTTCACGATGTGCACGCTGACCTTGTGGTGAAAAACGTAGCGGTACGCACCGAAAAATACGTTGAGTTCCTTTTGTTTGCGCTCCTCGTTGCGATAATCGGTCTGCTCCATCTCGGCCTTGGAAACGAGATCCGTGATCTTCTGGTTGACGTAGAGCTGCTCGGCCGGCACGCCGCTGCCGTGGTCGGGCACGTCGATTTCCGGTAACGGCAGGCGTTCTTCGATGGCGTCGATCTGGTGCAGCGCCTCGTCCACCCCCGCCGCGGTGCCCGCTTCCAGGCCGGACAGACGCGCCAACAGTTCCTTCAGGCCGTCCATGCGGTCGCGCTCGGCCTCGGTCAACGTCTGGCCGATGCCCTGGAGGCTTTCCTCCCGGTCGGCGAGCGCCTGGATCGACGCCTGGATGCGCTCCTGGCGGCTCGTGAGCGGGTTCAGCTTGGCCTGCGCGACCACGAGCCCTTCGTAGCTCCAGCGCATCGGCATGAACTGACAGATCACCGGCACCTGGAGCTTGCTGCGGCCCTCGTCCTTGCTGCCCTGGTTCGCGTCGCCGGGGTGGTTGGCGATCCAGCGTTTGATCGTGTACACGAAGTCGAGGTTGCGGTTCATGTCCTCGTACTTGATGAGCGCCCCGCCCATGATGATCTGCGGGATCAGGATGAGCGGCACGATGTTCACCGCGGTCTTGGCGTCGGCCACCAGCGAGGAAATCAGCAGTCCCAGCGCGACGCCGCAAAACGTCGTCAGTGCCGTGTACCAGAGGTAGATCCAGAACATCCCGCGAATTTGCAGGATGTAGTCGCCGATCAGCAGGAACAACACGCACTGGACCAGCGCGAACAGGCACAGCGTCCCCATCTTGGCCGCGATGTAGTACGGCAGGCGGATACGCAGGTTGCGCTCGCGCTGGAGCACGACGCGGTCGCGGATGATGTCGTCGGCGCTATTGGTCAACCCGAGGAACATCGCCACCGTCACGCCCAAGAACAGGTAGATCGGGATGTGGTAGGACCCGGCGAAGTCGTAGTTTCCCGTTTCGTTGTAACGCAGCACCATCGCGATCAACGCGGAGAGCAGCGGGGCCTCGATCAGCGTCGTGACGACGTTGACCCGGTTGCGCATCTTGCTGAAAAACGCCCGGTGCAGCAGCGTCTTGAATTGCGTCCATTCGTCGCGCCAGCGCACGCCCATCCACCACCGCCGCCGCGCCGGGTGCGGCCCGAGCGGAGCCGTGCTGCGCGCGGTGGTCTCGCGCTTGAGCGGCACCTGGCGCACATCCTGCAAGAGCCGGTAGCTCTCGTACTTGTCGCGCCAGAACTCGGGTGAGAAACGCCGCGCCGGGATGAGCTGGCCGCGGCCGTTTTCCTCGAAAATAATGTCGCCGCTCATGTCGCGCAGCGGCGTTTCCAGCACGTCGAAGATGTACTCCGGCCGCGTGCTGCCGCAGCTCGCGCAACCCTCCATATCGACGTTGTGCTGTTGCAGGTTCTCGGCCTGCGCGAAATAGTTCAGCGCCTCCGTCGGCGTGCCGAAGAACACGAGCCGGCCGCCCTTGTCGAGCAGGACGACCTTGTTGAACATCTGGAAAATCTTCGAGCTGGGCTGATGGATCGTCACGAGCACGATCTTGTTGTGGCTCATGCCCTTGACGATATCGATGACATGCTCGCTGTCCTTGCTGCTCAACCCGCTGGTGGGTTCGTCGAACAGGTAGATGTCGGCCCCGCCGATCATGTCGAGCCCGATGTTGAGGCGCTTGCGTTCGCCACCGCTGAGCGCCTTGTTGACGGCGCTGCCGACGACGGAGTTGCGCCGCTCGTTGAGCCCGAGTTCGATGAGCTTGCCGTCGATGCGCCGGGCGCGTTCGCGGCTGGAGAGGTGCGGCGAACGCAGCGCGGCGGCGAGCGTCAGGTTTTCCTCGATGGTCAGTTGTTCGTCGAACGCGTCATCCTGCGGGATGTAGGAGATGTAGCCGCGCAGTTCGTCGAGGTTGTCGTAGAGGGTGCGGCCGTTGAGCACGACCTCCCCACCGTCGGGTTTGTTCTGTCCAGCGATTGTCCGCAGCAGCGTGCTCTTGCCGCTGCCGCTCGGACCCATGACGCACACCATCTCGCCGCGCGTGACGGTGAAGGAGATATTGTCCACGGCCGTCTCGCCGTTGCGGAACGAGTGCCGCAAATCGCGCACTTCCAGAACGCGGATGACGTTGCGCTCCTCCTCGATGATGCGCTCGGAAAAGTTGCACCGCAGCACCTGGCCCACGTCGATGCGGATCACGTCACCGTCGGCCAGCGGCGCGGTGTGGCGCACGGGCGTGTCGCCGACCATGATCGCGCGGGTGGCCTGGAGCACTTCCAGTTGGCCGACCTTCTGGTCGTAGTCGCAGGAAATCTTGAGCAACACGTCGCCGCCCGTGCCCGGGGAGAGGAGAATGTCGTCCGCGTCGAGTTTGCTCGGGTTGTTGGAGACGAGGTACTCGTTCTTACTGGCGAGAAGCTGGAAACGCCCGCCGAGGGCACGCGCGCGGCGGCGCAGTTCGATCAGCGGGAGTTCGCTGTCGTTGTGGAAGACGATCTTGTCCTCCAGCGACGCCTCAACGCGGGTGCCGCTCTTGAGTTCGACGCCGTTGAGCCGGGCGTTGACGCGTTTGAGTGCCGTCACCTGCACGCGCAGGCCGAAGCGGATTTCCAGCACGCTGTCGCGGGTGCGGGCCCGCTCGAAACTGACCTCGTCGTCCTTGTTGATCGCCAGGAAAACCTGCGGAACGGCGACGTTCTTTTTCGCGTTGAAATAGGCGATGAGTTCCTGGTAGGCGAGGACGCGCTCACCCACGACGACGCGCTGGCCCTCATACATGCGCCCGAGCGAACCGAACGCGAGCGGACGGCCGTTGACGACGGTCTGCACGACACACTGGTTCTTGATAAGGATCAGGTCGTGGTAGCGGTAAATAAAGAGCCGGTCGTCGAGGGCCAGTTCGCGGAACACCACGTCCGAGGTGGCCTGATCGGAGCCGAACACGAGCGACTCCAGCGGCGAATTGCCGCGCTGGAACGGCCCGCCGTCGGTCGATTCCGAAGCGTTGAGCTGATAAACGATGTCGATGGCCTGGGCCGTCATGCCGATGCCCGACATGAACTTGTAGAACGCCAGCACCTGTTCCTGCTGCTGGCCCGCGCGGCCGATGAGGTCCCAGAGCTGGATGCCTAGGAGGATTTTGCGGTCGGGAGTGAGCTGGTTATTGAGCTTGGCGGCGGTGGCTTCGAGGTCGGGCTGTTCGTAGAGCGCCTGCCGGAACTGGCGGCGGAGTTCGGAATAAACGGCCTCCGGGTAGTCGTGCCGCAGAAACCCGAGGCTGGAATCGATCTCGTCCTCCAGGATTTTGCCGTCGAGCTTGCTAAAACAGGCGAGCACGCGGATCAGGAGTGGCAGGAGGTTCGGCCCCTCGGAAACGCCGCGCGGCTTGCGCAGGAGGCGGTTGACGAAATCCCCCGCGCGCCGCCGCAACCGGTAGCCGAGGGGCGTCGCGGTCCGCAGAGCGCGCTGGGTCACGGTTTCGGTGGCCGGGCCGGCACCGTTGCCGCCAGGCGTCACGACAGGCGGCTCGGTGGAAGACGGCGGTGGAGCGGACGGCGGCATGGAACGGAAGCGGCGGGTAGGCAGGGCGAAATTACAGCAAGAACCGGTGTCGGGCACGGGTTTTCTTGGTAGCGGAGGCGTTCCCGGACGGAAGAAAGACGTGAAGATGCAGGCGTCCGGCACCCCGGGCGCGGCGCGATACAAGGGTCAGAACGGGCGATGGCCCGCGGTGTTCGGCCCCCTCGAATTGATGCAAAGTCTTTTCGTTCCCTTCCTCGCCGGTGCGCTTGGCACCGCCGCCATGTCTTTCCTGCTGTTGCTGCCAGCCTGGCTGGGATTCCCGCGGGTCGATCTGGTGCGGGCGATGGGTTCGTACATTACCGGGGACCGCGAACGCGCCTTCACACCCGGGATCATCATCCATTTCCTCGTCGGGATATTCTTCGGTTACGTCTACTATTGGGCGTTCCGTTTCACGCTGGTCCCGCTGACCGCGCTGCACGGGTTGTTCGCCGGGGCGGTGCACGGCACGCTCATCATGCTGTTCGTCGCCATCGCCATCCTCGAACACCACCCCAACCAACGCTACCAGCGCCGGGGTCCGATGACGGGGTTCGCACAATTATTGGGACACCTCGTATACGGCCTGGTGGTCGGTGCCGTCTGCCAGCATCTGGCACCGTAAACCACCCCCGGACGCCCGCCGCCCAGCGGGATCAAATCCCCGGCATCCCGGCCCCGGTCCCCGCGCCCGCCTGGGCCAGCTTGTGCTCGCCGCCGCCATCGTCGGCCGGAGCGAAGCCGCGGCGCAGGACGTTTTCCGTCACCACGCGCGGGAACATAAAATTGAGCAGGTAATCCCGTCCGCCGGCCTTCGTGCCGCCGCCGGACATCTTGAATCCGCCGAACGGATGCCGGGCCACGATGGCCCCGGTGATCGTGCGGTTGATGTAGAGGTTGCCGACGGTCAGTT
>CAZZYS010000198.1:0-8351 GCA_964658285.1 uncultured Verrucomicrobiota bacterium
TTCGGCTCAGTCCGCTCGCCTTCGCGGGCTGGCTCGGGTTGATGGTCACCGCACTCAACCTGCTGCCGATTGGTCAGCTCGACGGCGGCCACATCGCCCACGCCATCTTTGGACGCCGCACGGGTGACACGATTGGGAGCGTTGCCCTGTGGACGCTGGTGCTGCTCGGGCTCTTCGTCTGGCCAGGGCTGCTCACGTGGGCCGTCATCGTTTATTTCATCGCTGGCCGCGCGGCGGCTCCCCTGGACGATCTGACGCCGATCACCCCGGCCCGCCGTTGGGCGGGCTACGCGGCATTTGCTGTTCTCGTCCTCATCCTTGCCCCCGTGCCCCACGCGCTGTGGGACGCCGCAGGCATCCACTGTCCCTACCTGTAAACAGGCGTTCAAAGCTTCTAATCGGTTCGCCAAGCTACCACGGCTCTGCCGCACGGTGCCCGCTCGTTCTCCTGAGCAATGTCTTCCATAAAACCAATTTCCAGCGTCCGTTCCCGGCACTTGCCCGGCGATATCATCTTCCTGAGTCGGTGGCTCCAGGCACCTCTCTATTTAGGGTTGGTCGTCGCGCAAGCCGTCTACGTTTATCGCTTCATGGTCGAGTTGTGGCACCTCGTCGTGGCAGCTCCGGGGATCAGCGAAACGGCGATCATGCTAACTGTCCTAGGGTTGATCGATGTGGTGATGATCGCCAACCTCATGATCATGGTGATCGTGGGCGGCTACGAAACCTTCGTTTCCCGGTTGCATCTCGAGGAACATCCGGACAAGCCAGAATGGCTCTCGCACGTCAATGCCGGACTGCTGAAGGTAAAACTGGCCACTGCCCTGATCGGCATCTCGTCCATCAATTTGCTGAAAACTTTCATCGAGGCGGACAAGATGTCCGAGAAGGTGACTTTCTGGCAGGTCACGATTCACCTGACCTTTGTGGTTTCCGCGCTGCTGCTCGCGGTGACTGATTGGGTAACGACAAAATCTGCTGACTCTGACCGGAAGGACCACAATCGAGGGAATGGCGTGGGAGGCACCCATGGTTTGAATGACGGACTCAAATCAACATCGCGCGGTGCGGTGGTCGACGTGGATGCGCATGATGGAAGTGTGCCCGCAGTCAGTCCGGAACCCCGGTAATTCGTGCATCGTTCGCAGCATGCTCATGCAATCAATCCCGCATCGTTCCCCTACCTGACAACTCCAAACATGATTCAATCTGAATTTGCACATCTCATTGAGCAACGCGCCGCTACAATCCAACGCGTTGATCTGGAAACCCTCGCCCACCGACTGCCGGAAGTGCGCGCCCGAGCGCAGCACTATGACCACCGCGAGCACCCTCATCTGACCGGCCAAGTAGAATTCCTCGCCCTGCTCATCGAAGACACCGCCGCCGGACTTAACCAGGATCTGCCGTTTTTGCCACTCGCAGAAGCAGCGTTTGCGCTCAACTACCTGTTGGACTCGAAGGATGTCATCTCTGACGAGGTACCCGGCATCGGCCTTTTGGATGATGCGATGATCGTGGGACTGGTTCTCGAACGTCACCAGGCCCTGTTTCGAGATAATCCGCGTGCGCATAACGTGCAATGGCCCGTACCTGCCGTGCGGTTCGAAGCAGCTTTCGCGCGGAGCATCCAGACACTGGCTCCTCCCGTGATTCACTTGCCGCCCGATTAGCAGTGTATTCTTCGGATGGCACGGAGGACACCCAGTGCCCTCTGTTTCAGGGATGCAATCCTTGTTTTTTAAAGAGCTCATGCAGACACCTTTCTGGTTTTGGATCGTTTTTCATCTCGGTGTGTTCGCCGTGCTGGCCATCGATCTCTTTGGCTTCAACCGCAAAGCTCACGCGCCCTCCACCAAGGAATCGCTTCTCTGGACGTTGGCCTGGGTGAGTCTCTCGCTCGGGTTCAACTCCTTCGTGTGGTACGAGGCGGGGTCAGCCAAGGCGCTGGAGTTTCTGACTGGTTATCTCATCGAATATTCGCTGAGCATCGACAACATCTTTGTCTTCGTACTCCTCTTCTCGTTCTTCGCGGTGCCGTTGCAATATCAGCACCGTGTTCTCTTCTGGGGCATCCTGAGCGCGCTCATCCTGCGTGGGGCGATGATCGGCCTGGGAGTGCAACTGGTTGAGCGGTTCTCTTGGGTGATGTACGTGTTCGGCGCATTCCTGCTGCTGACCGGCCTCAAGATGTTCTTCAGCAAGAACGAACACGGCGACATCGGCAAGAACCCGCTCAACCAGTTGATCCGCCGTTGGCTGCCCGTGACCGACGGCTACCACGGCGAAAAGTTTTTCGTGCGCGTGGAAGGCCGCTCCCTGTTAACCCCACTCGCCGTCGTACTGGTGTTGGTCGAGGGAACCGACGTGCTCTTCGCAGTGGATTCCATTCCGGCGATCTTCGGCGTCACGCGCGACCCGTTCATCGTGTACACGTCCAATGTTTGCGCGATCCTGGGCTTGCGCTCGCTGTACTTCCTCCTAGCAGGCGTCGTCCACCGCTTCGTGTACCTCAAACCGGGCCTGGCGATCATCCTGGCATTCATCGGCGCAAAGATGCTCTTGGCGGATGTTTACCATGTGCCAACCCTTGTTTCTCTCGGGGTAGTGGGTTCGATCCTGGCGGGTTCCATCGGCCTATCATTGCTCGCTACACGGCGAGACGCTTCCTTACCTGAAACTCCACGGTGATCCCGAACCCCCCTAACTGCGCCACCACTGCCTCTCGTGTTACCGCCGGGCGTGGTCTCCGCGCCGAGCATCTCGGCAAGGTTGCGCTCGTTGGCAGAACGCGGTGAAGGCGATCATGCCACCCTTTTGCTGTCTTGATCCCCCTGTGGAATTTGCAGAGCAGATCAACCCGAACTAATCAGCCCACGGCCAAGCCCTGCTAAGTCAACAAAACCGGGCCCATTTCATTTGAGTTTGTCCTCGTTAGTCTCCATCGCTGAGTTTGGGATTGTTACTCCTCTTCAACCTGTCGCCGAAAGACCGCCGATTATGAACACCCGCCAAGCTATATTCCCTGCGCACCCGCATGCCCTCTACCAACAACATGGCTATTCACCCGCCATCCTCTCCGGGGATCTGCTGTTTGCCTCGGGGATGGTCGGTGCCCGCCCTGACGGCACACCTGAGCCAGACCTCTCGGCACAAATTCAACTCGCCTTTGATAACCTACAAGCTGTTCTCGCCGCCGCCGGGTGCACTTTTGACAACGTGGTCGATCTCACCTTTTTCCTCGTCCATCCCGAGGAAAGTGTTGGTCTGGTGCTCGCCGCCATGAAGAAGGCTTTCCCTCATGAGCCACTGCCCAACGTGACGGCTGTCGGCGTGAACTGGCTGGCAGGCTTTCAATTCGAGGCCAAAGTCATCGCTCGCCTCTCGGCGCGCTCCCTCGATTCATCCCGTAATCAAGAAGTCGCTTAATATAGCGGGGTAGGTGACGGATGGGGCGAAGGGGGCTTCTCCCCCATTTCCCGCTTGACCGGCGGGGGTGAACTGGAGTGGGGAAGATGTCAACACGGTTGGCGGCTACGTGACGCAACAACTCGGCCACCTACCCGATACAGCTGAATACGTACAAATTGACAGCCGGTTGGTGAGGATCGTTGAAGCCGACAACTAGCGGGCGGCTCAAGTCCACCTCTAGCGACTGCCGAACGCCCACCTCTCCAGAGGAGGGACAGCCAAGGAGTCCGGGAAAGCTCGTTATCCGATAGCTAATTGCTATAGAATGATTGACGGAGGAAGTATTGGTTGCGCCTTCTCAAACGGGTGATTGTGCTGGAAATTCTTCCGTCCGAACATACCCCGCTTCTGCTTTGAACGAAAGACCGCTCGCATGAGTAACCACTCTACTTTCCCGTTCCGTACGGTGTCGGCAGCCGTCTTCGCGGTTAGCTACCAGTCGTTCGGGCTTTTATTCAGCCTTCAATCGATCGTTCCGCTTCTGCAACTAACTCGTACATCATGAAAACCGCCATCCTACTTTCTTTCATTTGCGCTTCGCTAGCCACCACCACAGCGGCAGCTCAGGAAACCCAGAGTGTCGGGCAAACTGCGAAGAAGGAGGCAGTCCCTCCCGAGTATCAGGACGTGAAGGATGACGACAAGGCGATGGACCGGGCGGTAACGGAGGCCCGCGAGTCACTTGGCTTTTTCCTCGCCGCGCTCAAAGCGAAGAAGTCGGACACCGGAACATTCGAGGTCAAGAAATGTTTCGTTGAGGGCGAAAAGGCTGAGCACATCTGGATAGGAAATATCACCTGGGACGGAAAGGCGTTTCACGGCCGCGTGGATAATAAACCGCTCGAAATAAATAACACGCATTTGGGTAAAATTGTGACAGTAACGCCAGAAGACCTGACCGACTGGATGTATGTGAGAAGCGGCAAACTGATGGGCGGTTTCACCATGCGCGTGCTCTACAGTCGACTTTCGCCTGAACAAAAAACGGACTTCAGGAAAGAAGCGGATTTTTCTATCGAGTAAGCGACGCGCTATGAATACAAAACCAATCAATCTTTTTCCGATGTCTGAACAATCTTCCGCCGTCTCAGGCGGTAATTTGGGGAAGCGCGCCTTGCGCAGCTTGACGCTGGCCGTGGCGATCGCAGCACTTGCTTTCGGAGTCGGCGGATGTGCCAGTGACGGCTATGTCGGAGAATCCACCTATCCGAACTACACGGCTTATTATGGAGCCTACGGCTACAACGGCATTCCATATGCGGGTTACAACGGCATTTACACCCGCAGGAACCTGATTGGCCACAGACGCCATTTAGGCGGCTATGGACGGCACCACTTCTTGGGAGATCACGGAGGTCATCGCTCCGTTTATCCACGATCACCTGGGGGTACGCTTCGCGGCGGTCGCGGCGGCAATCGCTAAGCGAGCGTCTAACAAGAAGTATCAACCCGCCGCACGGGACTTTTGGCCATTTCATTGGAGCTTTTGGACGGCGACAGAGTTTTTGGCGCAGGCAAAAGGGTTTTTGCCGTCGTCCAAAGCCCTTTTTCATCTGCCCCTCGAAACATTCGGGGTGAGTAAAAGGTCTCTGCGCTTCACTAGAAGACTTTGTTGAGAAGGCGAAAAAACCTCTTGCCAACTCACGCTTTCATTTTCGACCTGTCTAAAGACCTTTTCGGATGCCGAAAGAATCACAGGTCCTGTCAGGCGGCTATCACCTGCCGAAGACCGGCTGCTTGAGTGTTCCCCGGCCACGCAAGCGTGGCAGTGGGCCACCCCGCACGCGGCTGGGACCGAAGTAGCTTTCATCGACTTCGACCACTCCGCAGAACTCCCGGCGCTGGTTCAGGTGCTGCAGAGCGATGAGCAGGCGAAAGCGTTGGTAGAGCGCGTTGATGGTCTTGCGGTTGAGCCCTAAAAGCGCCGCCGTCTGGGTGGCGGTCAGGTCGAGAGAAAAGCATTGCACCACTTTTCGAATTCGATACCCGCTTAATTCACTCCATTTGAGCACGTTAAATAACTACACCCGCAAATATCCTGGTCTAGAGCCTTCCCTTTTACCGAAACGAGGATCTGCAATGAAAGCGATGACACTTAACTCTTTTGGCGGCCCGGAATCGTTCGCGCTTTGCGACGTGCCAAAGCCTGTTCCGCATGCGGGAGAAGTCTTGGTGCGCGTACATGCTACGTCGATCAACCCATTGGACTACCAGGTTCGGCGCGGCGACTATCGTGACTTGGTACCATTGCCGGCGATTACCGGTCATGACGTATCCGGGGTTGTCGAAGCAGTCGGAACGGGCGTGCCGATGTTCTCTCCAGGAGACGAAGTTTGGTACACCCCGCAAATATTTGACGGACCGGGAAGTTATGCTGAGTACCACGTCGCAAACGAAAACATTATCGGAAGGAAACCCTCCTCGCTAAGCCATCTCGAAGCAGCAAGCCTGAGTCTGGTTGGCGGGACGGCATGGGAGGCCTTGGTCGTCCGCGTAGCTCTAAGGGTGGGGGAAAGCATTCTGATCCACGGCGGCGCAGGAGGGGTCGGCCATGTGGCGATCCAGCTCGCGAAAGCTATAGGTGCGAAGGTATTCACGACCGTACGCGAAGATAACTTCGAGTTCGCACGACGTATTGGCGCGGACGTGGTCATCGACTACAAGAAAGAAGATTATGTTAGCGCTATAATGCGGGAAACCGGTGATCGCGGGGTCGACGTCGTGTTTGATACCATTGGTGGCAACACATTGTCCCGCAGCCCGGCCGCGCTCGCACAACTTGGCCGCGTTGTCACGATCGTGGACACCGCACAGCCACAGCACCTCATCGAAGCATGGGGCAAAAACTCGAGTTTTCACTTCGTTTTCACAAGACAGAACCGCGGCAAGCTTGATGAACTGAGCACATTGGTAGAGCGTGGTCAGCTGCGGCCGCACGTTGGCGCTGTCTATCCGCTCGCCGACATCCCCCTCGCCCATGCCCGGCTCGAGACCCCGAACAACGATGTCCGGGGAAAAATCGCTATTGCGGTTGATTCGGCGGCTAACTTTGCGCGTGCGAGCTCGTAACCGCTCAAATCTACCTTAAAGTTGCAACCATGATTCATGATGACGAGAACCACCTTTTCGAGCCGCTTGGAGAGTCAATCCGAATGATCTTGATCTGTTGATCGGCCAGCCAGCGATGAACTCCGGGCCTTTGTCGCTACGCAGGAAGGAGAGCAACACAAAGTCTGGGGGTGGTTGCAGGATCGGGGGATGATCCCGCAAACTCCTTTCAAACGACTGGTTCTCCGCGCCGTCCTGCATGACGCGTACCCGATGATCATCCGACAGGTGGCAGTGCCGAACTTTCTGGCCCTCACCGACTTCGCTGACCTTTTCCATGCAATGCTCAGCTGGGAGAGTGGGGCGGGTTACGCTGTCCGCCTGCACGGCCGAGAATTCAACAGCCTTCGTCGGCAGACGAAATCCAAGCGGCTCTCCGACTTTGGTTTGCATCGCCAGGAGCGTTTTCTCTTCAACCCTGGCTTCATGAACCAGTGGGAGTGGGAAATGCGGGTGCGCGACTCCCAAGATGGATCTGAGGCCGACGAAAGACCCGTCTGTCTAGACGGGCGAGGTGCAACACCTCCGCAGTATTACGACGGTCCCACCGGATACCGCCTAATGCTTAGGCGAGAGGACCAACACGAGCAGGTGGGTCTTCCAGCCGAGCGCGATGCTATAGCCAAGCTCATGGCGGATGCGTACGCGGATCAACCCGCCGACACCTGGGAGGTGTTGCGGAACGCTCTGGCCCAAGGCTCTCAGAGCTTGGATCGGAGGCTCGAACAATGTGGGCCGCTGCAACCAGAGCGCTTCAGCCTGCGGGAGGCGAACCAGCGCTTGGAGAAGCGGCTGGAGAACCGGAGGTTCGCATGAAACTTCGCACTGAGGCTGTTTGTGTGGATGCGGAGGGCCAAGAATGCCGCAAGACGATCGTGGAATTAGAGCGCGGATTGGGCGAGCAGCTTCCTGGTGCGTTCAAGAAAAAACTGCCCCTGGTCGGTCAGGGCGATGTGGCGTTTCTCACGCGAGAAGAGTTGCACGCGCAATTCATCCTCCAGGTTCTTGATCTGACGGGTGAGAGAAGGTTGGGCAAGGCGCAGCTTGGCGGCGGCGGTGAAGCTCATCTCCGTGGCGACGGCAACGAAATAGCGCAGGTGACGAAGCTCCGTAAGAACAAAGCCGGACTCTGACCAATGATCTCCGCCGGTACAACGTAATTCCTGAACGGCACGGCGCGCCCACAGACGTTTACAAAGCTCGCTCTCTCATAGCGTGCGGCTATCGAACGGCGGGGAGAGGAAGCATTGGTGGGGGTCTCTCAGCGGGACGACGATCTTGGGGTGGGCTTTCACACTCAACAGGGAACCCTCGCTGTGGACTTCTGAGGGGACTGATGCTCAGACGCTTTCCCTGCCGGTGTTCCACCCGCAAACGGAATCGCAATCCTCAAAACTCACGTCCCCAACCGAACCGATCCATGCAAGCGAAACTGGAACCTGCCCACCTGAGCCACGACGACGTGGCAACCATCCTTGCACCGGGCGTGGAGGCTCCTGATTTCACCCTCAAGAGCACGCCCGATCAATCGGTCAGTCTGAGCGAATTTCGCGGGCAGCCCGTCGTGCTCGCGTTCTACCCGGCCGACTGGAGCCCGGTCTGCGGCGACCAGATGGCTCTCTACAACGAGGTCCTGCCCGATTTTCACGCCTTGGGCGCAACTGTGCTGGGCATCTCGGTGGACGGCACCTGGTGCCACGCGGCGTTCGCGCGGGATCGCAAGCTGCACTTTCCGCTGCTTTCCGACTTCGAGCCGAAAGGCGAGGTCTCGC
>CAZZYS010000199.1:0-8334 GCA_964658285.1 uncultured Verrucomicrobiota bacterium
GCGCTCGTGACCTGCCGCAGCCGGTTGACCACCTTGGCCTCGATCTGCTGGATCATGCCCGTGTCGCGGAAATGCACCTTGCGGATGTAGATGGAGCCGAGCCGGTAACCCCACGCAGTGGATTTCGGCGCGACCTCGTTGCGCACGGTGTTGCTCATGACGTGGCGATTCTCCAGCATGTCCGCCAGCGGCATGTTGGACAGGCAACGCACCGTGGCGTTGCTGATGTTGGCGCGCAACGAGCCGCGCGGGTCCATGTTGTTGAACAAAAACGCCACCGGATCGGCCACGAACATCTCGTACCACACGCCGATGCCCATCGGCGCGCCTTCCTCGCTGTTGACCGGCTGGCTGCGCAGATACTCCTGGTCGAGCTTGAGGTCGAGCACGTAGCAGCGGCCCATGAAATTGACGATCAGCGCCGCCGGTCCCAGGATGAACGGCAGCAGGTGCAGCCCCGGCTCGTTCAGCACGCCGATGACCTTGCCGAAGAGGACATAGACCCGGCAGGTGCGTTCCTCGACGATGGCGTACAGGCCGAGCGCCCGGACGACGCCGAAAAAGATCGGCGCGATGATGAACATCGCAAAGAACGCCCCGACCCCGAACTTGAAGAAGGTGGCGAAGTCGGCGAGCGGCAGTGAAAGCAGGTTGGAAAACATCGGTTAGCGTTTCGCCTCCAGAAAGATTTGTCCGGCCTTGGCGAAGAGTCCCAGGCGCACGTTGCGCAGGTACGCCGCCAGCCCGTCGGGGCCGCTGCGCCGCAGGTCGGCCAACTGGTTCGCCAGCGCCGTCAGCGGCTGGACTTCGGCCTGCGCCTTGAGCGTCTCGATCTCGACCGCACGCTTGCTCTGCACGATCTTCTGGTCCGCGCCGCCCTGGGCGAGGCTGATGGAACTGGACACCTCGTTGTGCGCGGTGTTGATGGCCGCGAGCGCCGATTCCACCTCCACCGGCGGATCGATGCCCGTGATGAGCGAGGCATCGAGCACCATGCCGTAACGCGCGGCCGACGAGGCGCATTCGTGATCCATGAACTCGTTGAGGTCGCGCAGGTTTTTGCGCAGGTCGTTGATGGAAACCCCCGTCACGACGCGCTCGGGCATGGCGTTCTCGTCAATCGGCGAATTACCCCCGTCATCCGCCACGACGGCCGCAATGGTGATGGGCTTGGCCTCGAAATTGGCGATGCGTTCGCGCAGGATGCTGATGAAATACGCCATGATGTGAATCACGGGCTTTTTCACGCCGAAGAGATACGCGTACAGGTTGCTCTCGCTCACGCGGTAACGAATCTGGCCGGTGAGTCCGGTGTTGAGCTGGTCCTTGGTGACGGCTTCGAGCATCTGGCCCTGCGAATTGGCGCGCGGGTCTTCGAGGTCGAGCGCCATGTTGAGCGTTTGCGTCGCCACGGTGACCTTGTGAATCTTTTCCCAGGGCATCTTCAGGTAGGGGCCGCCGGGACCGATGACGCGCACCTGCGGGTAAACGTAACGGTCGCGCTCGTCCGGACGGAGCGGTTCGGAGATGGGATCGTCGAGGGTGGTGCGGTTCGCGCCGATGCGTTGGGCGCGGCCGAAGCTCGTTTTCACGGCGCGTTCGTTCTGGTTGACGGTGTAAAAGCCGCCGATCAGGTAGCGCACGATGAACCACGCGGCGAAGCCGAAGAGAATACCGATGAAAGCGGAAGGCATAGGGCAGGAAGGGAACGCAGCTTAAGCAGGCAGTTTGCAGTCTGACAAGCGTTTGCTTGCGACGGTGGCAAGGGGACCAAGCGAAATCGGCGAATGCCTGCGGGGCAATCGCGGGATCGCCGCTTTCCTTTTGGCACGTTGCGTTCATCTTAGCTGCCGACTTGTCCGTGGAACTGACGCATCCCTGGTTTCTGCTGCTCGCCCTGCCCGGCGCGGTGTTGCTGGTCCTGGTCGTGCGGCGTTCGCTCGCGGACATGACGCCGCGCCAGCGGCTCGTGACGCTGGCGGTCCGCGCGCTGTTGCTGGCTTGCGTGCTGCTGGCACTGACGGGTCCGCGCCTGTTGCGGCGCGGCGACGATCTCAGCGTGGTTTTCCTTGTGGACGATTCCGCCAGCGTCTCGCCCGAGGCGCGCGCGGCGGCCCGGAGTTACGTCGAGCGCAGCCTCCCGCATCGCCGCGCCCACGACGAGGCTGCCGTCCTGGGCTTCGCGCGCGGGGTCAACGTCTGGCAGGCCCCGGCCGAGAACGGTCAACTCGCCGAACATTGGCCCGCCACTGCCGACGCCGACCGCGCCGGCACCGACATCGGCCGCGCGCTGGAGTTCGCCGCGAGCATCCTCCCGGCCGGTCGTGCGCGTCGCGTCGTGCTCCTGAGCGACGGCAACGACACCGGGGCCGCCGGACGCGAAACCGCCGCGCGTCTCGCGGTTGCGGGCGTGGAGGTCTCCACCGTGCCGTTGCGCAATCCCGCCGTGCCCGAAGTGCTCGTCGCCAGCGTGGACGTGCCGCGCGGCCTGAAGTCCGGCGAACCCTTCGACCTGCGCGCCGACGTGGAGAGCAACGTCGCCACCACCGCCACCGTCCGCCTCTACCAGAACCAATTTCTCGTTTCGACGCGGGACGCCGTCTCGCTCAAACCGGGCCGCAACGACCTCGCCTTCCCCAACCTGCGCGCGGGCGACGGGTTCACGGCCTACGAGGTCGAAATCCTCCCCGCCGCCGACACCCGCCTGGAAAACAACCGCGCCGGGGCCACCGTGGCGCTCGGCGGCAGCCCGCGCGTGCTGCTCGTGGACGGCGACGAAACCAAGGCCGCGCCGCTCGCCGGGGCTTTGCGCGAAGCGAAGATCGACGTGGAAACCCGTGGTCCCGCCGGACTGCCGCGCTCCCTGAGCGAACTCCAACGCTTCGACCTGTTCCTGCTCAGCGACGTGTCGGCGCTTTCCATGACCCGCGACCAGATGGAACTCTACCGCACCTGGGTCCAGCAGTTCGGCGGCGGGTTCGTGATGATCGGCGGCGAAAATTCCTTCGGCGTCGGTGGGTATTTCCGTACGCCCATCGAGCAGATGCTGCCCGTCCGCACCGATCACGACGACCGGCAGGAAACACCCAGCGTCGCCCTGTATATCGTGCTGGACCGCTCGGGTTCCATGACGGCCCCGGCCGGCGGCGGTTCGGGTGCGACCAAGATCAGCCTCGCCGACCAGGGCAGCGTGCTGGCCATGAACGTTCTCCAGCCCAAAGACCTCTTCGGCCTGACCGCCGTGGACACCCAGGTCAACAGCGTCGTCCCCCTCGGACGGCTGGGCAACCGGTCCGCCAACGAACAAAAAATCCTCGCCATCACCGCGGGCGGCGGCGGCATCTACATCTACACGGGTCTGGCTGACGCCCTGAAGGTCATGCGCGACGCGCCGGCCAAGATCAAGCACGTCATCCTGTTCTCGGATGCCGCCGACGCGGAGGAAAAAAACTCCGGCGAGATGCCCGACGGCGCGCCCGCCGGCCGGGGCACTTCCACGGACCTCGTCAGCGCCCTGCTGGCGGAAAAAGTCACCGTCAGCGTGGTCGGCCTCGGCACCGAACACGACAAGGACGTGCTCTTCCTGCGCGGTCTCGCCGAGCGCGGCAGCGGGCGGTTCTACCTCACCAACGACGCCACCACCCTGCCGCAGATTTTCAGCACCGAGACGATGAAGGTCGCCCAATCCAGTCTCGTGGAGGAGCCATTCAACCCCGTGCCCGCCGGCCCCTCGCCCCTGGCCGCCGGCATCGACTGGAAATCCTGCCCGCCCCTGCTCGGCTACAACGCCACCAAACCCAAACCCACCGCGCAGATCGCTCTCGCCACCGAACTCGGCGAACCCCTGCTGGCCACCTGGCGCTACGGCCTCGGTCAAACCGGGGCCTTTACGAGCGACGCCAAGGCCCGCTGGGCCGGTGAATGGCTAACGTGGGACGGTTACGGGAAATTCTGGGCGCAGGTCGTCCGGGGGCTGTTGCGCAAGGGCGATCAGGCGACTTTCCAGGTTCGCGCCTTCGAGCAGGGCGACGGCCGCCGGCTGCGGCTCGATATCGACGCCCTGACGCCGGAAGGGGGCTTCCGCGACCGGCTGCCCATCGACGTGACCGCGCTGGACACCGCCACCGGCGAGACGAAGGCCGTCCACGCCGAGCAAATCGCGCCGGGCAGCTACCGGGCGGAGTTCGACCTGCCGGCCCCGGACGGCGACGCGGGCGGCGGGGGGGCGACGACGATGTTCTCGGTGTCCTCATCCGAGTTGACGGAACGCCCCTACGTCTTCGGTCACACGCGCTCCTACCCACGCGAATTCCTGCGCACGGACACGGACGAGGGGTTTTTGCGCGCGTTGGCGTTGGCGGGGTCGGGACGGTTCGACCCGCCCGCGGCGGACATTTTTGCCGCGCCGACGCATTTTTCGGCTCGACGGGTGGACTTGACGAATGATTTTCTTGCCGCCGCCCTGCTTTTACTGCCACTAGATATCTTCCTGCGCCGGCGCACCTGGAAACTGGGCAGTACCGCTGCCCGGACTTCCCGGCCCACCCGTGAAACGGTGGCGTCCTGAAAGCGCGGTTGGCCCGATACAACGGCAGTCCACTAGAAATCACACGTTTTGGTCATCGAGGTCATCCGCTACAACGTCGCAATGGGCGACGAGGCAACTTTTGAAGAAGCGTTTCGCAACGCGGGCGAATTGCTGGAAGCGTCGTCGCATTGCCTGGGTTTCAACCTGATGCGCGCCACGCGGGAGCGACAGCGTTACATCATGACGATCTATTGGGATTCGCCCGACGGACACCTGATCGGCTTTCGCCAGAGCGAGGCGTTCAAGGAGTACCAGGAACACCTCGCTCCCTATACGCCGACCGCCGAGGAGGATGCGCATTACCGGAAGACCGGGGTCGAGTTGACGAAGAAACAGCTCGTGCGGATTTCCGGTCCGCCACGGTAGGTCCTCCGGTTGTAAGGCAGGCGCACCGCCTGCCGCATGATGACGTATACCTCGGGTAACGGACCAAAGCCCTTTCGGTTGCCTGTTCGGTTTCAGCCCCGGCAGGGGCGTGAGATGCTACACCGCTTCTCAAAATAGAGGAGGTGGAAGCGAGCGGTGGATGGCGCTCTCCGAGCGGCATTGGTCAACGTTTGCGGCGTCAGCCGCCTGAAATGATAGACGCCTGTGGCGGGAGCGGAACCAATGCCGCTCCGATTGTGAACGCATCAGCCAACTTGAAAAGCGGTATAAGTATGGGCTGATGAGTGCCGGACGGTCCGCCGCGCCCGCGCACTTCCCCGCGTAAAAAGCAGGAAGCGCACCCACCCCGGCCGTCGGTGGAACCTTCCCACCCACAAAAAAAGTGAGGCGGTCCGCCGCCCCCTCCGGCCGCGAACCGCCTCTGCTCTCCCTGCCCTCGACCTGACGCCGGGTCCCCTTCCCCCCGGCGACCGGCTACCTTTCGGTCCCTTTCCCGTGATCTTTTAAGCGTTGATAGTATTCACCGCCTCCTACGACACTTGCGGCCGGACTTCCTCGCTCAGGTGAACGCCGGCCGTGTGGCCGTAGCCCTCGTTGGAAACGTCGTGGTAGCCTTCCTCGCCGTGGTCGGTGATGTCCAGGCCCGTGTCCTCACCCTCCTCGGTCGGACGCAGGCCCATGACCGCCTTCAGCAGAAAGCCGAGGATCACCGTCGCCACGATGGCCATCGCCAGCGTCAGGCCGATGGCCTTCAGTTGCTCCAGCCACAACGAATGTCCATAAATGTATTTGTCCACGTTCGCGGCGAGGTTGCCGTTGACCGCGTCCGGGTTGGCCATCGCGCCGTCGGCCGTCTTGGCCGGGACGGCCAGGAGACCGGTCAGCAGCGCGCCCATCGTGCCGCCGACGGCGTGGACGCCGAAGGTATCCAGTGCGTCGTCGTAACCGAACCACCCCTTGACCTTGACCACGAAGAAAAACGGGATCGCCGCCGCGCACACGCCGATGATGATGGCTCCCGTCGCGTCGATGTAACCGCACGCCGGGGTGACGACCACCAGCCCCGCCACCGCGCCCGAGCAATAGCCCAGGATGCTCGCCTTGCCCTTGAGCATGAATTCCAGCGTCGGCCACACGAAGGCCGCCACCGCCGTGGCGAGCGTCGTCGTCATGAACGCGTTGGCGGCCACGCCGTCGGCGGCCACCGCGCTGCCCGCGTTAAACCCGTACCAGCCGACCCACAGCATCCCCGTGCCCACCATGCACAGGACCATGCTGTGCGGGGGCATCGCCTGTTTGCCGAAGCCGATGCGTTTGCCCAGGATCAAGCAGAGGACCAGCGCGCTCCAACCCGAGGACATGTGCACGACCGTGCCGCCCGCGAAGTCGAGCGCCTTGATCTTCGCATCCGGATTGAAGGTGCCGTTCATCAGCCCCGTCGCGCCCCAGACCATGTGCGCCAGCGGGAAGTAGACCAGGAACATCCACAGCGAGATGAAAGTCATCAGCGCCGTGAATTTCATACGCTCGGCAATCGCGCCGACGATGAGCGCCGGAGTGATGATGGCGAACATCAACTGGTACATGGCGAACACGTTTTGCGACACCCAGTAGGAGTAGTCCCCGTTGGGCGCGCTGGTGACCCCCTTGAGCCGGAAAAACTCGCTGCCGCCCAGGAACGGGCTGCCGAAGTTCTTCCCGAAGACAAAGCTGTAACCCACCGCCCACCACAGGATGGTGACGAGGCCCGCGCAGCCCAGGCATTGCGCGCACACGCTCAGGACGTTTTTCCGGCGCACCAGTCCACCGTAGAACAACGCGAGGCCGGGCAGGGTCATGAAAAGCACCAGCGCGGCGCTGGTCATCATCCAGGCGTTGTGGCCCGGGCCGGACGAGCCGATGACGGCGGTCGTCAACCCGTCGGGGGTCTTGCCGTCCTTGTCTTTGAGCGCCAGCGAAGGGTCGCCGTTGGTCACGTAAGCTTCGAGCACCGCGATTTTTTGGGCGTCGGTCGGCGTCGGCGCGGCGTTGGCGGGAACGGTCGCAGAGGCGGCGGGCGTGGTTGAGGGTGTGGCGGGCGTGGTGGCCGGTTCCTGGGCGCGCAACGTTCCCGTCGCAAGCAACAAAGCGAGGCAACCGGCGATGGCAATTCGGGTGGGCGATGGGGGGCGTTTGGTCATGGGGCTTGAGCGGTTGATCCTGTACAAATTGGAAAACGGCGTTGCGCCCGGAGAGGGGCTCCGAAACCCTCGACGAATCTGGCCGGACCACCCTGCCGGCACCCCTCCTGTCGAGCGGCCTGCGGGCATAGCAGACCCCATGCCCGAATCGCCAGCGACCGCGCACACGAGGAGAAAGGGACTTCTCAGCTATGAGAGCGCTCGTTGTTCGCGTCTGCATCGACCCCCGTTGACTAAAATCAGCCAGTGGGCTGGATAATTTGCGGCAGCTTTGACGAGCATGACTCCTGCACGAAGCATTGCCAAAGGCCATTGCCACGGTCATATTTCATCCTTTGGTATCCGCATCGACCGAGTTTCTCCCGATGAACGTGCTCGAACCCGCCGCCGAGATGTTCAGGCGACAACCGCTGTGGCTCCTCTGCGCCGTGGCGTCGGCGCAGTTGGCGGTTTGCGGCTTTTTTGATTACATCACGGGTTACGAACTCGCCGTTTACCCGGTTTACGCTGCGCCGATCCTGTTCCTGGTATGGTTCGGTGGCCGGACCCCGGCGTTGCTCTTCACGCTGGTGTGTACATTGGTCTGGTGGTGGGCGGACGTGGCAGCCGGCCACGTGTATGACAACGGCTGGCTCCAGGCGTGGGACATCCTCGTGCGGCTGATGTTCTTTTTCGTGATCGCGTTCGCCGGTGTGGCCTTCAAGCAGAACCGGGATACAATGGGCGCGCGCGTGCGTCTGCTGGAGCGTTCGCAGCGGCTGGAGAGCGAGATCATCAGCGTCAGCGAAAGCGAGCGCCAGCGCATTGGCCGCGACCTGCACGACGGCGTGTGCCAGTACCTCGCCGCCATCGGCCTGACGGCCGACCTCCTGCGCCAGAACCTCGCCGCGGAGCATCACCCGCGGGCGGAATCCGCCGGTGAAATCGCCGTCCTGCTCCAGGACGCCGTGGACCGCGCCCGGGAGGTCGCGCGCGGCCTTTCCCCCGTGGACCGGGACGAGGGAGGCTTGGAAAGCGCGCTGGAGGAACTGGCCAACAGCACCACGCGGTTGACCGGGGTCCTCTGCGATTTCATTTGCCCGGAGCCGCTGCCGGTGCGCGATAACATCCATGCCGTCCACCTTTTCCGCATCGCGCAGGAGGCCGTCGGCAACGCCACCCGCCACGGCCGGGCGCGCA
>CAZZYS010000200.1:0-8330 GCA_964658285.1 uncultured Verrucomicrobiota bacterium
CTGGCCGGCCTGGAGCGAGTCTCGGGGGGGAACCTCGCTCTGGCCGGCCAGCACCTGACGGGTTTGAACCACGCGGCGCGCCTGATGTTCCAGGACGCCTGCCTGCTGCCGTGGAAGACGGTCCTCCAGAATGTCGTCCTGGCCACGCCGGAGCCTGACCGGGTACGCGCCGCCAGACAGGCCCTCTCCCGGGTCGGTCTGCTGGACCGGGCGGACGACTGGCCCGCGACGCTCAGCGGCGGCCAACGTCAGCGCGTCGCTCTGGCCCGGGCGTTGGCCAGCCGCGCGCCGCTGCTCTTTCTCGATGAGCCGCTCGGGGCGCTCGACGCGCTGACCCGGCTGGAGATGCAGGCACTCATCGAGGCGTTGTGGCTGGAGCAGCGCTTCGGCGGGTTGCTCATCACCCACGACGTGGAGGAAGCCGTCGCCCTGGCGGACCGCGTGCTGGTCATGGAAGAGGGCCGCTTCACGCTCGATTTCCCGGTGGACCTGCCTCGTCCGCGCGTCCGGGGCGACGACCGTTTCCTTGCGCTCGAGGAACGGGCGCTCGCTCACCTGCTCACCCGCCGGACCGTTTGAACAACCCCCTTGCAACGCTTATGGCAAACGAAGACACCGCACCTTTTGAACCGTCCTACGACGTGGCCATCATCGGAGCCGGTTTCAGCGGCACTCTGACGGCCATCCAACTGCTGGCCGCGTCCCGGGAGCAGGGCACGCCGCCGGTCAGCATCGCGCTGCTCGAAAGGGAGCTTTCCGCCTTCGGACGTGGCGTCGCGTACGGCACGCCCTGCACGCGGCACCTGCTCAACGTGCCCGCCGGGAAGATGGGCGCTTTCCCGGATCGGCTGGACGACTTTTTGCGCTGGCTGGAGGCGCACCCGGAAGCGACCTCGGAGCTCGGCCTGACGGAAATAAACGCCGGGACGTTCGTGCCGCGCGTGCTCTACGGAAAATACGTCGCTTCCTTGTTGGACCACGCCGCCATGCACTCGGACGGGCGGTTGCGCCGCATCGCCGGCGAAGCGGTGGACATCGTACCCACCGGGTCGGGCGGTGAGGGTCCGTTGCGGATCGAGCTGGCGGATGGGCGGAGCCTGCGGGCCGGGCGCGTGGTGCTCGCGCTCGGCACGTTCCCGCCGGGCGATCCACGTCTGCGCGACGCCCGCTTCCATCGCAGCGCGCGCTACCTGTACTCGTCCTGGTCCGCCGAAACCCACGCGCGGTTGGCCGCGCCCGGTGACGCGCTCATCCTGGGCTCCGGACTAACGGGCTTGGATCTGCTGCTCACGCTCCAGCACCGCAAGCGCGAAGGGACGCTCCACGTGCTCTCACGCCACGGGCTCTTTCCCCAGCCGCACCCCGTCGGATTGGCTCCCTGGCCCGCGTTCCTGCGGGCGGGCGAACTGCCCACCACCGTGCGCGCGATGCTGCGGATCGTCCGGGCACAGGTCGCCCGAGCTGCGGCCCAGGGCAGCGACTGGCGGGCGGTGATCGACGCGCTGCGGCCCTTCGCGCAGGAGTTCTGGCAGGGACTGAGCCGGGTGGAACGCAGCCGTTTCCTGCGGCACCTGCGCGCGCGGTGGGAGCCGCGCCGCCACCGGGCAGCCCCCGAGGTGCTGGCGGTCAAAGAGGAACTGGAACGCTCCGGCCAGTTGGTCTGCCACCGGGGCCGGATCGAACGCATCGCCGAGGTCGATGGCGGCAGCGCCCTGGAGGTGGTTTTCCAACCGCACGGCAAGCACGGGGAGCGCGAAACCCTGCGCGTCGGCTACGTGGTCAACTGTACCGGGCCGGAGTGCAACTACCATCGCCTGGGCGATCCGCTGGTGGCCAGCCTCTTCTCCCGGGGGCTGGCCCGCCCGGACGCCCTGATGCTCGGGCTGGATGTCGCCGGCGACGGGGCGCTGCTCGACGTGAACGGCACCGTCAGCCGCCGCCTCTTCACGCTGGGCAGCCCCCAAAAGGGTCGGCTCATGGAAACGACCGCCGTGCCGGAACTGCGCGTCCAGGCGCGCGATCTGGCCGCGCGGTTTTGTTCTCCAGAGCAGGACCGCGCGCCACTCGGGACGCTGGCAACCGCAGCGTCCGCCGACCTGCCCGCACACGCCTTCGCCTTCGAGATTTAATTCCCTTGCCCTGCCTGCCATGCCCGCGACCGCGCAACGTCTCCATCGCTTCACCGAGTCGATCATCCGCGAGATGACCCGCGTCGCCCGCCAGTACGACGCCATCAACCTTTCGCAGGGTTTCCCCGACTTCGATCCGCCGGCCGAACTGCTCGCCGCCGGCGCGCAAGAGATGGCCAAGGGGGACCATCATCAGTACGCAATCACCTGGGGTGCGCCCGCGTTCCGGCAGGCGCTGGCCGAGAAGCAGTCGGCGCTGATGGATTTGGAGATTGATTCTGACGCGCACGTCGTCGCCACCTGCGGCGGCACGGAGGCGATGCTGGTCGCCATCATGACCGTCTGCAACCCGGGCGACTCGGTCGTGATCTTCTCGCCCTTCTACGAGAATTACGGCGCGGACACCATCCTCGCCGGGGCGCGGCCCATCTACGTGCCGTTGCACCCGCCGGGCTTTGGCTTTGACCGTGACGAACTGCGCCGCGCGTTCGCACAAAAGCCACGCGCCATCGTGGTCTGCAACCCATCCAATCCCTGCGGCAAGGTGTTCACGGAGGACGAACTCCTCTTCATCGGCGAACTGGCCCGCGAGCACGACGCTTTCCTCATCACGGACGAGGTCTACGAGCACATCGTTTACGCGCCGCACCGGCACGTCTACGCCGCCGCGCTGCCGGGCCTGTGGGAACGCACGCTAACGGTCGGCTCGCTCTCGAAGACCTACGCCATCACCGGCTGGCGGCTGGGTTACGTCATCGCCCCGGCAGGGATCATCGCGCAGGCCCGCAAGGTGCACGATTTCCTGACCGTCGGCGCACCGCACCCGCTCCAGGAAGCTGCCGTCACGGCACTGCGCTTCCCACCGCCATATTACGAAAACCTGACCGCCGCGTACACCCGGCGGCGGGACGTGTTCCTCGACTACTTGCGGCGCGCGGGCCTGAAGTTCTCCGAGCCGGAAGGCGCGTACTACGTGCTGGTGGACATCAGCGACTTTGGCCACGCGAACGACACGGCATTCTGCCACTGGCTGGCCAGGGAAATCGGCGTGGCGGCGGTGCCCGGCTCCAGCTTTTTCGCGGAACCCGTGCATCACCTGATCCGCTTTCACTTCGCCAAAAGGGAAGAAACCCTCCACGCCGCTGGCGAGCGTCTGTTGCGCTTGCGTCAGAAGGCTTGAGACCCCGCCGTAACCCTTTTTGAGATCATGCCAACCTTCGGTTTCATCCATGCCCCGACCAACCTCGGGCTCAGCCGTCACCCGGACGGCCGTGAGCGTCGGCCGGACAAGCTGCCGCAAGCCCTCGCCCGGCGCGGCCTACTCGAATCTATCGGCGCAACGGAAGTGGCGGCGTTGACCCGTTTGCCTTACCCGGACGACGAGCAACGCATTGAAAAGACTCGCAACGCGGCGGTGGTGCGTGAGTTCACGCTCGCCCTGGCGAACGCTGTCTCCGAGACGCGGGAGGAGGGGTTCACCCCGTTCGTCTGCGGCGGGGATTGCTCCGTTGTGCTCGGCTGCGGCCTGGCGCTCGCCCGCGCCGGCCGTTATGCCTTGGTGTTCCTCGATGCGCATCACGACTACGATCACCCCGGCAACGCAGCCGCTCTCAACGTGGCGGGCGCGGACTTGGCCATCGTCACCGGGAGTGGCACCGAGTCATTGACCAACATCGAGAGCCGCCGCCCCTACTTCCATCGGGAAGACGTGGTCCTCTTCGGCTTCCGTTCCGAGGAAGACCAAGAACGTCGGAAGCTCAATGAACTGCAAAGCGCCAGCGTCGGGTTCGTCACCCTGGAAGACGGGCGGACCCTGGGTATGGAATGGATAGCGCGCGCCCTGGCCGACTCGTACGAAAAACAACCGGGGCTCGCCGGGTTCTGGATTCACCTGGATGCCGACGTGCTGGACCCGTCAATCATGCCGGCGGTGGATTGCCCGGAGCCGGGCGGTCTCACGGCAGAGGAACTGACGACGCTGCTGGCACGGCTGGTGCGCTCGCCGCGTTTCGCGGGGATGGATGTGACCATCCTCGATCCCGAACTCGACCCCGACGGCAGCTCGCAGAGCGTCCTGGTCGATATTTTGACGAAAGCGCTCGCCACTCCCACTGAGTGAACCCTTTTATGAGTAACCGCTGGCTGAATCTCTTCTCCGTTTGTCTGGTCGTCGGTGCTGCCGCCTTGTTGGCCTACGGCAACTACGATCACGATCAAAGCCCGCGTCTGCTCAACGTCTCCTACGATCCGACGCGCGAGCTGTACGCGGAACTCAATCCGAAGTTCGTCGCGTCCTACCGGGCCGCCACGGGCCGCCCGCTCCAGATCGAGCAATCCCACGGCGGCTCCTCCAAGCAGGCGCGGGCGGTCAGCGACGGCCTGGCCGCCGACGTGGTGACCCTGGCGCTGCCCTCGGACATCGAAGGGTTGGTCAGGAAGGGACTGATCGCCAAGGACTGGCGGCAACGCTTGCCGCACGACGCACAACCCTACTCGTCTACCATCGTCTTCGTGGTCCGCAAGACCAACCCCAGGCACATCGAGGATTGGCCCGACCTCATTGGGCCGGGTGTGATCGTCGTCACGCCCGATCCGGAAACTTCCGGCAACGGGAAGCTCAGCGTGCTGGCGGCCTGGGGCGCGGTGACCACCCGCGGCGGCAGCGAGGAAGAAGCGCGCGCGTTTTTGCGACAGCTCTACGGTCAGCACGTATCCGGCCTGGGGCAGGGTGCACGTGACGCCACCACGACTTTTGCGCTGGCGAAAGAAGGCGATGTGCACTTGACGTGGGAGAACGAGGCGATCCGCGAGGTGCAGCAATCCGGGGGCGAGTTGGAGGTGATTTACCCGCCCGTGAGCATCCGCGCGGAGCCCAGCGTTGCCTGGGTAGATGCCAACGTAGCCAAGCACGGGTCAGCCGCCGCCGCCAAGGCTTATCTCGAATACCTGTTCACCGACGAGGCGCAGGAACTCTTCGCCAAAGATGGCTACTGGCCGAGCAACGAGACAGTCCTGAGGCGTCACCGTGACCGGCTGCCGGACATCCGGCTTTTTCCGGTCACGCTCGTCGCCAAGGACTGGGATGATGCGCAGACCAAATTCTTCGGCGACGACGGCATCTTCAGCCTGATCCGCCCAGCCAAAGTCCCATGAACGTCCCTTCCTATAAAATCTACTCGGGCTACACCGCCGACGTGCTGCGCCGCGACCTGGTGGCAGGAGCCACGGTCGCCGCCATCGCCATCCCGCAGGCCATGGCCTACGCGCTCATCGCGGGCGTCGATCCGCGCTTTGGCCTGTACTCGGCCATCGTGGTGACGATCATCGCCTCGGTCTTCGGCTCGTCCTCGCACCTCATCAACGGACCGACCAACGCCATCTCGCTCGTCGTGTTCGCTGCCCTGACGCCCTTCGACGCGGCGGCCGACGCCTACCAGGCGATGTTCCTGCTGGCGGTCATCGTCGGTACGATCCAGATCCTCATCGCCGTGTTTCGCCTGGGAGACCTGACGCGCTACGTCTCCGAGTCGGTGATCCTCGGCTTCATGGCGGGCGCGGGCGTGCTGGTCGCGGTGGGTCAGGTCGGCAACTTCCTCGGTGCGGCCAAGAAAGGCAGCGGCGATCAGTCGCCGCTGGTACAACTTTGGGAAACTCTGACCAAGGGCGGACCGTTTAACCCACACGCCATCGGTCTCGGCCTGGGAACGGTCGCGGCGGTGCTAATACTGCGGCGGGTCATCAACCGCTACCGGCTGCCGCAAATGGACATGCTCCTGGCGCTGCTTGCCGCCGCCGGTTTGGCGGCTTCTCTCGGCTGGTCGATCCCGGCGGCGGACGGGAAGTCGCTCGTGGCTGTCGTCGGCAAGGTGCCGGCGGCGCTGCCGACCTTCCACATCGCGCAAATCCACTGGGCCTGGGTCCAAAAACTCCTGGGCAGCGCCGTGGCGATTTCCTTTCTCGGGTTGCTCGAAGCGTTGGCGGTCGCCAAATCCATCGCCACCTACACCCGGCAGCCACTCGACTACAACCGGCAGTGCCTCGCCGAAGGCATCTCCAACCTGGCCGGTGGGTTCTTCCAGAGCCTGCCCGGTTCCGGGTCGCTGACGCGTTCCTCCATCAACTACCAGTCCGGCGCGATCACCCGCATGTCGGGCATCTACTCCGGGGTGATCGTCGCCGTGGTGGTGTTGCTGTTCGGCCCTTACGCGCGCTTCATCCCGAAGGCCGCGTTGGCGGGTTTGCTCTTCATCACGGCCGCCCGGCTCATCGACTGGCGGCGGCTCGGCTACGCGCTGCGCGCCTCGCGCTTCGACGCCGGGTTGGTGCTCGTGACCGCTTTGGCGGCGATCTTCATCAGCGTCGATGAATCCATCCTCATCGGCGTGGGACTTTCCATCCTGATGTTTGTCCCGCGCGCGTCCCGGCTCTCCGTGCGCGAACTGGTGGTGACGCCCGAGCGCGTGGTGCGCGAGCGCCAACCCGGCGACGAACGGTCGGACGCCGTGTTGATCTACGACCTGGAAGGCGAGTTGTTCTTCGGAGCCGCGCCCGAACTGGAAAAAGCGTTGGAAAATCTCCGTCAAGAAGCCGCCCGCACGGAAGCCGCGTACCTCGTGCTGCGGCTGCGGCGCACGCGCAATCCGGACGTGGTCGCGGTCGAGCATCTCGAACACTTCCTGCGGGAAGCGGACCGCCACGGTCTCACGGTGCTCCTGGCGGGTGTCCGCGACGACCTGGCGAAGATCTTGCGCAACCTGCGCTTCGAGGATTGGCTGCCGGGTGATCGCATCTATCCGGAGGAAGACCGGACGTACTCGGCGACCCTGCGCGCGGTGCGCCACGCCTACGACCTCCTCCACCAAAAGAGGCCGGTGGAAGCGGCGAAAAGCCCGCCGCATGATGAAGCCATGTACTACCTGGTGCCGTGAAAGGTTTTAACATCCGCGCGAAGGCGTGACCGGTTTGGCAGACGGCAACGGCGGGCATAGCAAGAGTAGCCGGCTGCCGTCGGGAATGGCCCACGGCAGCCGGCGCGCTGATCGCCAGGAAGAATTACCGGGCAAAGATCGCGGCGTCGCGGGCAGCGGCGAAATCTTCCATGACCTTCGTGCCGTCACCGGAGATGTGCAGTTCGCCGACCACGCGACTCCCGGAGATGATGGGCACCTTCCAGAAACCTTCGCGCGGCATGACCTCGGCCCCCTGGCCGATGCTCAGGCTCTTGACCACGCCGGCGAGGTTCGCCTTGATCGGATCGAGGTTCACCGGAACCGGGGCCACGGGGGCTGGCGCATTGGCGTCCGGGGCGGGCGGCGGCAGCGGGGCGTCCGCGCCGGGACCGGGAGGGGCGGGGGGCGGGAGAGGGCGGCCCTCGCCACGCGCCCGGAGTAGGCCGGTCGCGGGATCGAAGTCCAGTCGGGCAACGTCCTTGCCGTTGAGGACGAGCGTGGCCTGAACCTCTTGTTCACCGCGCGGAGCGGTGCGGGTCCAGACCTGACCGGCGGTCAGACCCGCGAGGGCATCGTTGGCCGTCTTGACGGCGGCGGGGGCGGTCTTGGGGTCCACCGGCTTGGCTGGGGGCAAGCCCGCATCGGGGCCGGGAGGACGCTCGCCGCGCGGGCCGGGCGGCCGTGGGCCGGCGCGGTCGGCGGGAGGCGGCGGGGGGTTGTCCTGAGCCTTGGACACGCCGAGGTGGCCGAGGCTAAAGGAAGCGGTGAGCAGGCCGGCGGCGGCGAGGGCGGTCAGGGAGTGACGGTTGCGTTTGAGCATGGGTTTGTCGGGTGTGTTTGTGATTGGGTTGTCAGGCGGACTGAAAGAGGTCTCGTGAGAAACTCCGAACGGAACCAGCTGGCTATTCGCTCTATTTGCATGGGCCGTGCCAACGAATAAATTATCGTACAAATCTCTGTGCTTGAAATGTTTAAGAAAATTATCCTCCCAAGGAGGCCGGATGATTTCGCATGATAACCGGACATTCGGCGTCTGGTAGGCGGACAAACATTTGTCGCCGCGGCACTCCGTTGCCGTGTCCGGTGTGCAGAGGCCAACACGGCAACGGAGTGCCGTGGTTACAGCTTGCCCGAGCAAACCACGCTCTAGGCTGAATCGACATTCAGCGCAGCCAGAGCAGGGTGCTGGCGAGATGGAGCAAGCTCAGGAAGTAAACGTCGCGCCGGTCGAAGCGGGTGGCGATGCGCCGGA
>CAZZYS010000201.1:0-8282 GCA_964658285.1 uncultured Verrucomicrobiota bacterium
CTCCGTGCGCACGAAGCGTCTCCCGGAGAAATTAGGGACTGGCTCGGAGAGCCATCCCTACCTTAATGGGACGACCGCCTGCGGCGGGTCTTCTCGCACGCTTTTTAATACCCGCTCGCCGCCTCGGAAAACGCGTAGGCCGCCTGGTAGACGCCGGTTCGTTCCTTCTCGATCTGTCGCAGGAGATCGTTGAGCAACGCGCTCGCCCCGAACCGATACCGCGTGTTGTTCAGCCACGCGTCGCCGAGCGTTTCCTTGACCGCGACCAGGAAATGCAACGCCAGCTTGGCCGTGCGGATCCCGCCGGCGGGCTTCATGCCGATGGCCGTCCCGGTCTCCAGGTAAAAATCGCGGATCGCTTCCAGCATCACCTGCGTGTTGGCGAGGTTGGCGTTGTTGTTGGTCTTGCCGGTGCTCGTCTTGATGAAATCGCCCGGGCGCAGCCCCGCACGCATCGCCAGGAAACTCGCGGCCCGAATCTGATCGTAGCCGTCGAGTTCGCCGGTCTCCAAAATGACCTTCAGCCGCGCGGCGTCCTTCGCGTCGCCACCACAGGCTTCGAGCACAGCGGCGATTTCGTCGCGCACCTCGCCCAGCCGGCCCGAGAGAAACGCGTTGCGGTTGATAACCATGTCGATTTCGTCCGCCCCGTCGGCAACCGCCGCCCGCACCTCCGCCAGCCGGGTGCGCAACGGAGCCTGCCCGCTCGGGAACGCCGTGGCGACGCTGGCGACCCTCACCGGACTGCCCATCACATGGCGCTTCGCCTCGGCGACCAGCGCTGGGTACACGCAAACCGCCGCCGCCGGCGGCACGTCCGGGTTCGGCGGATGCGGCGTGAGCGCCTTGGCACAAAGCTGGGCGATTTTTCCGGGAGTGTCCTGTCCTTCGAGCGTCGTGAGGTCCACCATCGAGACGGCCGTCTTGAGCCCCCACAGTTTGGTGTTCTTTTTGATCGAGCGCGTCGTGAACGCCGCCACCCGTGCTTCGACCCCGACCTTGTCCACGGAACCCACGTCGTCGATCAAACGGCGGACGGAGAGCATCAGTACGGATCGGCCGGCGTGCTGATTTCCATCTCTCATTTATTTTGGGAAGTGCCGAGTTCCTGTACGGCCCTGGCTTTCTCTTGAATCAGACTGCGGCTGACATTTTCTCCTTCGCCGACCGAGAAAATCGCCCGCTTGCCGTGCATTTGGCAGAAGATGACGAGCGCCTTGTTCCAGCCCGGCTGCGGGTCTACCAGCAGGCACGACGGGTTGGCCTGAAAAGGGCCGTCGCTCTTCAACAACTCGCGCACCCGCGCAGTCACGTCGGCGTACTGCGAACCGAAGCTGTAGCTCGCCGCCAGGATTTTCACGGGCTCGACGTAGGCAGGTTTCAGGGCCTCCGGGTAACGCACGATCACACAGGTAGCGGCGACGTTCTTTTGAGCGGACTGGCCGCCGAGGTACCAATAATCGTCATCCCCGATATAAACTCGAACCTGCTCCCCATTGCCCTCAAAACGCCCGGTCACCCCCGTCAACGCGCAGAACCCTTCGTCCTTGCGGATGAGTTTGACGGGCGGCTCGCCCTGCTGCCACCCGCGGAACTCGACGGCTCCGAAACCCGCTGGCTTCTTCGTCGCTTCCGCCGAGGGAATTGCCAATTTCGGTTCCTCGCCTCGTGCGGCACCGCAGGCGAACAGCAGCGTGCCAACGAGCGCCGAGACAACGGGAAAATTTGTTTTCATAAAGGGGGAGACGTGCAGGGGCGAAACAACCTTAGCACAAACTCCTTCACGCAAAAACGTGTGCCCAGTCCAAGCCGCCAGCCTCGTTTATGCGCCAATAGGGTGCCACACCGTTTTGTATTCGGTGAAGTCGGCGATTTCCTCCACGCCCTGCGCGGTAGGCGCGAACCAATCGACCGCACCGTCCGCGCGGGTTTTCAGACGCTTGACGGAATCCGCCGCGCCGAGGGCGAGCGTCTTGCGCTCCGCGTCGGAAACGCCCGCCGCGTCCACCGCGCGCAGGGCCTGGTGCGTGGCGAACGTCGGCAGCAAATCCGCCCGCCGACCGGTGAGCAGGTTGACCACGCCGCCGGGCAGGTCGCTGACCGCCAGCATCTCGCCGAGCAGGATCGCCGCCAGCGGGGATTTTTCCGAGGCGAAGGCCACGACCGTGTTGCCACCGACGATGATCGGCGCGATCTGGCTGACCAATCCGAGCAGCGGCGGCGCGGTGTCTTCCGTGATGACGCCGACGACTCCCATCGGCTCCGGCAAGGTGAAATTGAAGTAGGGACCCGATACCGGGTTGGTGTTGCCGAGCACCTGCGCGAACTTGTCCGACCACCCGGCGTAATACACCAGCCGGTCCACCGTGGCGGTCACCTCGCGCGCCGCGTCGGCGTCGTTCGCTCCGGACGACGCGAGACTGGCCGCGATTTCGTCCGCGCGCGATTCGAGCATCTCGGCGAGGCGATAGATGATCTGACCGCGGTTGTAGGCGGTGCGTTTCGCCCAACCGGGTCCGGCGGACGCGGCGGCCTCGACGGCGTTGCGCAGGTCCTTGCGGGTGCAGAGCGGGACGTTGCCGAGGAGCTTGTTTTTGTCGCGGGGGTCGTGGATGGGCAGGACGCGCCCGCTCTCCGAACGGATGAACGCTCCGCCAACGTAGACTTTGGGGGTTTTGGTGATGGGCAGGCGGGTCATGGTGGTGCGGTTCGATGGCCTCGCGCAAAGTCCGCAAAGCCGCCAAGGAAAAAGATTATCGTTCCAGAGGAGGCTCGTCCATGACCCATTCCTTCCGGCCACCGCGATGGCTACGATGATTCGTGAGCTTCTGCCGCGAGCGACAGGCAGAGACTTCTGCAAAGCCGTTGCGAACGAAAAGAGCGGAAGAGGTGGGATTCGAACCCACGGTGAGTTTAACCCCACGTTCGATTTCGAGTCGAGTGCCTTAAACCAAGCTCAGCCACTCTTCCTGTTCATCTTGAGATGTTTGCAGAGGACACTTTGAACCTTGTTTGAGTTCTTATCCGTTCGGTTCGTGCAGTCAAACACGGCAAAAGGGTTAAAACCCTTGCGCCAACGACACTGACAAACCGGCGGCATGGACGCCAAGCAAAGTCCGGTTCCTCCACAGGCACCAGAACAGCCGTTACTATGTCCGCACTTTCGCCGCTGGCAAGGGAAAATAGACCTGCCGAGCCACGCATCCGCGTGCTCCCTTTCGGTTGACGGGCTGTTTCGGGAACGCGCACCTCGCACGAGGCGCCTTTTCATGTGCCTGTCAGTTACGCAGCAGTGAATGGCCGCCGCAAAACGGCGAACGTCATTTTTCGTCGAACAACCGCAACTCGCAGATACTGGCCGAGGTGGCCTTGCCCGCCAGACCGGTGACCGTGACGCGCACGTAGCGGACCGGATGGCTGCCGAAGTTCCAGCGTGTCAGCGGCGACGGGCTGTCGGGTGACTGCGGCACCGCCGTCGTGTCGTCACCCAGCGGCGACCAGTCCTGGCCGTCGGCCGAACCCTCCAGCACGAACCGATAGGAAAGCGCCCGCTGCTCCCAGATGACCTCGCACGCCGTGACGTTGGCCAACGCGCCGAGATCGACCTGCAACCATTGCCCCGTGCCGCCGTCGGCCGCGCACCAGCGGGTCTCGGCGTCGCCGTCGGTGGCGGCCCCCGCCGGCAGTTTGTCCCTGGCGGAGGAAGCCGTCGCGGGACGGCCGAGGGCGAGGTTGCCTTTGTTTTGATGAGCGGTGTCCGCCCCCGTGTCCCGCGCGGGAACCACCATCGGCGTCGCGGCGTCGCAGGGACGGTCCACGCGGATGATCTCCCGGCTCGCCGCCATCTCGGTGATGAGGCGCACCTGCGTCGGCGCGGCCCCGGTTTCGTCGAAGATCGTCAGCGCGTTCGGTCCGTCGGCGAGCCAGCATTCGGGAAGATACAAGCTGCTGACGCCGATCTTCTCGGGGTAACGGCCCAGGTTGTGCCCGTTGAGCCAGACCGTGCCTCGCGTCAGCCCCGCGTAGGTGACACGATAGACCGGGTGCGCACCGGTCTCCGCGGGGCGTTTCGCGCGGAAGCTGGTGCGGAACGCGGCGGGCAGGCCGTCCGTCTCGCCGACGGTTACCCACGGTTGGGTGGCGGCCACCGCCGCGTCCACCCCGCCGTGCATTCGCCAGTTTTTCACGGGCAGATCGGTCCCGTTGAACGCCAGCGTCGCCGGACCGAACATTCCCTTCCGACGGTAATCGTTCAGAGAACCAAGATAGTTGAAGGCCTTCTCGCGTCCGGGGTGGGAGGTGAACACCGCGAGCAGATTCTGCCCGGCGGCGAGGGGCACTTCGGCTTCGCAATTGTCGCCGTGGCGCCTGGTTTCCTTCACCGCTTGGCCGTTGACGTACACCTCCGCGTTGTTCGCGCCGGTGAAGTGCAGCGTGCCGGTGCCAGCGGCGGGGACTGCCACGGTCGCGCGATACCACGCAAACGCGCTGGTGTCGCCGTCCGCGCCCATCTGCAACGGATCGTCCGAGCGTTTCCATTTGGAATCGTCGAAGTCCGGCGAGGCTTCCCGCGCCGGAGCCATCTGCCAACCCTCGAACCCGGGCGCGGCCACCGTGTCCACCGCGGGGTTTGCCCCGACCGCCAGGTGTTGCGCGGCACCAGCTCCGTAGACGGCGACCTGCCCGCACGAGGGTTGCCCGTACGGCCGCTCGATGAGCAGGGAAGCCGCGCCGCCCTTATCCTCGAAACCGGAAACGTACGCCGGTCCGACCACCACCGACTGCCGACCCCTCGCGCCGACCAGCCACGTGTAGAGCGCCTGCTCCGAAGTGAGGGCGAGCACCCGCACGCGGCGCGCGCCGTCGGTGAGCACGCAGGCATCCGGCACACCGTCGGGGAACCTGACCCCCACCCGGGCACGGAGCGGATCGCTCAGGTTGGCCGTCAGGCCGCTCCCTTTTTCGACGACGCGCAAGGGTTGGTCGGCGGCCAGGACGACCGCGCCGGTGTCGCCGGGCCGACCGTAGGTGACGACGGTCGTCGTGTCCCCATCCAGCGCCACGGCCAGGACGCGCACGCTGGTTTCGGCGAGTTTCAGCCCCGGCGCGACGGTGGCGTCCTGGGGCAGCGCGCAGGTTTCAAACCGGTCCAGCGTGAGGGTGCCGCCGCCCTTCAGTTTGGCGACCGCGTCCGTGCCCGAGGGATTGCGCAGGAACACGAGCGTCCCCGCCGGACTGCGGCGTGCCCCGGACAGCTCGGCGTCGGCGGCGAAATCCTTGTACTCCTCCGAGGCGTCCGACCCGTCCGCGAGAATGCCGGGGAAACTCGCCGCCACCTGGTTGGCGCGTTTCATCCGGTAGTAGATCGGCCGCAGGTCGCCCGCCTGGCCGATGGCCGCGCCGTAGTCGTAGCTGGCCGCGCCGCTCGGATCGTTCCAGGTCTCGAAGTTGGTGCCGCCGTGGAGCATGTAATAATTCTGACCCGCGCCGCCGCGCGCCATGATCGACCAGTTGTCGGTCTCGATGCCCCGGAACCGCTTCGGACTCAGTGGACCGTAAAGGTCGAACCAACCGGCCCAGAACTCGGTGCTGTACCAGGGGGTCGTTCGTTTCGAGGTATCCCCGTTGTCCGGGTGCGGCCCGCTGCCGTGATGGAGGCCGCTCATGAAACGCGGCACCTCGATGCCGAGGCTTTCGGCCTTCGCTTCGAGGTGGTCGAAATACGGATCGTGGACCACGCCCCAGCCCTTGGGATGCTCGTTCTCCAACTGCACCATGATGACGTTGCCGCCACGGTGAATCTGGTGTTGCGCGATGATGGGCAAAATCTTGTCGTACCAATGATCGTTGGCCGCCAGATAGTTCGGATCGTCGGTGCGGACGTGCATCGGCGGCTTGAAGCGCAGCCAGAGCGGATAGCCGCCGGAATCCCATTCCGCGCACACGTAGGGCCCGGGGCGGACCGTCGCGTAGAGTCCGAGTTGTTGCGCGGTCGTCAGGAACGCGCCGAGGTCTGCGTCGCCCGCGAAATTAAACTCGTTTTCGCGTGGTTCGTGGTAGTTCCAGAACGCGTAGGTCTGCACGCAGTTGAAACTCGCGCGCTGGAGACGCTGGAGGCGGTCGCGCCAGAGTTCGTGGGGGACGCGCGGATAGTGGATGCTGCCCGAGGCGACGTAGGTGCGCCGCCCGTCGATGATGAACCCGCGCCCGTCGATGTCGATGGCCCCCTTCGCCGCCGGGGCGGGCAGGTACATGTGGTCATCGACGCCCCGGGCGGGCCGGGAAATCAGGAGAGTGAGGGCGAACAGACCGGTGAAGGCCAGACGATGTTGGCAGCGCATGGGGGTTTGTGGCGTTGTGGGGAGGCGGACGCTGGCAGCCATCCTTCACCGTGGGCCGGACCTGGGCAAGCCCCGGAGAATCCCCCGTGCCGGGAAACGCCGTGACTTTCGCGGCGAGGTGTTGTTAGGTTTCGATCCGTGCCCCGTTCCGCCGCGTCCCCCGTTCTCCCCGCCAAAACCCACCGCCAGCGCGCCGTCGCCGCCCCGGGCAACGGCCACCGTCCCGCGTCGTCCGCGCCGGCCCTGGTCTTCGGCGATCTCTGGCCCTACGATCCCGCCCCGGAAACGGCCGATTCGGGCATCCAGAGCCGTTACGAACTTTTCATCGACGGCGAGTTCGTCGCGCCGAAGAAGGGCGGGTATTTCGATTCGATCAATCCCGCGACCGAGGAAAAGCTGGCGGAGATCCCGCTGGCAAAAGCGGCCGACGTGGACGCGGCGTTCGTGGCGGCGAAAGGGGCGTTCGACGGCGTGTGGGGCAAGATGCCGGGCGCGGAACGCGGCAAATACCTTTTCCGCATCGCGCGGCTGTTGCAGGATCGGGCGCGGGAATTTTCCGTGGCGGAAACCCTCGACGGCGGCAAGCCGATCAAGGAATCGCGCGACTTCGACGTGCCCGTGGCGGCGGCGCATTTCTTTTATCACGCGGGTTGGGCGGACAAGCTGGAGTACGCGTTTCCGGGGCCGCGCCGCCCGCAGGCGCTCGGCGTGGTCGGGCAGGTGATCCCGTGGAATTTCCCGCTGCTCATGCTGGCGTGGAAACTGGCTCCGGCGCTGGCGTGCGGCAACTGCGCGGTGCTCAAGCCCGCGGAAACGACGAGCATCACGGCGCTCAAATTCGCCGAGATCCTGCGCGACGCGGAACTGCCGCCCGGGGTGGTGAACTTCGTCTGCGGCGCGGGAGAGGTCGGCGCGGAAGTGGTGCGGCATCCCCTGGCGGCGAAGGTGGCGTTCACGGGTTCCACGGAAGTGGGTAAGGCCATCATGCGCGAGACGGCCGGCAGCGGCAAACGACTGACGCTCGAACTCGGGGGCAAGGCCGCGAACATCGTCTTCGACGACGCGCCGCTGGACCAGGCGGTCGAAGGGGTCGTCAACGGGATTTACTTCAACCAGGGACACGTCTGTTGCGCGGGCAGCCGGCTGCTCGTGCAGGAAAGCATCGCCGAGATTTTTGTCGCCAAGCTCAAGGCGCGCCTGGCGAGCCTGCGGGTGGGCAATCCCCTGGATAAAAATACCGACGTGGGCGCGATCAACTCGCGCGGACAACTCCAGCGCATCCGCGAGATGGTGGCGGTCGGCGAGAAGGAGGGCGCGCATTTGTACCAGCCGCCGGGGTGCCGGTTACCCGGCAAGGGGTTCTGGTTCGCGCCGTCGATCTTCACCGGGGTGACGCCGAGTCACCGGATCGCGCGCGAGGAGATTTTCGGGCCGGTGCTGAGCGTGCTGACCTTCCGCACGATGGAAGAGGCCATCGAGAAGGCGAACAACACCGCGTACGGACTTTCGGCGGGCGTGTGGACGGACAAGGGCGCGCGCATCTTGCAGATGAGCGCCGCGCTGAAGGCCGGCGTGGTGTGGGCGAACACGTTCAACCAATTCGACCCGTCTTCCCCCTTC
This sequence comes from uncultured Verrucomicrobiota bacterium, assembly GCA_964658285.1. Taxonomy (GTDB): domain Bacteria; phylum Verrucomicrobiota; class Verrucomicrobiia; order Chthoniobacterales; family SZAS-18; genus CAHJWO01. The sequence goes on from CAZZYS010000201.1 coordinate 7,962, forward strand.
GGCGGGTACAAAGAGAGCGGCTTCGGGCGCGAGGGCGGGCGGCAGGGGCTGGGCGCTTACGTGAAACTGGGCTGAGAGGGCATCGCGCAAAATTGCCGGTGCCCGGTCATCCGTGTCAGGGATCGACGGAAATGGACGCCCCTTGACTTTCACCAGCGCGTAGTATGTTCCCCGTTGCCGTGTGGCGGCATAGACACTGTCCGACTTGCTCCAATAGAAGGGCGGCCGGTTCATCGTTATCGCAAGTACGTGCGGCGAGGTCAGTCCGGGGTGTAGCTTAGCTTGGTAGAGCGCCTGGTTTGGGACCAGGAGGTCCAGGGT
>CAZZYS010000202.1:0-8229 GCA_964658285.1 uncultured Verrucomicrobiota bacterium
CGAGGTGGCCAAACGTCCCGAAAACAAGGGCAAGTTGATCGTCACCATCGGGTGCTCGACCGGTGAGCGTTATCTCTCCACGGCGCTGGCCGGAGAAGCCCGGCACGAAGTCGGCGGAGAATAACGGACCCGATAAATGCCTTTCGGGGGGGTGAGGCTTGGCCTGCCCACCGCCCGGGCAAAACGCTTTTTTCCATCTTCCAACCATTTTGCCGACGTGCGTTCCGTCTACCAGCCTCTTGGCAGCAACAGCATCCCGCAACCTCTGACGACCGTCGAACCTCTGCCCTGGCTGTTCGGCGGCGAGTGCAAAGGACCAGAAACCATGTCTCCCGCCGTCGAGATGTCCCCCGACAGAGACAACGTCGTGGACCGCCTGCTGGCTCCGCTGGTCGAACACGCCAGCCAGGCGGAGTCGCGCCTGCGCTACTCGGCCGTGGGTGAGTTCCACCACGGGACTTGCCGCTACCAACTGCCGCGCTTCGTTTTTCGGGGTCCCCCGAGCGGCGGGAGCACGATCCGGCTCGGCATCTTCGCGGCCATCCACGGGGACGAACCCGAAGGGGCCGTGGCGTTGCGCGACTTCTTGCTCGGGCTCGCCCACGAGCCGCACCTGGCGCAAGGCTACGAAATCTACGCCTACCCGGTGTGCAACCCGAGCGGTTTCGAGGACAACACGCGCTGCTCCCGTGCCGGGTACGACCTCAACCGGGAGTTCTGGCACGGCAGCGCGCAGCCGGAGGTGTACTACCTGGAGCGCGAACTCGGCGTCCACCAGTTCGCGGGGTTGGTGGCTCTGCACAGCGACGACACGGCGGAGGGCGTTTACGCCTTTGTGCGCGGAGCGACTTTGACCGAGGCGCTCGCCCAGCCCGCCCTTGCCGCCGCCGCGCGGTTCCTGCCGCTAGCGTCCGGCGGGATCATCGACGGATTCCCGGCGCACGCTGGGCTGATCTCCCAATGCTACGAAGGCGTGCTGAGCAACCCGGCGGAACTCCAGCCGCTGCCCTTCGAGATCATTTTCGAGACTCCGCAAACTTTCGCGGGGACCGCGCAGGTCGCCGCGGCCACCGCCGCGCTGAGCTCGATTTTGCGTGAGTACCGCCAGTTCCTTGCCTACGGCCAAAATCTCTGACGCCCAGGCTCGGCGCTGACCGCACGGAGCCCGCTCATGGATTCCCCCAGAGCGGGCGGGCGCCTCGACCGAGGTATTCCACCACGCCCCAACCGATGACTCCGCCCAGCACCGTCAACAGCCCGGTGACACCTCCCAGCAGGATCGCGGCGCGCGCCGAGCACGTCCGCAACGCGCCCCACCCGAGCGTCGCCAGGCCGGCACCGATGATGGCTTCCGCCACCACGATGTACACCGGGACGTGGCCGATCTGCAGGCAGTTCCGGTAACGCCACCAGTGCGCTCCCCAGGCCAGTCGCTCGTACAGGGGGATCAGCGAGGCACCGAGGACTCCACCCAGGGCCACGCCCCGGGCGAGGCCGAAGCGTCGGATCGCGGCGTCGCCGGCGACCGCGATCTGCACCGCCACCACGGTCCACAGCAGCGGCATCCACCAGGGAGACGCCAGCACCAGCCACGAGTGGGCGGGCGAGTAGTCCAGCGTGCCCGTGCACCGCACGCACAAAAAGTCCGCCAGCAGCTCCACCCCGCCGAGCACCCCCGCCGCCGCCAGCAACGCGCCCATCGCCCGGTCGCGCGCCCGCAGACAATAGCCACCCAGCAAGCCGAGGTTGACGAGATTCAACGCCACCGCGGTCCGCCCGTCCGAACCCGCCTGCCGCGAACAGACAAGCCCGAAGCAGACCGTCAAGGCGATGGACAGCAGTGCAACCCACAACCGGGTTGCGTCCCGTGAACGGGTCGGTTTCACAGCCCGGGCGGTTCGCATCGACGGGGGAGGCGCGCTCACGCCGAAGGCGGGAACACCCACAGGGCCGGGCGTCCGACGTTGCAGTGGACCGCGCGGCCCAGCAGCGTGCAGGCGGCCCAGGAGTAGTAGAGATTGCTGCGGGCGAGGTTGCCGGGCAGGAATCCAGCGAAAGGCGGTTCCGCCAAGGCCCGCAAGCGACGCCCGGCGGACGGCACGGGGTAAAAAATGGTCTGCACCAGGGGATGCGAGCCTCCGTCCTCACCGACCAGGACCGGGAAGTGCGCGATCCAGCCTCGCGGATCGTGCCCGGCGGCTTGTGCGGCGCGGTCGGCGGCCAGCACGCTCCGGCGGCTCAGGCCGGGCAGGATCAGGAGGCTGCCGAAGGTCCACCACGTCATCCAGCAAGCGTGGAGCAGCAGCGCCCCGTCCGGCGGCCGTTGCGACAACCCCAAAACCCACGTGCCGACGGCCGTCCCCAAAAGGTTCCAGCCCAGGACGAATAAAATGGCCCGGCCGGGTAACCCTGCCGCCCGCTGCCAGTCGCGGCGGCTCGACTCGGCGGCCAACTCGGCCCCGGGCAAATTTTGCAGCCACGCGGCAGGCAGCAGGCTGCTGGCGCGGTTCCCCCAGCCCACGAGGCCGCCCGTGAAGGCCGGGTCCGCGGTTTGCGCCACCAGGACCGTGGCCCGGTCATGGGTCGCTCTGGTCACCGTGACCCCTCCGAGCAAGAACAGCAGCCAGCGGCGGGCCAGCGCCAGGCCCATCGTGGCCAGCGCCACGGCGGGCAAGAACCCGCCGGTCCAGCGAAAACTGACGTAGTGCAACCACCCGATGCCGGCGAGCATCAGCGTGTGTCCACCCATTCCGCGCAGCCATCCAGGAAGGAAGCGGCGCAGCGGCGGGGTCGGCGGCGGCATCAACCACACTCCCCCGACGAGGTCGAAGCCCGCCTGCGCGGTCACCGCTCCCAGCAGCACGAATCCGACGGTGCCAGGCGGCAGGGAGTGGTTTCCACGAAAAACCAGCACGCAGAGTCCGCCCGTCGCCGCCAGCACCCAGAAGCCGACGTTGGTGATGCCGAGGGCGAGCCGGCGGCGGGCGAGGCGGATTTGCGCGGGCGTCATGGGATCAACGACGGCGCTGCTTGCCGCGCGGTTTGTGGTCCGGGTGACCGGCACCCACCGTCGTTTCCTCTTGCCCGAGCAGGTCCGCCCGGGCACCTTGCCAGAAGTTGAAGTAGCCCGACCGGGCGTGGGGCAAATTCTGCACGTCTTCGGGCCGCCAAACCAGATACAGGCGGATGCCCTCCCGCTCCAGCCCGCGGCGCAACTCCGGCACCTGCTCCCACAGGGGCCCCACCGCCGGACGCATCGCCACGACCGCGCCCAGGCCGTGCGCCTTGGCCCAGGCGGCCAATCCATCGCCCAGAGACGCCGTTTCTTCGAAGGTCGTCTCCGCGCCGAAGTGTTCGCCCGCCCGCCGCAGCCCGTCCCGCAACGTTGCGTCGAGGTAGTCACGCCGGGCGTCGCTGATCTTCTCACCGGCGAACAAACCGGCATCCAGGCCCGCGAAAACGCCCGCCGGGCGCAAACCCTCCAAGGAGGCAACGGTCTCCACGCACAGGTCGTCGCCGTGGACCCAGAGGCCGACCGGCGTGGGGAGGTCCGCCGGCAAGGCGGTGTCGTCGGCATCCGCCGGCTCCTCCGGGCGCGGCAACGCCACGGCATCGACGCGGGCGGGCTGCGCCAGCTTGTCCTCCAGCCGTTCCAGGCCGCCGGCGTGGGCGGCGAGCAGGTCGGGCGCGACGTAACGCTCCAGGTTGGAGCGGCGGGTCAGATAACTCTTGCCCACGGTCTGGATGCCTGCCACCCAACGCCAGGAAAGCGTGTTGGAAGCCGGGTCGGCGTCGAGCAGGTGACGGTAAAAGAAATCGGCCCCGAGTTCCCAGGGCAGTTTTTCCGTGTGAATCCAGAAGCCCGCGAACCACATCCGCGCGTGGTTGTGCAGGTAGCCGGTCGTGCGCAGTTCGTCGGCAAAGTAATCCATGATCTCGACCCCGCTGCGGCCTTCCTCCAGTTCGATGATCCGCCGGGCCTGGTAGCCGCGCAGTTCGTCACGCCGGCGCGCGGCGTCGGCACGATAGTCAGTCCACACGGAGGGACGCAGCTCCAGCCAGCTCTTCCAATAGCGCCGCCAGAGGATTTCCTGCACGAACTTCTCCACGCGGGCGAAGGGATGCGCGGCCAGGGTGGCGGCGATCAGCTCGTACTCGGTGACCAGGCGCTGCCGGACGGCGGGCGACAGGCGTGACACGGCCTGGTGGCCGGGGCGCACGCCGTTGCGCTCGGCGTCGTAGGCGGGGACCCGCGGCAGGAACACTTCCCAGGCCCGCAGGGCTTCGGCCCGGGTGCGCGGGAAGGTGGCGGGCTGGCCGGCGGTGACGGTTTCTTGATCGGCGCTCATGGAGAGTGCGACAAGAACGCTGCCGGACCGCCGGGAGGATGCTCTACCCGCTGATTTCGTCGGTCAAGAGACGCCGGTGGACCTCGGCGAACTTTTTCTCCGCCCCCGCCTCACGTTTGGCCAGCGACACGGCGACGGCCACCAGGAACGAAAGCGGGATCGTGACCAGCCCCGGATTCCGCAGCGAAAAGATCGCGTCGGGGTGGCCGAACACATCCTTCCATACCGCCGGCGAAAGCACGATCAGGCCGACCGCCGTGACCACCCCGGTCCACATGCTCGCCACGGCCCCCGCCGTGGTCAGCCGACGCCAGAAGATCGACAGAATCAGCGCCGGGAAGTTCGCGCTCGCGGCGATGGCGAAGGCCAGCCCCACCATGTCGGCGGCGTTGGCCTTGCGGAACCCCAGCCCCAGCCCGACCGCCGCCACGCCGAAAAACAGCGACGCGTAGCGGGCCACCTGGAGTTGTTCGCGCTCGGGTGCCGCGCCGTTGCGCACGACGTTGACCCACAGGTCGTGCGAGAGCGCGCTGGCCCCGGAGAGGGTCAACCCGGCGACCACCGCCAGGATGGTGGCAAAGGCCACCGCCGCGATGAAACCCAGCATCGGCTCGCCGCCGATGACGCCCGCGAGCATGGGCGCGGCCATGTTGTAGGAGGGGTCCGTCGTCCTGATGGCGTCCTGGCCCACGAGCACCATCGCCCCGAATCCCAGCACGAAAGTCAGGAGATAGAAAAACGCGATCAACCCCGTGGCGTAGAAGGCGCTCTTGCGCGCCTGGGTCTGGTCCGGCACCGTGTAGAAGCGCATCAGGATGTGCGGCAGCCCGGCCGTGCCGATCATCAACGAAAGCCCGAGCGAGATCGCGTCGTAGGGATTGGAAACCAGCGGCCCCGGGGCGAGCACCTTTTCCCCGTACTGGCTGGCGGCGGCGGCGAAAAGCGACGCCGGGTTGAACCCGTAGCGCGACAGCACCATGAGCGTCATCAACACCGCGCCGCCGAGCAGCAGGCCCGCCTTGATGATCTGCACCCACGTCGTGGCGATCATGCCGCCGAAGAGCACGTAGACCATCATCACCGCGCCGACGATGATGATGGAGTATTCGTAGCTCAGTCCGCTCGATCCGAAGAGGAGTTGGATCAGCTTGCCCGCGCCGACCATCTGCGCGGTGAGGTAAAAGAGCACGACCGCCATCGTGCTCACCGCCGCCGCGACGCGTACCGGCTTCTGGTTCAGGCGGTAGGCGACCACGTCGGCGAAGGTGTACTTCCCGATGGCCCGCAGGCTGCCGGCGATGAGGAAAAGCACCAGCGGCCAGCCGACGAGAAATCCCGTCGAGTACATCAACCCGTCGAAACCGCTCTTGGCCACCAGCCCGGCGATGCCCAGGAAGCTGGCCGCGCTCATGAAATCTCCCGCCAGCGCGAAGCCGTTTTGCCACCCGGTGACCCGGCCGCCGGCGGTGTAAAAATCCGCGGTGCTCTTCGTCCGCCGGGCCGCCCAATAGGTGATCCCCATCGTCAGGCTGATGAACACGAAGAAGAAAATGATCGCCGTCGGCCCGATGTGGCCGAGGTCGCTTTTGACGGTCTCGACCGTCGCGGCGAGCAACTTGGGCAGCGTGGGCAGGGCCGGGTTCATTTGCCCGCCTTCCGGTTGGAAACCAGCACGTAGACCCACGTCAGCACCCACGCCGAGACGATCACCAGCGCACCAAGGAGGATGCCCCAACTGATCCCCGGCACGATCTGCGTGCCGAGCAACGCCTTCCGGTAGGCGACCAGCAGGATGAAGCCGAAGTAGATCAGGACCATGATGCCCGACAGCACGAAGGGCAGCGGCGAGCGCGCCGGGCGCGGCGGGACAGGTTCGGAGGGGGGAGTCGTCACACAGGCATTGTGAGACGGGAAACGACCGGGCGAGAAGGAAAAAATTTGCAATCCTTCTTCCGCTCCCACGGCGGCGGGATTGTGGCGACGTGGCGCGGATTGTGACGAATACGTCACAAAAAACCCGTGGCTCGAAGCCCGGAACCGTCTTGAATCACCGCCGTATCGGCCGTCCCGGAGATCGTCCGCCGCTCGTTCGCCAAGTTCCCTTGGTGTTGGTGGAAAAGCTGATGGGAAAATCCGGTATCTCCGAAAAAAGATAACGCTGGTCGAATTCGCTTCTTCAAGAGGTCGGTTTCTGGCAGAAAAAACCGTTGCGAAAGTTTTTCTTGTCAAAAGCACGCTATTGTTGACTAATCCGATCAACTTAATCGCAATCACCTAACCTAACCAGAATCATAATCCCCAAAAAGTCATGAAACGCTTGTTTCACAACCCTCTCAAATCCGCCCGCACGGCTGCGGCCAGCACGCTGCTGCTGGGCGGCGCCCTGCTGTCCGCCAGCTCACCCGCCGTCCGTGCGGCCGACCCATACGACAAGAGCCTGGAGCAACGCGTCGAGGCCCTGGAGCGTGAACTCAACACGATGTCCAACGACTCGAAGGGCAAGGACGTGACGACGACCGACGTGCCTACCTTCGTGCGCGCCTCCAAGAACGTGCAGGAACTCGTGTTCAGCGGCGAACTGCGCTTCCGCAACGAGCTTAGCTCCACGTCGAACCAGACTCCCGGCGGCAACACCGAGACCCCGGCCGACGCCAACCGCTTCCGGTTCCGCTTGTTCGCCGACTACAAACTCAACGACAACTTCTTCGCCGGCGCGGCGGTGCAGACGGCGCTTGCTTCCGACAGCGGCAACACCACGATCTCGGAAGGCTTCGACAACTATTCCCTGTACCTCTGGCGTTTCTTCGTGGGCTGGCACTCGAAGGATGACAGCCTCAAATTTGTCTTGGGCAAACAGCCCAACCCGTTCTACCAGGAAACCGAAATGCTGTGGGACGCGGACATCAGCCCGGTCGGCGTCACCGAGCAGGTCAAGTTCCTGAGCACCCCCCAGTTTGAACTCAGCCTGATCGCCGGCCAGTTCGCCTTCAACGACAACCCCGAGAATGCGTTCTACGACGGCAACAACAGCACTGCGCGCGGGGCGAACGTCCCCGGCGGCGACAACAACACGGACGCGTACCTCGCGTACCAGCAGATTCTCGCCACCTTCAAGGTGACCAACGACATCACGGTGTCGGCGGCGGGCGGCTACCTGTTCTATCCCGGCCACGGCGGGACGGCGGCGGCGTCGGTCGCTCCGTTGACCGCGACTTCCACGGGCACGGTGAGCCCCAGCTCCGGCACCACCGGCGCGGGCCGCGGCGCGGGCAACGGCCAGGGTCAGGCGGGCAACGTGTTGCAGAATTCGGCCGCGTTCAACTCGGCCAACGCGACGCGCAACCTGTCGATCGGCACCTTCGACGGCGACGTGAAGCTGGGCCTGGGCAAGAACCTGAAGCTCAAGCTGTACGGCCAGGCGGCGTACAACTTCAAGGGCGGTTCGCGCGACACGCAGGAATACAACCAGCCGACCCTGGACAGCACGACCGACAAGCTCGCGTTCTCCACCGGCTTCACGATTGGCTCGGACTACCAGATCAAAAAGAACGGCGACTATGTGTTCCTCGCGGAGTACCGGCAGGTCGGCCTGGGCTCGGTGGACCCGAACCTCAACGACTCCGACTGGAACTTCAGCCGTCTGGGTTTCCGCGGCATCAAGGTCGCGGGCAGCTACGGGTTTTACTCGTGGTTGATCGGCACCGTGACCTACTACGGGTCCAATAACCTCGGCAGCGAGAAGAATCTGAACATCGGTGTGGGCAACTACAACACCAGCCACATCATCCAGTTCGATCTGACGACGAAGTTCTAAGCGGGAACCACCCGGTTCGTTGCTAGGTAAACCTCGCGCTGCGTTTGCGGCGCGAGGTTTTGCTTT
>CAZZYS010000203.1:0-8209 GCA_964658285.1 uncultured Verrucomicrobiota bacterium
CCGCGAACTCGATGCTCGCGCCCTTGAGCGGGCTGGCGTGCATCCCCGCGCGGAAACCCTCGACGACGTAGCGCGAGCGCACGGCCAGCGCCTCGATCTTGCGCATCGCCTCCGGGGTCAGGAAATCGGTGATGGCGGCCATCGTCGGGTCAGAACGTCACGGTAAACAACTGGTCCGTCGCGGCCAGCAGCGCCCAGCGGTCCCCGACGTACACCAGCGTGTACGGGGCGAGCCTGCCGCCCGCCTGCAAGACCCCGACGACCGCGCCGCCGAGGCTGAACTCCAGCGCACTGCTGCCCGCGAACTGGCGCGACGCGATCCTCCAAGCAGGCGGCGTGAGAGGCTTCCGGTTGACCGTCGCCTCCTGGAGCGTACCCAGGTCCGGGTCGCGTTTCGGCCCGAGCGTGTACCGCTGGAGGACTTCCTTGGCGAATCCGGCCGGCGCGTGCGCGCGGTACGCCCAGGCCTCCCCCCAGGGGTCCGTCTTCAAGTCCTTCGGCAAGTCCCGCTCCACTTCGGACAAGGAGTTCGGGTAACGGACGTTTTTGGCGTAGTAGCGATCCAGTACCTCGCCGACCCCGCGCATCTCCACGCGCGCGATCCACGCCTTCGCCACGTCGCGCACCGCCGCCGTCACCGGGTCCGTGCCGGGTGCATCCGCCAGCGCCCGCACGCCGGGCAGCCAGTCGGATTCGCCCGACCGCGCGACGATCCTCACAAACGCCTGCTCGAACCGGATCGCCGGCAACAACTCCGGCGGCAGCGTGGCGGCGACGGCGTCGAGGTTCGCCACGCGCTGTCTGAGCGCCCCTTCGTCCGCCGCCGGGACTGCCTGCGTCGGCCACGCGTCTGCCGGCGCGCCTCGCAGCGCCGCCGGTTCGCCCATTCCCCCTATCGCCGCGAGCAGACCAGCCAGAAACGCCGCCTCAATGCGTGACCGCATACAGCAAGGTGCTCACGCCCAGCGCGGTCGCATCCGGCGCTTCGTAGCCGATGGCGTAGGGGGCGATGGCCCGTTCCCAACCCGCGCTCAGGTCGTTCGGGCTGTAGATCACGCCCAACGAACCGTTCACGTCGATGCCGTACATTTCCGGGGCCTGCTGGGTCTGGTTGCCCCGCTTGACCGCCAACGCGGGCCGCGCCTTCACGCTGGCGAGGTTCATCGGGCGGGTGAAGATCGGGTGGCTCGACGGCAACTGTGTCAGCGGCTGGTTCGGCAACACCCGGGCCATCTCGGCGCGGAACCCGGCGTCGAACGTCGCCCGGCCATCCGCGGCCTCGGCGAAGAGCACGCCGCCCTTGAGCAGGAACTGCCGCAAACCGGCCCGCTCGGCCTCGCTCAACTGGAAATCGGTCGTGCCCGACAGATACAGGATGGGCATGTCGAAGATCGCCGGGTCCGTGAGCTTCACGTCCGTCAGATCGAACGACACCGGCGCGCCCGTCAGTTGGTGGAATTGGTTGAGCAGCATCGGAAACGCCGCCGTGCGCGTCTTCCAGGGTCCGGCGTGGATGACCTGGCCCACGCGCACCTTGTCCTCGGTCTTCTTGTCGGCGTTGACCAGTTCGACGCTCCGGCCCACGCTCTTGCCCGTGTCGCGCATGGCGGTGACGTAGGCGACGAGGTTGCCGCCGATCTTGCGCGCGTCGTCGTCCGCGTAGCCCCAGCTATCGGCCGCGTTCTTTTCCCATCCCATCGAGAAATCCCAGCGGCTGACGAAGACCGCGGTGCGGTTATCGATGTCCACGCCTTCCAGGAACGGCAGCGAATCGCTCACCACCCCGTCGCGCACCGCGCGTTCGCGGTACTTGACCTGCGAGATCGGGTAGTACGCATTGAACACGGGGTGGTCGCCGCGCAGGCGGTACAGGTTGCGCTCGGGCAGGATGTCGTGCGCGGCCTGGACGGCGGAAGCGTAGAAGTCCGGGTTGCCCACGAGCGAATTGAAAATGATGGTCCCGCCGCTGAGCAGGTAGGAGTGCAGGCGCTGGATTTCGCCGGGGGTGAGCGTGAACGCCTTGTAGCCCGAGCGGTAGAGGATGGGCATGTCCTTGGCGTCCGGGGGCACCTCGCCGAAGGTCTTGAGGTTCGAGGAAAAGTGGACGTTCATCTCCGCGCTCATCCATTCGAGCAGCCCCTTGAGGTCGTTGGGCGTGCGGGCCCAGTCCTCGTTGTCGGCGGTGCGGATTTTGGTCAGCAGCACGGGCGGCTGCGGCGGGTTCTTGCGTTCCTGACGTTTCTGGAACGTCGCGGGCAGCGGCAGGGGCTGCGTGCCCTCGGAGGACGACACTTGCGCGGGCGGCGGCTTGGGCAACTCCAGCGGAGGCGGGGGCGGCGGCACGGGTCCGGCCAGAGCAGCGCGCGTGGAGGCGAAGAAGACGGTAGCGGCGACGGCGCGCGTGAGACGTGCGAAGGACGTGGAGTTCATGGGGTGGGAACGTGACTCGGAAAACACTTGCTACTGCCCGGGCGAGCCTGGTTTCGATACGGTCCATCGACCGCAAGTAAAAGGTTGGTCCACCCCGGCCAGAATGTAATATGTCAGTGGCCGAGCCCCTTGAACACCAAAAACGGCGGTGGTGCGGTTTGGATTGATTTTCCAGAGCGCCGAACGCATCTTCCACGGCGTTGAGATAGGCGCGGTTGCCGTCCGTGGTCAACTGGACCCGGTTCGCCAGCCGGTTCTTGAGATCGTGAATGAACCATTGAGCCGCGCCAGCGTCGCGCGGGCCTACGAACCAACAAGGGACCAGCTTTATGTCGGCGTCGAGAGCAACCCACGTCCAAGCGTCGCCCCATCCTTCAGCCTTCTTTTCGTCGGACGTGTTCCTTTCCTTGGCACCGACGAACGACCAGATTTCGTCGCACTGGATACGCTTGCACGGCAGGTTGACCAGCGCCTTGCTCTGGTACTCCGCGCACGCATCGCCAAGGTCCACCAGCAACTTGAGGATCGTGGTTCGGTGGATGCCGGTCATGCGGACGGTTGCCCGGAGAAAGTTGCCCTCGACAGACAGGCCACCACCCGCACGCGATCCTCATTACTCAGCTTGTTCATGCATTAAAAATGCATGAAAATGCTTGAGCGGTCAAGAAAGAATGAGTGAATTTATCTCTCTATCACTTGGCGGCGTGCAGCCTCGGATGCGGCACGCAACTCTGCGGCTACTAGCGGGCTATAAAATCGTCTCCCGCCTCGTCGCGGCGGACATTGGTCCTTTTGCTGGTCGTCGTTTGTCGTTGCCGCGATGATCGCCCTCTTTTTTTCCGTTTGTGTTTCCAGCAGACTCGTCGCGGCTCGTTTGCGGTTTTTCATGGTCGTTAGGTACAGCTGCGTCAGGTAGTTCTTCGTTGAGGTAAAATGTTGCGGTTTCGTCATCACCTAAATATTTGTCGCTTACGGGTTTGAATAAGTTCCCCAGAGCTTCCAACTTGTCGTTTGGAGCTTCGACCTTCTGAAATAGCTCTCGCGCCTCTTCCGAATCAATGCAAAAATCGTGCGAGGGATAACCGCGCAGCAACCGTTCGACTGCGTCCGATCTGACATTCTTCGTTTTAATACGCTCGCCGTATTCAAACCCAATTTGATTGGAACGATCATATTCCGCTAGTCGGAGCGGATCGATCTGCTCGTACAATCGCCCCATCAGACCGGTCGCCAACTTTGAGGATGTGGCTGCGGCCAATCGCGTTGAAAAGGAGAGCCCCCTCGGATATCGCAAGCTCTCGAAACTTGCCTTGAAAAATTTTTGAGTCTCGTTCTCAAGAAAGGTCAACGCTTGAATCGGCGTCAGGCCGCTCAACTGTTCGCCGACTTCATCGGGTTTGCGGATTTGGACATCAATAGGACCGAGTTCAGTATGTTCCGAAAGGATCAGCTTATCCGAGGCAAGGGTCAGCAATGTACCTGCACTCGCACAAACCCCGTTCACAAAAATAGTTACCGTTCCACTAGGAATGCCTTTGGCCTGTGGCGCGCAGTAACTTCGCCGCAAGCAACGACCGATGCGATATGCCGCGTGCGCGTCACCGCCAAGCGTCGTAAGCATGAGAAGTACGTTTTGTCTTTTCCGTCGCTTGGCGCACAGATCAATTATGTAATCATCCCAAGGCCGCATGACAGGTCCGAAGTAAACGAGAATATCCGACTTTTCGTAAGCATCAGAAACCTCCTGCGTCAGCGCTGAAACGTTTTCTTGCTGTGTCATATTAATCCTCCGTTTTTCTAGACCAGCGTGCCGCTGCCGCTCGACGGGCAATATCGCCCCTGCGGTCGGGCGTCAAACTCTCCGCTCGCGCCTTGCCTCCTTTTATTCCACCCAATCGTCCCAGTGCGACGGCAGCCGGATTCTTTTCCTGAGCCGGGACTGGCGTGCTCATCTTCACCGGCAATTTCGTCCCAGTGCTCATCGCCACAATGTGCGCGACGAGCTGATTCGGGTCGCGGGGGAGCTTGCTTGAGCGCTTAGGCATGTCGCATTCTGCCACGACTTGCAACTGTTGCAAACACATTCGCGTCATCGGCGGCAACAGCCGGATTTCAAACTGTACCACTACCCAAAACGGCGGTGGTGCAGTCTGCATCCATCCGCATTCAACGGATTTTGACGCCGCGGTCAGAGTCGAGTTGTTCTGACGGACTCGAAGACTCCGTGCCGCCGCTCAGGCCTTCGCTCGTTGGACCAGCGGTCGGGGAATTCAGACTGCCCGCGGAGGAACCCGCGAGCGGCGCACGCTGGTCCTGGACTTCCGCCGTCGCGTCCGGATCGGTCCTACACCCGGCGACGACCGACAATCCCGCGCACAGGACGACGAGACAAAGCGTGTTCCTCATCCTGCGAAATCGCTTCCCGACCCGCCGTTGGCCGCGAGTTTTTCGGGTTGCCCAAAGCCCGGGGCCGGGCGAGTGGGGCGGCAACATGGACTTGTCCGCCGCCATTTTCGGCCGCCGCACGATCAAGGATTTCAAGCCGGACCCGGTGCCCGCCGAGGTGTTGGACCGCGCGTTGACCGCCGGCCTGTGGGCGCAAAACCACAAGCTGACCGAGCCCTGGCGTTTCACCGTGCTCGGGCCTGAAACCCACCGCCGGCTCGCGGCCACGTTCGCCGAAGCGCAGCCGCCGGCCGCCCGGGCGGACGCCGAGGGCAAAATCCTGTCGAAGCCGCTCGTGGTCGCCGTCAGCCAGCGGTTAGACGGCGACGAGGCGCAACGGCGCGAGGACTACGCGGCGGTCGCCTGCGCGGTGCAGAACATCCAGCTCGCCGCGTGGGCCGACGGCCTCGGGATGCAATGGAGCAGCGGGAAAATCATCCGGCTGCCGTCCGTCTCTGAACTGCTCGGCATCGACCGCCAGGCGGAGGAGATCGTCGGCCTGTTGTTCTTCGGTTACCCCGCGCGGACGCCCGCCGCGCCGCCGCGCAAGCCCTTGTTCGACGTGACGAGACGCTTGCCCTGAGAAATGTCGGCCCGGTGGGCGCTTCGTGGTCGATTCGGAGTGTTTCCTCGCTCTCATGCCTATCCCTCTTATCAACGTTTCCAACCGCCTGCCCATCACCATCGACGGGGACGACATCAAAAAATCGTCCGGCGGTCTCGTCGCCGCCCTCGAAGGTCTCCCGGCCCAGGAATACGACGCGAAATGGATCGGTTGGCCCGGCGGCGTGGTCGAGCCCGCCAAGCAGGAAGAAACCACGCGACGGCTGGTCGATGAACACGGATGCACGCCGGTTTTCCTGACCGACGAGGAGGCGCAGGCGCACTACGAGGGATTTTCCAATTCCAGCGTGTGGCCGATCCTGCACTACATGCCCGACTACCTGCGCTACGAGCCGGATTGGTGGGAAGCGTACCGCGCCATCAACAAGCGTTTCGCCGACAAGGTGTTGGAAACCGCCTCGGAAGACGCGCTGGTCTGGGTGCACGACTACCAGCTGCTGCTCCTGCCGGCGATGCTGCGCGCGGCCCGGCCGACCATGCGGATCGGGTTTTTCCTGCACACGCCGTTTCCCGCCTACGAGGTGTTTCGCTGCCATCCGCGCCGGCGCGAACTGGTGGAAGGGATGCTCGGCGCGGACCTGCTCGGCTTTCACACCTTCGGGTATCTGCGGCATTTCCGCAGCGCCGTCCTGCGGTTGCTGGGCGTCGAGGCGGACATCACGCACGTTCGCACCACCGACGGCCGCAAGGCGGCGCTCGGCGTGTACCCCATCGGCATCCACGCGCGGAAGTTCGACGAAACGCTCGACCAGCCCGAACACGCCGAGCGGCAGAAGAAATTTCGTGACACGTTCCAGGGCAAACAGATCGTGCTCTCCGTCGAACGGATGGATTACACCAAGGGCATCCTGCACCGGCTCAAGGCCGTGGACTGTTACCTCGAAAAATTGGACGACCGCGACGGGATCAAGTTCATCTTCGTCAGCGTCCCGTCCCGTGAGGGCGTGGAGGAATACCAGGATCTGCGCGCGGAGGTGGAGTCGCGGGTCGGTCGGCTCAACGGCAAGTACGCCACGCTGCACAACAGCCCGATCCACTTCATTCATGGGTCGGTCGAATTCGCCGACCTCTGCGCGCTGTATTCCATCGCGGATGCCGGGCTCGTGACGCCGCTCGTGGACGGCATGAACCTCGTGGCGAAGGAGTTCCTCGCCTGCCAGCGGGACCGTTTCGCGCCGTTGATCCTGAGCGAATTCGCGGGTGCCGCCGAGGAACTCGTCGGCGCGATGCTCGTCAATCCGTACGACCCGCCCGCCGTCGCCGAGACCATCGCGAGCGCCCTGGCGATGCCCGCCGACGAACGCGAGCGCCGCGTCCGTCCGATGCACGCGCGGGTCATAGAATACGACGCGCCGCGTTGGGCGAAATCGTTCATCGACGACCTGTCCGCGCCGCCAGAGGCAGCGCGCGCCGACCCTGCCGAGGGACACGCGGCGTCCGAGGTGGCGGCGCGACTCTCGCGCGCCGCGACGGAGGGCGCGAAGGTGGCGTTGTTTCTCGATTACGACGGTACGTTGCGCGAGATCGTGTCCGACCCCGACACGGCGAGTCCCACGGGCGAGATGCACGCTCTTTTCGACGGTCTCGCCGCGTGCGCGAACGTCGAGGTCACCGTCGTCAGCGGACGCCGGCGCGAAGACCTGGAAAAATTCCTCGGGTCCTATCCGTTCGGCCTGATCGCCGAGCATGGCGCGAGCATCCGGCGGCCCGGCGGCAAGGAGTGGGAACCGCAGGACACGGAAGTCCGTTACGGCTGGAAGGAGGACGTGCTGCGCATCCTGCGGTTGTACGAACAGGCGACGCCCGGCAGCCGCGTCGAGGAAAAACGCACGTCGCTCGTGTGGCATTACCGGCAGGCGGACGAGGAATTCGGCGCGTGGAAGGCGAGGCAACTCGCGGAGGAACTCGCCGTCATCACGGCCGACGCGGCGGTGCGGGTGCGTCACGGCAAGAAGATCGTGGAGATCGTCTCGACGCAGGTTTCCAAGGGGATGGCGGTCGGACGGATGCTACAGGGCGAGGGTGAAAAATGGCTCGCGCTCTGCGCCGGCGACGACACGACGGACGAGAGCATGTTCGCGCTGGAGACCGAGCACCTGCTCACGGTGAAAGTCGGCGTGGGACCGACGCGGGCGCGCTACCGGGTGGACGATCCGGCGGCGTTGCGGGCACTGCTGCGAAAAACGCTCGTGTCCCGGACGGGTTGAGCGACCTCATGGATGCCTCTTTCTGGCGCTCCGCCAGCGTCGTCGGTCTGGGTTTCTTTCCGCTGGCCGAGGGCAACGTGGCGGTCCCGGTGGCGCTCGCGTTGGGGATGAATCCCGCGACGGCCGTGCTCCTGTCCGTCCTGGGGACGACGACGCAAACTTTGCTGGTCCGCGCCCTGGCCGGTTGGATCCTCGCCTTTCCCAGGGTGGCGGCCTGGTGGGAGCGGCGGCTGGCCGGACGCGTGGGTCGGCTGTTCGCCTGGAAAGGGATTACCTGGGTCGTGCTGATCGGCATCCCGTGGCTGGGTGGGCTGCCGACCGCCCTGGGCGCGCGGTTGGCGGGGATGAGCGCGCCACGTTACGTTGGTTGGGCGATCAGCGGCCTCGTTTTGCACGCCAGCGTTTTGGCGCTGCTCATCTGTCTGGGTTTGCGCGCGGTCGGGAAACACTAGAGCGGTTCTTGATTGATTGAGCCTCATCGGTAGCCGCAGTGAGCGAAGTAG
>CAZZYS010000204.1:0-8203 GCA_964658285.1 uncultured Verrucomicrobiota bacterium
CGTCTTCTTCGTCCTCGTCCTCGTCGAAATCCTCGTCCTCGTCGAGTTCGTCGTCATCCTCCTCGTCCTCGTCGTCTTCGTCTTCGTCCTTGCTGAGGTTCTCGCCGGAACGCTGGGAAAAGAGGGTGTCCAGGTTGGCGCTCCAGTCCTTGCCGTTTTCGTCGAGCAAGTGGTGCCAGCCCATCTCGCGCGCGATGATCTGGTCGCGGTTGGGATCGTCGATGTACTTCTCCAGCAACTCCATGTACTTCTCGGTCTTGCGGTCCTGCTGCTGGAGGAAGCGTTCCCAGTCGTACTCGTCCCAAACCCTCTCCTCACCACCGGACTCGAAGTGATTGTCGGCCATGATGGAGACTGTTATCCTATCCGACGGTCCCTTGCAACCCGGCGCGCACCGCCCGGCGCGATCCCCTTTCCCCGTTCCCATGCCCAACAAACTGCTCCTCATCGACGGCAGCTACTATGCCTACCGTTCGTTCCACGCCATCCGGGGCCTGACGAACTCGCAAGGCCAGCCGACCAACGCCATCTTCGGCTTCGCCAAGACCGTGCGGCGGATGCTCAAGGACCTCCAGCCCGATCTCGCGGTCGTCTGCTGGGACCAGGGCCTGCCTGCCCGCCGCACCGAACTCCAGCCCGGCTACAAGCAGCACCGCTCCGAGATGCCCTCGGAGATGGTGCCGCAAATCCCTTTTATCCGCGACCTCGTGCCCAAGCTCGGTTTGCACGGCGTCTCGCTGCCCGACACCGAGGCCGACGACCTGATGGCGTCCTACTGCTGCACGGCGCACAGCCAGGGAATGGAGGTGATCCTCGCCACCAACGACAAGGACCTCCTTTCCCTCGTCGAGGACGACATCCTCGTTTATTCGACGGCCAAGGCCGACCTGCCCTCGCCGGAAATCTTCTTCACCCTGCTCGGGCCGGAGGCGATTTCCAAGAAATGGGGCGTGCCGCCGCCGTGCATCCTCGACGTGCTCGCGCTCAGCGGCGACGCCAGCGACAACATCCCCGGCGTCCCCGGGGTCGGACCGAAGACCGCCACGACGCTCATCCAGAACGCCGGTTCGCTGGAGAAACTCCTCGCCGACGTGGACGCCATCAAGAACGAGAAACTGCGCGCCAAGATCGCCGAAGCCCGCGAACAGATCGTCCAGAACCGCGAGATGGTGCGCCTGGACACCGACCTGCCGGTCCCCGTGCCGCTGGACGACCTGGTGATCGCCCCGCGCTACGACGAACTGATCGCGGCCCTGGAATGGTGCGAGTTCCGTTCGATGCTGGCCGAGGTGCGCGCGGAGGCCAAGCGGGTGGGGGCAAGTACCGGGAAAGACGGCGGTACGCCCGGGCAGCCGGCGGCCGTGCAGGACGATCTGTTCCCGTTCTGAGGCGAGGACAAGGAAGCTGGATCGCGGGGAGGCGCTGAGATAAGGTCCGGGAACTTGCGGATTTGCCGCGCTGCCACCACCCATGCCCACGACCGCATCGATCCTGCCCACCTCGCCCTTGCGCCGCATCGGCCGTGCCCATGCCATCGCGACCCTCGCCGCGCTCGGTTTTGCCAGTGCCGCTGCCCTGGGGATGCTGATCGCACGCGGGGTCTACACGGACGGCGCTTACGGATTCAAGTTCCTGATCTGGAATTTGGTGCTGGCCTGGATTCCGGTGGTGTTCGCCTTCGTCACGTATCGCCTCCATGTCCGCGGGCACCGGCCCGACCTGCTCTTCGCCGGGTGCGTGCTGGCGTGGTTCTTTTTCTTCCCGAACGCGCCGTACATCGTGACGGATTTCGTGCACCTCGAACACCGGCCGCCGATCCCGCTGTGGTACGACATCCTGATGATCGCGTCGTTCGCCTGGACGGGGCTCTGCCTGGGTTACCTGTCGCTGTACCTGATGCAGGAGATCGCCCGGGCGCGCTTCGGCTGGCGGGCGAGCTGGGCGTTCGTGGTGGTGATGCAGGCGGTGGGCAGCGTGGGCATCTACCTGGGGCGGTTTTTGCGTTGGAACAGTTGGGACGTGGTGCGCAATCCGTCGGGCTTGCTGCGCGAGGGTTTGCAGAAGGTGGAGAACCCGGCGAACCAGTTCGGCATCGTGGCGTTCGTGAGCGTGGCGTTCCTGTTTTTGCTCTCGTCGTACTGCGTGATGTTCGTTTTGACGCACCTGCACGAGGAGAGCGCGTAGTCGAGGACGCGTAGTTTTAACACAGAGACACGGAGGCACGGAGACCAGAGGAGAAGAAAAAAGAACCGGGAGCAGGCGGAAAACCAACTTCCGTCACCTTCTGCCGTCTTCCTCCTCCGGTCTCCGTGCCTCCGTGTCTCTGTGTTAAAGTTCCGCCGGCGGCGGCAGCAACGCGATGCTGGAGCCGACCCAGGTTTTCTCTTTATTGAAATCGACGCCCATCATCTTGCCCTGGCTCATCCGCACGAGGTTGTTGGCCAGCACGGGCTCGCCATCGGGCGGCCAGAGGAACATCAGCCGGATTTCCGCCTTGGAACGCGCGCCGTCCACCGTCGGCACGAACTCCGCGTACGTCACTTTCTTCTGGATGATCCAGGCGTGCGGGTCGTTGAGCGCGCGGAGTTTTTCGCGGGTGGGCTCCACGTCCACGCCAAGACCGGCGAAGGAATACAGCGGCTTGAGCACGTAGTCTTCCAGGCGCTCGCCCGGCGGCAGTTCGTCCGCGAAGAACGCCGGGGAGGCGTGGTCGGTCTTCAGGAAGGGCAGGGAGTGCTTGCTGATGCGGAAATACCAGTTTGGATGCCCGGCCCATTCCACGTCCACCTCGTCCTGAAGTTGGTACGAGAGTTTGCCATCGAGATCGGGGCGGCGCAGGAGTTCGTCGAAGATGAGCCGGTTGTAGACCCGCCGGATCGGCACCTCGCGGCCGTCGTGTTGGTAAAACAATTCCCGGCCGCGCCGGATGACCGCGGTGATGTTGACCGGCCGCACCCCCAACAGGGTTTCGGTGCAGGCGAAATCGATGCGGGTTTTCTGCTGGTCGGGGTCGATCTCCAGCAGGACGACGTTTTCCGCCGCGTGGCCGCCGAGGATCACGCGGCGCAGCAGGTCATCGTACCCCGCCTCGTCCAGCCCGGAAAAGAACGGCTGCCAGTCCGCCGGGATCGCGGGAAACGCCCCGCGCAGGCAGCGCATCACGAACGGCTGAAACGCGTACAGGCTCGGGAAGCCCTGCAATTCGATCAAGCGCGGGCTCAGCCTGCCGTCGGCCTCGCAGATGCCGAAGTCCACCTGCATGAACAGCGGGTGCGGCGTCTCGCCGGGCACTTCGAGCCCCGGCGGGATGGCGCTCCGCGCGTGTTGCGCGAACTCCGGCGTACGCAGTTGGTTGACCACGTCCCAACCGGCGCGAATGACTTCGTCCGCGAACTCGCGCGTCAGGAAGATCGGCGTTTCCGAGACGCGGAAATCCGTCGGCCAACGCTCGCTCTCGTTCGCGCAACGCAGCAGCGCGGCGTAGCCCTCGGGCGTGAAGGCGGCGTTGAAACGGGCACGGAGTTCGGGGTGCATGGTCAGAATTCGTTGTCAGCCGCCCGGCCGAATTTTTTCCACGCGAACCACGCGGATTTCCTTCGCCGCATCGTCGGCCCAGAAAGTCACCAGAAATCGTCCGCGCAGGAAAACCGTCCTCGGTCGTTCGTCCTCATCCGGTTCCTGATAATCACCTCTAAAATGTGGATTCTCAGCGAGGAATTGGAAAATGTCGTCAAGGAACTGGCGCTCTGTGACGCGCAGGGAAAATACGTATCGGAAAACCTCCGCCGCGATCACGAAACGGTAGCCAAAAGGATTTGGCATGGCACGCGCCGATCCCGATCAAAGCCCTTCGGCTTCGAGCGCGGCATGCAGTTTACGCCATTGCTCCAGCGTTACGTATTCGCCGGCATCAATGGCGCGGTCGAGCCGGGAGAGTTCAGCGCGGTTCTCTGGTGTGTTCACGCGGTCCAGATGCGTAAGGAAAGCACGCAGCCGCAGACGATCTTCCTCCGACAACTCCACAGCTTCGCGTTTGAGTTCGTCCAAGGTCATGGCGATGGGGGAAGTTACACGTAACGGACGTTTCAAGGCAACGCAAAAGCTGCGCCCCGGAACCGGCGGATCAGCACACCGGGCAGCCGCATTCGTCAGGCTGCTGGCAACGGTCCGGCGGCGACCAGTTTTTTGCGGCGCGCATCGACCACGAGAGACAATCCTTCCAAAGTACGAGCGCCCAGCAGCGTCATATCGCCGGGTTCGGCGAACACCACCTCATCAATCGTGAAATGTTTGTCCACGCGCAGGATCGCAAAACCGACGCTGCGAGTGATCGTTTGCCCGTTGGGCATCGTGAACGCGAGGTCTTTTTTCTCCCTGCCAACGCCGATTTTTTTGAGCGTCTTGGCGGGAATCCAAGTGTATTCGCTGCCGGTATCCACGAGAGCGCGGGGAACGGTGACCGCTTGCGTGCGATCCACGTGGTTTTCAATTTTGCAGCCGACGTGGAAAGTGCCCATGCAACGGGAAATATGCGTTTCGGGCCGCGTAAAGCAAAGGGAATGGCGCTCGTCAAACCAGGAACTTCCCCTTGCCCATGATCTGCTCGCCGTCGAACCAGATGTCGAAATCCCGCCCCACGCAGTCGATGTGCGTCGTGGACAGCCAGTTTTGCCCCGTGTGCTCCGCGTAGGGATGACCGAAGGCGATGTGGATGCCGGGGATTTTCTCGTCCTGCAGGATGTGGCCGATGACGTGCGTGCAGGCGGTGTTCGTACCGATGGCGAACTCCCCGACGCGGTTGCTGTTTTCGTCCGTGCTCGTGTAGGCGCGGAACTCGTTGAGCAGGTCGTCGTTCTCGCAGTGCAGCGACCGGATGCGGTTGGCCTCGACCTCGATGGTCAGCGGCGTCGCCTCGATGTCGCCGTACTTCTGGCAAAGGTAATCGCCCACCACGCCGTCCACGACGAACACGCCGTCCGTGCGGTGCGGCGACGTGAAAATCTCGCCGCCGGGCAGGTTGCCCCATTTCTCGGGTGAGATGATGCCGCTGGTCTTGACCCAGCGCAGGTCGGGCGAAAGCTCCGCCTCGAAATCGGTCCCCTGCGCGGTCTTGCACGTCACCCTCTTCGCCTGCCGGGCACGTTCGATGATCCGCTGGCTGAGCGCGTCCACCGCCGTGAAATCCGCGCGCATCCCCTCCCGCATGATCTGGCGGTTGATGTTGACCATGTGGCCGTGGCGGATTTTGTGCGCGTTGACGACGGTGGTCATCTGGATGCGCGAGCCGAGTTCGCCGGTCTGCGTGACCGCGCAAAAGATGCTCACCTGCGACTTCGCCAAGTCGTCCAGGATGAGGCGCGGCATTTCCTTGAGTGGCCGGGGCGCGTAACGCTCCAACACGAACACCGCGCACTCGGAACCGACCTCCTCGACCTCGCGCTGGAGCGCGGCGGCGATTTCGCTGCTCGTCTCGTCGGTGATGATCGTGATGCGTTCGGACGGTTGCAGCCGCAGGCAATCGCGGATGGCGTTGCGGGCACCGGGGAGGAGTTCGGGGTCGATGGCGTCGGTCGAAAGGCGGTCAGGCATGGCGAAAAGCGGGAAATGTGACGAAGAATTGACACGCCGCCAACGGTTTTTACGGGTGGCAGGGACCCGTCGCGCCAGCGGCGTCGAAAACAAGATAGGGATGGCTCTCCGAGCCAGTCCCTAATCTTCTCTGGCTGACCGCCACCGTAGCGATGCGCTTTCCAGAAAAAAATAGGGACTGGCTCGGAGAGCCATCCCTACCTTGTTTCGATCAATCGTCCGTCTCCGCCGGGGCCATCGCGGGCGGCGGCGTGTTCGAGCGCGGTTCCTGGACCAGGAGGTTCTCGTAGGTCTCGTGGGTGATGTGGTCCACGACGGCACCCAGGTTTTCGCCGGAACTCTTCCACGCGGCAAGCTGCCGGTCGGCCCCGTTGCCGTGATGGATGATTTTTTCAATGTGCGCGGCGGCTTTCCCGCTGCCGAGTTCGTCCACCTCCGTGCTGACGAAATCGAGCATCTCGTGCAACAGGCTGCGTTCCTCGATCTCGCTCTCGCGGCCGAAATCGATCAGGCTGCCTTCCAGGCCGTAGCGGCACGCGCGCCAGCGGTTCTCGTCGATGAGTCGGCGGCGGTAGATACGAAAACTCAGGTTCTGGCGTTGCAGCTTGTAGAGTTTGCAGATGATGGCCTGCATGAGCGCGGCCAGCGCGATGGTGTCGTCCACGCGGGTCTGCGCGTCGCAGATGCGAAATTCGAGCGTGTTGAAAAACGGGTGGAGCCGGATGTCCCACCAGATTTTCTTGGCGTTGTCGATGCATTCCGTCTTGACCAGTAGTTTGAGATAATCGTCGTACTCGCTGATGCTCTCGAACGCGTCGGGAATCCCCGTGCGCGGGAACCGCTCGAACACCTTCAGGCGGTAGCCCTTGAACCCCGTGTCCCGCCCGAGCCAGAAGGGCGAATTCGCCGACAGCGCGTACAGGTGCGGCAGGAAATAGCGTGCCTGGTTCATCACCTGGATACCCGATACGCGGTCGGGGATGCCGACGTGGACGTGCAGGCCGAAGATCAGGTTCGCCCGCGCCACCTGCTGCAAATCCTGCACGATGGTCCTGTAACGCTCGCCCTCGGTGATGAGCTGGTCGTCCCAATGCGAAAAAGGGTGCGTGCCGGCGGACGCGATTTTGAGACCTTGTTTTCCGGCGAGGGCCGCAAGGTCGCTACGCAGGCGGATGACCTGGGAGCGCGCCTCGTCCACGTTGCCGCAAATGTCCGTACCGAGTTCGATGACGGACTGGTGCATCTCGGCCTTGACGTTTTCCTTGAGCGTCATGTGGCCCTGCTCGTCCTCCAGGATTTGCTGGACGTAGGAGCGCAACTCGCGCGTCTCCGAATCGACGATCTGGAACTCCTCCTCGATGCCGAGGGTGAAGGTGTGTTGTCTGTCGCTCATGGGAGAAATGCGGAATGCGTAGCCGGAATGTCGCTTAGGCATCTATCTGTAATGCTGGACCATCTGGCCACTCTTTGACGCACCAGTTGTATCCTACTGCCCATTCAACAGCACTCTTAATCATCGAATCAGCGTTGTTGAGGACCATAATGGTGATCAACTCGTCAGGAAGAATCATGGCGTGACTGATCTCTATGAAAAGATCGGATGGCAGTTTGGCCTCAATCAGCGGGAACAAGAGTTTCTCCAGGGAAGGAGGCGCATGCTTATTTCTCCGAGTCGTGAGAAAGATCTCGATCTCTTCGTCCCCGTGTTCGGCGATAGCTCGCCGCGCTGTATGCCAAGAGCGTTTGGGAAATAGCTTATGCAGAGCAGTGACGACCTCCAAGTAGGAACCCAGCGGCTTCGTGTCCCCCCGTGGAAACTTCGATAAGCTTTCGACGAAATACCTCACGTGAAGGTGGTTTGTCCCAGTCCCGGCATCTGCCTTCAGACGAGCGGCAGCCCGGCCGCCGCCGTCCGCACGTACTTGCCCCAACTCAGGTTGTTTTGTCCGGGTTGATGCTCGCGTGCCTTGCGGATGACCATTTGCGCGGCGGCCTCCACGACCCACTCGAAATTCTCCTGGCCCACGGAATGAATGTCCGCGTCCGGGGCCGGGTTGCAGAAGTCGATGGCGAGCGGTTCGCCCTCGCGCACGGCGAACTCCACCGTGTTGAAGTCGTAGCCGAGATACTGGTTGAGCTTGAGCACGTCGCCGTGGACCCGGTCCCAGAGGGCTTTGGGCGTGTCAAAGTTCGCCGCGTAGCGCAGGTGGAACGGGTTGCGCGGCTCGTAGGGCATGATCTTCACGTTGCGCTGGTCGATGCAGTAGCAGCGGTAATATTGCTCGAACTTCACTTCCTCCTGCAACATCATCACGAGTTGCCCGGTCTCGCCGTAGGCTTTGAAGAACTCGTCGGGACCGTTGAGTTTATAGACGTTCTTCCAACCGCCGCCCGCGAACGGCTTGAAGTACGCCGGGAAGCCGACGTAGGCGAAGATCGCTTCCCAATCGAGCGGGTACGAGAGGTTGCGGAACGAGCCGCCGTTGGTGTCCGGCGGATGGTCGTGCGAGGGCAGGAGCACGGTCTTGGGCACGCTCACGCCGATCTTGGTGGCGAGGGCGTTGTTGAAGAACTTCTCGTCCGCGCTCCACCAGAACGGGTTGTTGACGACGGC
>CAZZYS010000205.1:0-8153 GCA_964658285.1 uncultured Verrucomicrobiota bacterium
TCTCCGACGGCGAGACCATCGTGCTCGGCGCGATCATGGAACACATCGAGCAGGCGGGCATCCACTCGGGCGACAGCGCGTGCGTGATCCCGCCGTTCTCGCTCTCCGCAAACGTGAAGGCCGCCATCGCCGACGCCACCAAGGCACTCGCCCGCGAGTTGCAGGTCAGCGGCCTGATGAACGTGCAATTCGCCGTCAAGGACGAGACGGTCTACGTGCTGGAGGTCAACCCGCGCGCCTCGCGCACGACGCCCTTCGTGAGCAAGGCTATCGGCGTGCCGCTCGCCAAGTTGGCTGCGAAGGTCATGGCCGGGCGCAAATTGGCCGACCTCGGGTTCACGGCGGAAGTGCACCCGACCCATTTCAGTGTGAAGGAAGCCGTGTTCCCCTTCAACCGCTTCCCCGGCGTGGACATCACGCTCGGGCCGGAGATGAAATCGACCGGCGAGGTCATGGGCATCGACACCGATCTGGGTCTGGCCTACGCCAAGAGCCAGATGGCCGCGGGCTCACCGCTGCCGCGCGGGGGCAATTTGTTTCTCAGCGTCAAGGACGCCGACAAGCCGCAGGCGGTCGCGCTGGCCAGGGAATACGTCGATCTGGGTTTCCATCTCCACGCGACGAGCGGCACCCACGCGGCGCTCGCGGCGGCGGGCGTGCCGGCGAAGAAACTCTTCAAGCTCGCCGAAGGCCGTCCCAACGTCCTCGACATGATCAAGAACGAGGAAATCGCCTTTATCATCAACACTCCCAGCGGCAAGACCCCCCGCCAGGACGAGGTGAAAATCCGCGGCGCGGCGGTGACCTACCGCATCCCGATCATGACGACGCTCAGCGCGGCAGCGGCAAGCGTCAACGGCATCCGCTCCCTCCAGGCCAAGGGCATGGGCGTGAAGCCGCTCCAAGAATACCATCCTGCAAAGTGAACCAGCTTGCCGGATCAGCGTACTTTCAATAAGCTGCCGACATGACCTGGGAAGAAGTTTGCGACGACCCGTCTTTACAGGATCTGCCCTACCGCATGGAACTCAACCGGTGGGGCAAAATCGAGATGCGCCGCGTCCCACCCCCCTGGCATGGCGAGACTATCGCCCGGGTCGGCTTTCTGCTGCGCGACCTGATGCCCGGCGGCCTCGTGTCCACCATTACCGCCGTCGATACCGCCGAGAACACCAAGGTCGTCGATCTGGTCTGGATCTCCCACGAACGCCGCCGCGCCAACGCGAGCGAATACAGTTATTCCCCCGCCCCGGAGATCTGCGTGGAGGTTCTTGAACCCACCGACACTCTGGAGGATCAGTCCCACCGCCGCCAACTCCTCATGGGAGCGGGTGCCAGCGAATTCTGGCTGTGCAACCGACAGAGCGACATGCAATTCTTCGACTCGGGCGGCCCGCTGGAGCATTCCCGCCTCTGCCCGGACTTCCCGGTCAAGGTTCCCCGACTCCGTTAATCTTACCGAACCACCTCCATGACCTGGGATGAAGTGCTCACCGACTCCTGCTTGCAGGATCTGCCTTTCAAGATCGAACTCAACCAGCAAGGCCACATCGAAATGAGTCCGGCCAGAAACCGCCACGGCAAGTTTCAGATCCAGATCGGCCACCTTCTGCGGCAAATGTTGCCGGACGGCGTCACCGTCTCCGAATGCGCCATCCAGACCGCCGAGAACGTCAAGGTGCCCGACGTGGCCTGGACTTCTTTCGCTCGCTACGACGCCGCCACTGAACCCGACGAAGTTTACACCGACACCGCCCCGGAAATCTGCGTGGAAATCATCTCTCCCAGCAATTCGCCCGAGGAGCAAATGCACAAAGACCGTTTGTATCTCCAAGCCGGCGCAGAGGAATTCTGGCTCTGCAACGAACTCGGCGATGTGCGCTTCTTCGACGGCAGCGGCCCGCTGGAACGTTCCCGGCTCTGCCCGGATTTCCCGGTCAAGATCGAGTTTCGCCGTTAGCCGCCGCTTGCTGGCCCGATGGACAAAGCGGATCGCCGATTGCCGACCGGGGCTGGGCGGGTACGTTCCCGGCACGATGATCCCCCGCGTCTTCTTCCGCTATTGCGTCGCTTTTGTCGGCCTCGGCCTGGCGTTGATTTCCACGGCACGCGCGGAACCCTTCGCCGGGGCTCTCGACGACGGCACCGCGTTGTTCCTGCCCGAGGGGATGACGCCCGACGGTTTGCCTCCCTCCCTGGCGCTGGTCACGCCGCCCCACCCGCGCGGGCCGTTGCCTGCCGGTTGGACGCTGCGGCCCCGGTTCGACCAGACCGCCGATGGCAAAGCGCGCGTTACCCTGGCCGTCCCCGCCGGCACCGATCTTTACGGCGAGGGTGAGGTCACGGGGCCGCTCGTGCGCAACGGCACCGACACGGTTCTCTGGAACACCGACAACGGCGCGTATGCCCAGGACCGGGGCCGCCGCCTGTACCAGTCCCATCCGTGGGTCATGGGGGTGCGCGCCGACGGCACCGCCTTCGGGCTCCTCGTGGACACGACCTACCACGCCGAGATCAAACTCACCGACGCGCTCATTGAATTCACGACCGACGGCCCGGCTTGCCCGGTCATCGTCGTGGATCGTTCCTCGCCGCAAGACCTGATGCGCTCGCTGGCCGGGCTCATCGGCACGATGCCCCTGCCGCCGCGCTGGGCGCTGGGATACCACCAGTGCCGTTATTCCTACGTCCCCGACCGCCGCGTCCGCGAGATCGCGGACCAGTTCCGCGCGCGCAAAATCCCCTGCGACGTGATCTGGATGGACATCGATTACATGGACGGCTACCGGGATTTTACGTTTGACCCGAAGAAATTCCCCGACCCCCGCGCGACCAACGACTACCTGCACGCCCACGGCTTCCACAGCGTGTGGATGATCGACCCCGGCGTGAAAGCCGAGCCGGGATACCGCGTGTACGACTCCGGCACGGCGGCGGATGTCTGGATGAAGGACGCGTCCGGCCAGGCCGATTACCACGGCAAGGTGTGGCCGGGCGACTGCGTGTTCCCAGATTTTACCCGGCCCGAAACGCGGGCGTGGTGGGGGGCTTTGTACAAGGATTTCGTGGCGCAGGGGGTGGACGGCGTCTGGAACGACATGAACGAGCCCGCCGTTTTCGGCGTGCCCGACCACACGGCGGACACCGCCGCCCAGCACCGGGGAGGCGGCGGCTTGCCGGCGGGGACCGAGGCGCGATACCACAACGTCTTCGGCATGTTGGAGACCCGGGCCACCCGCGCGGGCATCGCCGCCGCCCGCCCCGACAAACGCCCGTTCGTGCTTTCGCGCGCGGGCTACCTCGGCAGCCAGCGCGACGCGGCGACCTGGACCGGCGATAACGTCTCCAAATGGGAACACCTCAAAATGTCCATTCCCATGTCGATCAACCTGGGACTTTCCGGCCAACCCATGAGTGGGCCTGACATCGGGGGATTCCAAAACAAGGCTACGCCGGAACTATGGGCGCACTGGATCGCGGTCGGCGCGTTTTATCCTTTTTGCCGGGGTCACTCGGACAAGAGCACGCCCGACAAGGAGCCGTGGGCCTTTGGCCAGGAAACGGAGAACGCGGCGCGCATTGCCCTGGAACGCCGCTACCGCCTGCTGCCGTACCTCTACACGCTGTTCCAGGAGGCTACGCAGGACGGGATGCCGGTCATGCGTCCGGTCTTTTTCGCCGACCCCAAAGACCCCGCGCTCCGGGCGGAAGAACAGGCGTTCCTCGTGGGCGGCAACCTGCTGGTCGTCCCAAAATGGGCCGAGGATGCTCACCTGCCGTCCAAATGGGTGAAAGTCCGACTCGTGGACGGCGAAGACACCGCGCCCAACGACAAGTACCAGCCGGAGGTCCGCCTGCGGCCGGGCTCGGTCGTGCCGCTGGGCCAGGTCGTGCAAAACACGGGCGAGGAATCGTTCGCTCCCCTGACGCTGCTGGTCTGTCCCGACGAAGAGGGCAACGCCGAGGGCACGCTCTACGAGGACGCTGGCGACGGCTTCGGTTACCAGCATGGCGACTCCCTGCTGACCACCTTCCGGGCCCACCGGGAAGGCGACGAGGAAGTCATCACGTCCGCGACGGTTGGAGCGCGCACCTACGCACCGCGCCAGACCGTCGTCCGCGTGGTCACTCCCACGGGCTCGCACGAGGCGACGGCGACCGATGCCGGGGCGATCCGGGTCAGGTTCTAGCGTCCGTCCTTTTCGCGCACGCTCAAACGGGCGGAGGCAACGCCGCGGCGCTATTTCGTGATGATCTGGCCGGAGGCGAAATCATAGAAGTAGCGGGTGCCGTTGGTGTTGTACCTGCCGGCGTTCTCAGGGTCGGGATAATAATACAGTACCGTGTTCAGCGTGAAGTCATACAGGTACGGAAATTGAAACGTCGGCGACGTGTAAAAAAATCCGCCGCTCTTGAAATCGTAGAGGTAGAGCCCGTTCGCATCGTCAGCCGCATCGAACAGGTACTCGTAGCCGAGGTCCTGATGATAGATGTAGTGCAGGTCGCTCAGATAAGAATAATACCCGAACGGGTTACCGCTCGAAAACGCCAGATAGTACACCCCGTTGGTCAGTGCCGTTTCGCCCTGGAAAAAGTCCGGGTGGGCCGTGAGCAGCAACCCCGAGGCCGACGTGTAGGTCACCCCCGCCGGCAGGTCGAACCTCATGCTCGCGCCGTGCGTGAAGTCCGCCGTGGCGGATTCGTTCGTGTTGACGGACAATTTCTCGGTGACATCGAAAGTCGAGTCTCCAGGCAGGAGCGTGATGTGACTGACCACCGAACCGCCGACCGCGCCGGCCGGGAAATTCACCTCGACGGGCGACCTGACGTTGTCGGTGAAGTCACTGGTCTGGGATAGCCCATCGCTATTGTCATGCGCTTGGGCGCTTCCGGAGAAACCACCTACTGCGGGATCGTTGGAATAGGGACCGGTTGACCGATTGAACGAGAAGCTCGCATCGTACTGGCTGCGGCTAACGCCATTCATATCGGAGATACGACTGAGGGAACCTTTGAGGGCATACGTCACGTTGATGACGACCGGGTCGGCGGAAGGATTGTGGAAGGTCACCGAATCATCAAATTCGCCGAGCGTATTGCCGCCGCTTTGCGCCTTGCCCGTCGAGTAGAGCCTGATCCGACCGGATGGGATGCTGACGCTGGTCGTGGTCACGGCCCCATAGTTCATCTGGGTGATCGGATTCGTCCCGTCGGACATGCCGCAGTTGTCGGCAAAGCTGTACTGGCCGGTCGCCGTGGTGCTCGGGGTGCCCAGGTATCCTCCGGTCCCGGCCGAACCGGAATATCCGTTGACCGAGTCATACTGATACTGAGAACTCGCGGTGTTCGAGTTCGTGAGGGCCGAGGCGGTCCCGTTCAAAGTGATGAGCTGGGCGTTCGATGCCGGAGCGGCGAGCAGGAAGCAAAACAAAGGCAGCGATGCCAGGAAGCGAATCGGTTTCATGGGAAGGACGTGAACGGACGGTGATCCCAGTCAAGACGATCCCGCGCACGGCGTCTATCCACCGAACGGTTGATGCCATTTCCGTGCGGATGCCGCCCCGGATTCCCTAGCTTCCGTTCCCGAGCGCGATGGCTTCCAGCGCGGTCCGTGCGGCGGCGGTGCGGGTCTCGCAGCCGAGCTTGGCGAAGATGTGCAACAGGTGCGTCTTTACCGTCGCCAGGCCCATGCCCAAGATGATGCCGATCTCCGCGTTGGTCTTGCCCTGCGCCAGCCAGATCAGCACTTCGGCCTCGCGTGCCGTCAGGCCGAGCGTCCGCAGTGCCGCGCGGTCCACGTTCGCGAGCGCCACGGGGTTCACCTCGCGCAGGCGGCGCAGTCGTTCGTGCCCGATCATGCGCCGCCACGCGCCGGCCGCGTGAGGCCGCAACAAATCGAACAACAGGACATCGCGGTCGGAAAAATCCGTCCGTTTCCGACAGGCGGCGAGCATCAACGTCCCGCCTTGTGGCAGCGGCTCGTAAAAGGTTAGCTGCCAGTTGATACGGATCGGGCGCGAGATTTCGTTAAAAAAACGTGTGCGCTGCAACTGCGCGGTGGGCATCACGTCGGAAAGCCGCCTGGCCGTGCTGTCACCCGTTTCCCGGTAATGGGCAGTGTGCGGATGGCGTTCGCCGCTACAGGCGAAAAAAGGGGCGCGCATCTCCGAAAAATCCGTTTCCCACGGGGTCATCGCTCGCACCCCGCGACGCCAACCCTCGCCGGATTGCGCGGGCTTGGCACCCTCGTCCACCAACTGCCACGGGATTTCGCCTAGTCCGCCCCGGTCGTCCTGCAGGGTCGCCGTATCGCAAGGCACCAGCCTGCCACCGGCCGCCAGGATGCGAGCGGGCAAAACGGCGAGATTTTCCGCAGAATTGATCTCGAGGATCGCTTCATACAGCGCCAACCAATCCCGTTGCCGGAGCGTTTCCATGGAACAGTGTGCGCGCTTTGCCTGTCTGATCATGAATATCCGTCGCGCGAAAAGCAATCCTTGTTCACCCGGGTCGCGCGACGACGGGGCCGCTGGCCACGAGCACGCTCTGCATCCCAGCGGCGGTCGCGGCCTGGATGCCCAGCGGCGTGTCCTCGAAGACGAGGCACCGGGCGGGCTCGACGCCCATCCGGCGGGCGGCTTCGAGGTAGGTGTCGGGCGCGGGCTTGGGATGGACCACATCCTCGTGCGTGACCACGGCCGCGAAATGCGTGTGGATGCCGAGAGCCTCCAGCGTGGCGAGCACCAGCGGTTTCATGCCGCCGGACGCCACGGCGACGGGATACCTGCCGGCCACCCCACGCATGAACTCGACCACGGGCACGATAGGTTGGACCTGCGGGATGAGTTCACCGAAGCGCGCCTCCTTGCGTGCCGCCGTTTCTTCCACCGGGATCGTCCAGCCGAACTGCGCGTTGAGCACTTCGAGCACCCCTCCCGCCGGGATGCCGCCGAGCGAATAAAACAGGTCTTCGGGGAAGTCGTATCCCATCGGGCACAGCACGTCGAGATACGCCTGGTAATGCAGCCCCATCGTGTCGGCCAGCGTGCCGTCGCAATCGAAGATGTAGGCGGCGAACTCGCCCGGCGGGATATCCAAAGTGATCATCGCGCGCAATGTAACGGCGTTTTTGCGTTTGACGAACCGCGCGATCCGCCGCACGCTCTCGGCCCCTCAAGTTTCCGTACCCTGCCGTTTGCCTGCCATGCGCCACACCCTTTCCGTCCTGGTCGAGAACAAGTTCGGCGTGCTCGCGCGCATCGCCGGGATGTTCAGCGGACGCGGGTTCAACATCGACACGCTCAACACCGGGCCGACCCTCGATCCGAACACCTCGCACATGACCATCGTCGTCCACGGCGACGACGCGGTGCTCGAACAGGTCACCAAGCAGCTCAACAAGCTGGTGGACGTGATCTCCATCCAGGACTTCCGCGACAACGAATACGTGGACCGCGAACTGGTGCTCATGCGCGTGAAGATCAACCGCGAGACCCGCGCGGAGGTCATGCAAATCTGCGACATCTTCCGCGCGAAGATCGTGGACGTGCAGCAGGCCAATTTCCTCATCGAGGTCAGCGGCAACGAGAGCAAGATCAACAAGTTCATCCACCTGATGCAAGGCTTCGGCGTCAGCGATCTCAAGCGCACCGGCAAAGTCGCCATGTCGCGCCAGAAGGAATAGTAACCCACCCCTTTTTTAACCCAGTTTATCCCCTGCCCATGCCCGCCAAAGT
Source organism: uncultured Verrucomicrobiota bacterium (assembly GCA_964658285.1). Classification (GTDB taxonomy): domain Bacteria; phylum Verrucomicrobiota; class Verrucomicrobiia; order Chthoniobacterales; family SZAS-18; genus CAHJWO01. Next base: position 7,737 of record CAZZYS010000205.1, read on the forward strand.
TTACACCGACAAAGACGCCGACCTCGCCGCCCTCGCCAACAAGACCTGCGCGGTCATCGGGTTCGGCTCCCAGGGCCACGCCCACGCGCTCAACCTCAAGGACAGCGGCGTGAAGGTGATCGTCGGCCTGTATCCGGGGAGCCCGTCGCGCAAGGTCGCTCAGGAAAAGGGGCTGGAGGTGTTCGACACGGCCGAGGCGGTCAAGCGCGCGGACGTGATTTTCCTCGCGGTGCCGGATTTGAAGATCGCGGACGTTTACGAGGCTGACGTGGCTCCGCACCTGACCAAGGGCAAGGCGCTCCTGTTTAGCCACGGGTTCGCCATCCATTTCAAGACGGTGGTGCCGCCGGCGGACGTGGACGTCATCATGGTCGCGCCCAAGGGGCCGGGCCACATCGTGCGCCGCCAGTACGTCGA
>CAZZYS010000206.1:0-8127 GCA_964658285.1 uncultured Verrucomicrobiota bacterium
GGAAATCCTCCACGCCCCATTCGCCCCAGGCCGAGCCGGCCGCCAGCAGTCCGAGCGGGGTGGCGATCATCAGCAGCGCCAGCCCGATCCACAGGGGACGCACGCTCCGCCAACCGCCGGGGACGCGCACCCCGTCATCATCGGCGGCACCCGGAGCGGTGGCGCGCAGGAGATCGGGATCGGCGCGTTGCAGATAGGCGACGATCCCGCCGGAGAGGATGAGTTCGGCCAGTCCGGCGAACGTCAGGTGGCCGATCAGCATGGCGGGCACCGCCACCGCCAGCGGATAAGGCGCGTAGAGCGGCACGCCGTTCGCATCGTGGAACAAACCCGGCTGTATCCCGAACTCGACGGCCGCGCACAACGCCGACACGTTGATGCCCAGGTAACCCCCCGCCGCCGCCGCAGCCACGCGCCAACGCGAGCCGAGCGCGGCCCGGCCAGAGATCGCGCGGTAAACGGCCCACGCCGTCAGCGAGCCGACGACGGCCATGTTAAAACAGTTTGCCCCGTAGGCGGTGATGCCCCCGTCGCCGAAAAACACCGCCTGGATGGCCAGCGCCACCGAGATCGCCAGGATCGCGCCCCACGGTCCGAGGACGACTGCCGCCACGCCCATGCCGACGGCGTGGCCGGTCGTGCCGCCGGGCAGTGGCAAGTTGAACATCATCACCACGAAGGAAAACGCCGAAAAAAGCGAGAGCAGCGGGACGTAGCGAGCATGGAAGCGCGCCCGCACCCGCCGGAGCGCGACCACCCAGAACGGGGCCGCCCCGGCGTAGAGCACCGCGCAAGTCGAGGGGCTCAGGTAGCCGTCGGGAATATGCATGGTGGGGAGAGACTGAGAGCACGAAAGCGCCGACGCCTAGCTTTTCATGTAATTCACGACAAAGAAGAAGACGATTAACCCCGTTCCGAGGATGCCGATGATCAATCCGAAGATCGCCCGGCCCATGCCGTGTCTGGGGCTGGGATCATTGCGGTGTCTGCGAATGTCGTAGATGGCGATGATCGAAATAATTAGCGCCAGAGGGGCGGGGACAATGATCAGTCCGAAAAGCCCGAGGTAGCCCGCGGCAATCGCCCAGCCCGAACGTCCCACGGGCAGCATCATGCGCATTCCCGCGTTTTGACCGATGTCCTGCGCGGACCCGGCCGAGGGCAGGCTCATCATGCTGCCGAGCGGTTGCCAGGCGCTGCCGCCCGCGTAGCACGCCATGTCGTTCTGGAAAAGGTGGCCGCTGGCGACGCCGTTCCAGGCCTGTTGCGGGGTGAACGGGCCGAACTGCTGCCCGTTGCGGCTCACGTAAATCAGGGGAGGCGGCTCGTCGGGCATGTTGCCGCCAAGCTTGGCGGTTCCAGCGAAAAGATCAATCTCCGACTCGCCCGGGGACCGGTCAGAGCTGGTTCGCGTTCGGAAAAAGCTGCAGGAGCGGTTCCCGGCGCGTGGGCGCGGCCAGCGGGCCGAACCGGCGCAAAAAGAAATTGGCCACCGGCGAGAGATGGCGCGCGTACAGGTCGAGCGGCACCAGTTCCATGCGCAGATGCAGCTTCGGATCGTAGTTGAAGGGCGCGCTGTAATAACAGTCCAGGCCCTGCGCCAGCGCCCAGCGGATGATGTCCCGGACGGTGACGTGATACAGGTGCAGCGACGGCGGCGCGTCCTCGTCCACGCCGATGTCGTTGTCGTGGATCGCGCCGCCGTGCACCGTGCAGAACGAAAACGCCACGATCCGCTTCGCGTGCCGCCAGATGAAATAGCGCGTCTGCTCGGGCATCCGCCGGCCCAGGGACAGGAAATATTCTTTGTTGAACACCTCGAAATGCACGTCCCCGCGCAACGCCACCCGCTCATAGAGCGCGTGCAAAGCCGTCGCCTCGGACTCCGTGATGGACGTTTTCACTTCCAGCGTGACCGGCTCCGACAGGGAGTCCACCTCACGGAATTTACGTCGCAGGCTCTTGCGCGTGGCCTTGCCGAGACGCGACTGCAGGTAGTCGTCGAAATTGGCGAAATCCAGCGGCAGCCGTACCCCGGGCAAACTTGGCAGGCGCGTGTAACGCCCGCTGGCGGTGAGCGAGCGCAGGCCGTCGCGGGAGGCCAGCGGGAAGTCCTTGAGCAACACGATGGAAACGCCCTCGTGCCGGGCGTAGCCCTCCAGCGCCCTGGTCAACGCATCCGCCACGCGCGGGGAAAGCGCCGTGGCCGCGTCGGGCAGGCCGGTCTGGGCTTCACCCACGATGCAGCCGACCATCATCAGGCGCATCCGCGACCAACGCCGCACCGGGCGCAAGGCCGCGCGCAGCCAATTCGCCAGACTGACCGTCAGGTCCTGATCGACGAAAAAGAGCGGCTGCACCGCCCGCACCTCGCCCGCCTCGCGGAGCACGAGGTAACGCTGCGGGAACTGGCCGGAGAACGTTTCCTCCAGCGTGCGGTAATAACGCTGGTCCTTCCAGTGCGGCGGGAAAAACGTTTCCCAGAGGTCCGGTCCGAGGTCCTCCGCCCGCGCGTGAACCTCGAAGTCCCAACCCGTTTCCAGTCGCCCGGTGAAGACCGGCGCCGGGGTGGCGGCGGTCGCATGGAGGAGCGGGGAGTGGGCGGCGAGGAGAGGCATCTCCGAGACGCCCGCGGCATCGGGCGTGAGGATTTTCAAGCGGGAGTGGGCGGGGCCGCCTCCGCGACCGTTGGCGGTTCCACGAGCGGGCGGCTCTTGGTGGGCAGATCGGGATCGAGAAAACCGAGCATGTGCGGGGTACTGATGACGCGGGTGCCGACCCGGCGCTGCAAGCCCTGGATTTGCATGTAGAGGTCGTGAGACCGTGTCCAGTGGCACTTCGGCCGGAAGTGGTGCTCGGCGTGGTAGCCGTTGTTGAAGAAAATCCAGTTGTAGACCTTGCCGTAGCTGCTCACGCCCCAGGCGGCCGGTTCGTCGGGATTGCCGCCGAAGTGGCGGTAGTAGCCGTTGAGGTAGCTCATGCAGTGGCCCAGGTACATCACGGGCAGGAAATAGATCACGAAGCGCCAGTTCAGGAGCGTGCCGTCGCTCCCGATGACGGCCATCGCGGTCAGCGTGAGGATAAAGGTCGCCAGCTCGATGTTGCCCCAGCGCACTTCGGATTCGCCGCGCTTTTTGAGTTCGCGGCTGATCGCCACCGGGTTGTCGCGGAAAAACGACAGAAAGGTGTAGCTCCACACGTTCTCGGCCTCGTCGTCGTGCCCGTGGCGGTAGATGCTGATCCAATCGACGGTCTCGCCTTCCTCGTCCTGCTTATCGCTGTTGCCCTTGTGGTGCTGCATGTGCACCACGTCGTAGTAGGTCTGCGAAAAGCAGCAGGCGACGGACTCGACCACGCCGAAAAGCCGGTTGAGCAGCGGGGACCGGAAAAACGGGTTGTGGATGAAGTTATGCGAGACGCCGTTGATGTTGGCGTTGATGAGAAAGGCGAACAGGAGGCCCAGGACGAGCATCACCGGCAGCGACACCCGCGGGAAGAGGAACCACAGCGCGAAGAAAAATCCCAGGTGGGCCAGTCCGGCGAGGGTGGGGAGCGCGTCCCAGCGGGTGTAGGCGAAAAGCCTGGAATCTGTCTTCGGAATCTCGATTTTGATCGGGTCGGCTTTCATGGAATGACGCGGCTGAAATGTCAGATTTTGTCGCGGACTATAGTACCGGGGGAGTGCGGGCGGTCAAGGGCGAGTCGGGAATCAGGGAGCACATGACAAAAGAGTCATCATGGGCGCTACATTTGGTCATGTCTACGTCACGCCAGGTCGGAATAGTTGCCGAAGCGACGGAGTAATTTGTCGTGACGGGTCGGCTCCAGCAGCGGGGCGAGGCGCTTGAAAAACGGATTTGCCCAGGGCGAGAGGTGGCGGACGTAGAGGTCGAGTGGTTCCAAATCGAAGCGCAGGTGCAGCTTGGGGTCGTAGTTCAGCGGGGTGCTGTAATAGGTACGCAGACCCTGCGACATGGCCCAGGTCATCAGGTCGCGAATCGTCACGAAATACAGGTGCAGGTCGAGCGCGACGGCGTAGTCGAGTCCGAGATAGTTGTCATAGAACTTGGCGTCGTGGACGCCGGCGATGCTGAACGCCACGGCCTTGCCCTCCTGCCGCCAGACGAAAAATCGCGTCTGCCCGGGCATCGTTCGACCCAGTCCGGCGAGGTACTCCTTCGTCAATTCCTCGAAGCGGAAGTCGCTCCGCGCAAGCACCTGGAGGTAGAGTGGATGCACCTCGTCAACGAGGTCGCTCACGTCGGTGCGGACCTCCATCGTCACCGCCGGTTTGCCGGCGTTGTCGCGGAATTTGCGCCGCAGGTTCTTGCGCATCCCGTGGCTCAAACGGCGCGCGAGGTAGTCGTCGAAATCCTTGTATTCGTGCAGCGGGATGACGGTCGCCGGGAAGCTGGGCATCCGCACGAACCCCCGCCGCCGGGCCGCCGGGTCGAGCGCCGCGCGGTGCTGGCGCGGGAAGTCTTTGAACGTGATGATCGCCGCGCGGTGGCGGCGGCCGTAGATTTCGAGTGCTTCCAGCAGGGCGGCGACCGCCTCGCCGTCAGAGGGATCGACCACTCCGAGGTGTCCTTCGCCTGCCGTGCAGCCGACCATGAGCATCTTCATGCTGGCGAAACGCGGGAACGCCCGCCGCACCGACCCGACCCACCGGCGCGGCGCGGCCCCGAGCCCGGCGGTGAGGTCCTGGTCCGTGAAGAAAAGCGGCTGGAGGGCGCGCACGCGGCCGGCACGGTCGGTCAGCAGGAGATAGCGGTAATCGAAATTCGCCTGCCGGAGCGTCGTTTCGCAAAGCTCGTAGTAACGGAAGTCCTTGGCGGTGCCGCCGAAGGTCGCGCGCCACGCTTCCGGGGGGAGATCGGCCGCGTGCCTGACGACGCGCGCCGCGCCAAAGGGAAGATCGAAAATTTCACCGTCCACCGGCTCGGCAGACCCGGTGGACTCGATTCCGCCCGGTGTGCTCGTCGTGGGATTCATGCGGAGAAAAAGGTGGGCAACTTGGCTGTTTTCCCCGGCAAAAGCAAGCCTGCCTCCGGCCTTGTACCACGGGCGAGGTTTGGATAAAATCGAAGCAAATGCGTGCGATCCGTCTCCTTATTCCCCCCTGTGCCGTCGCGCTGCTGGGAGCGGTGCTCGCCCTTGCCGGACCGAATGCGCAGGCGGCTCAACAGCCCTCGCCAACCCCGCCTGCGGCCTCGTCGACGACCCCTCCGGCCATTGCCCAGCCGACGCCGCCCACCGATCCGCTCGACCGTCTCCAGGCAGCCTTGGACGCCGAACGCGACCATCGCAACAAAGACGCGCAATCCAAGAAAAAGAAGGAGGCGCGCAACTCCGCGGAACACAACGCGGCCGAGTATTACAAGGACAAATCCGAACGGATTCAGCGTGTCCGCAACCTGCCGGAAGCAGAAAAGGCTGCGGCGCTGGCAGACCTCGTCCACGACCTGCATTCCACGGGGCGTTCCGACGAGTTGGTTCAGGTCAGCGGCGACCTGCTCGATCAGGCCGAGAAAAAACGCGCGGCCGAGACCGTCGCGTACATCGAGCGCGCGGAGAAGACGCTACAACAGACGGGCGAGACGGTGCTGCGCGCCAAGGAACCGAAAGAGTTGGACTCGTCCATCCAGGAAATCGGCCGGCTGATCGACTCGACCCCGACGCACAACAACCCGGCGAACACCGGGTTGTATCGCCTGACCAACCGGCTCAAGGGTGCCGTCCCCTTCCTGCACCGTTGGCAGGATTACCTGCAAGCGCAGGCGCGCCAGGACCCGGAGGCCGCCGGGAACATCATGCGATCCATCGCCAGCCAGACCAGTATCTCCGACGACACTCCCCTGGTCCCCCGCTCGGAAATCCTCGCCCGCGTGCCCGCCGAGCCGGCGAGCCGCGAGTTGCTGACGCCCAACGATGCCGACAAGCAAACAGAAGGCGAAACGCACGCGGCGCTCCGGGAGATCCTCGCTGGCACGCGCACGCTCGACGACATCCCCGCCGCACTCGGCAAGCTGGACGAGTTGAAGAAGAAACCGGTTCGCAATCCGGTGTTCAATGCCCAGGCGTCCGGTCTCGACGCGGCGGTGTCCGCGCTCGAAGCCTTGCAAGCAGCCCGGCGGAGCTTGCAGGCCGACGCGGAATTTTCCATCGCCGTTCCGCAACTCCACCCCGTCCTCACGGGTTCATCGCGTGGCCCGGAAGAAGAGATCACCCGGCTCCGGGCCGACCTGCTCGCGCTGGCGCTGCCGCGCGTGCTGGGTGCCGGAGACGAGAAACCCGCTCCGGGCGAACGGCTGGAGGCCGTGCTGCGGCGTCTGGTCGAAGCGGCCCGCCAGCGAGGCGACTGGGACATGGTGCTGCGCGGCGTGGAACTGAGCCGCCAACTCGGCACAACGCCCGGCGCTTACACCTCGTCCGACCTGAGCAGCGAAAAGGAAGCGTTCCGGCAATTCCGCATCGGCCAGACGATGGAATCCGCCGGTCAGGCGCAGCAGGCCGCCGCCGCGTATCTCCTGGCCCTGAAAACCGGCGTGCAAGACCTGCCGGTCAGCCTGATCGGCGAACGGCTGGGCGCGATCCAGAAAGACCATCCGCAGGACTACGCCGCCGCGAACACCTTCATCCTCAACCAGCCGGCCGCCGCGCCGAAACCGGCAACCACGACTGACACCGACGCCAGAATCACGACGGGATACGGCATCGACCCGTCCGGCAATCTGGGAGGGACTGTCTCGATATCCTTCAACCTGGTGGTGCCGCGCCGGAACCCGGCGGGAAAGTAAACCGCTTCTCAGAATAGATGAGGTGGAAGCGAGCGGTGGATGGCGCTCTCCGAGCGGCATTGGTCCGACTCACGCCGCAGGCGTCCATTCTTTCAGGCGGCCGACGCCGCGAATGGGACCAATGCCGCTCGGAGAGCGCCATCCACCGCTGGTTTTGAACGCATTAGCCAACTTGAGTAGTGGTGCGGCCTTTCCACGCTGCCGGAGCGGGGTATGCCGCCGAAAACGGAAAGGGACGAGCATTGCTGCCCGTCCCCACATTTCCACATTGCCAAAGGCGGGACTCCGGCGGGTTACACCGCCGCCGCTTCTTCGGCCGGCTGGCCCTGCATCGCCTTGTCGCGGTCCTGCATCGCCGCGCGGCGGCTGAACTTCACGCGGCCCTTTTCGTCCACGCCGATGCACTTGACCAGGATGCGGTCGCCGACCTTCACCACGTCCTCGGTGCGCTTGACGCGGAAGTCGGCCAGTTCGCTGATGTGGACGAGCCCTTCCTTGCCCGGCATCGCCTCCACGAAGCAGCCGAACTCCTTGATCGACACCACGCGGGCGTCGTACACCGAGCCGACCTCAATCTCCTTGGTCATGCCCAGGATGATTTCCCTCGCGCGTTCCATCGCCTCGCCGTTGTTCGAGTAGATGTTGATAGAGCCGTCGTCCTCGATGTTGATCTCCGCGCCCGTCTCGGCCACGATGCTCTTGATCGTCTTGCCGCCGGGCCCGATGATGAGGCCGATCTTGTCGGGGTTGATCTTGATCGTCTCGATGCGCGGGGCGTAAGGGCTCATCTCCTTGCGCGGTCCGGCGAGGCAGGCGTTCATCACGTCGAGCACCTTGTGGCGCTTTTCCTTGGCATCTCGGATGGCGGCGGCCATGAGTTCGTGGGTGATGCCCGGCAGTTTCAGGTCGAGCTGGAACCCCGTGATGCCCTCGGTCGTGCCGCAGAGCTTGAAGTCCATGTCGCCGTAGTGGTCCTCGCTGCCGATGATGTCTGACAGCAGCGTATGACGCTTGAGCGTCTTGCCGTCTTCCTCGAACTCGGTGACGAGCCCGACGCTGATGCCCGCGACCGGGGCCTTGAGCGGCACGCCGGCGTCCAGCAGGCTCAGCACGCCCGCGCAAACGCTGGCCATGCTCGTCGAGCCGTTGGATTCCATGACCTCGCTGACGACGCGGATCGCGTACGGGAACTCGTTCTGCGGCGGGATGACCGCGGCAATCGAACGCTCCGCCAGCGCGCCGTGGCCGATCTCGCGGCGGCTGGTGCTGCCGGTGCGGCCCGTCTCGCCGACGCTGAAGGGCGGGAAGTTATAGTGCAGGATGAAAC
>CAZZYS010000207.1:0-8107 GCA_964658285.1 uncultured Verrucomicrobiota bacterium
CGCCGAACCCTTGGCACCCGGCAGCCCGCGCCCGTACGTGTCCGGCCGGGCCATGTACGCCTTGAACTGCGCGTGGACGCTTTTGAGCGCCCGCAGGAAACTCTCGTCCGTCGCCAATTCCTCCAGCCGGGCCTGCCGGGCGAGTTGGAGGACGCGGAGCGGATTGTGGTTGGTGCGGGTCCAGAGTTCGGCGTCGAGTTCGCGGAACAGGCGGCGGGCGGCGGGCTCCCAGCTCCACCAGAGGTTGTAGACGATCTCGCGCAACGGTTCGAGGGCGGGCGGCAGCTTGGGGACGATGTTGAAGGTCTGGATCGAGGCGTACATGGCGAGAAGGTTCGAGAGGCAGGGACTTTAGCGGGCGCGGACGGTCTGACAAGCCCGGAGCTTGCCGCGCTCGTGGACCGTTGCCGGCTGTCCCGCCGAACCGCCGTGGTCTCTTGCCAACGAATCCGTCGCCACCGATAGTCACCGGTCATGAGCACGGCCTCCGAGATCGAGCACGCCATCGAAACCCTGCCCACGGAAGAATACGCCAAACTTCTGGCGTGGCTCGACGAACGCCGGGCGGCACAGGTGGACGCTGACTTCGAGGCGGGAGTTCGTGCTGGAAAATTCGATGGACTCGCCGACCGGGCCGCGCGGGAAATCGAAGCGGGCGAAACCGTGCCGCTGGACGAGTTTCTGCGTGAAAAACGTTGAAGGGAAGCGGCAGCCATGAAGTCTGCGGTCACCCGGGATTTCCGCACGTTGTTCGAGCGTCTGCCAGTCAACGTGCAGGCGCGAGCGTTCAAGCAATTCGCGCTTTGGACCCGCGACCACGGCCATCCGTCATTGCATTTCAAGCGGGTTGGACGTTTCTGGTCCGCCCGCGTGGACAGGGATTATCGCGTGCTCGGCCTGGAACGCGAAGGCACGATCCATTGGTTTTACATTGGTCCGCACGACGGTTACGAAGCGCACCTGTGAACGCTCACGCCAGGTGGGTTGCCTCGCGCGAGTCGCCCGGCCACCCTGCCGGCGTGGAACCCATATTCAGCGTGACGCGGGAAGGGGACGGCGGGTTCCTGGCCGAAGTCCTCTCGCACGACATCTTTACGCAGGCGGACACCCGGGAAGAGTTGCGCGCGAATGTCCGCGAGGCTGTCACGGTTGTTCGGTTCCGTAGCAAACCTTTACATCTACCGGCCGCAGCACTGTTTGAACTTGCGCCTACTCATGCAGGGGCACGCGTCATTCCGTTCAACCGTGTAATCGAAATCGCTCATGAGCGTGATTTTCTGACGTTCCAACGATTGAATCTGTCCGACATCGACAGGCCACTTCATACCGGGCGTAGCGTACGCAGGACGATTTTCTACCCCAAGAAGATTTATCTTTCGTTGAATTTCGAAGAACTGCTTCAGGCGGATGTCACTAGAGAGTGGAATGAATCTAGTATCGAGTGCTTGACCAGAGTACTGCCAACTATCAGGCAAGAAGAGCACAACCCGTTCGCCATCGGAACGGGGAGTGGGATCAACGAGTTTGCCCTCGGGTGATACCCAAATTGCATGAGCTTGGAACTCAATCCACAAGCGGGGCATCAGATATACCGCCCAACCAAATGCTGATTTTCCTCCTTCGTGTAGGACCTTTCTGTCCACGTTCGGAAAACATTGTTGAGGCTGTAAACCTTGCTTTGGGGTGACCGCCAGAAACAAAGGTTTATAGTCCGGTGCCATCAAGCGGCACGCACGTTTAATCACGTCCGAGATATTGAGTGGAGCTTGTAGTGCAAGGATCATTTAGAGATGGGAGGGCGAAATTGTAAGTGAACTCAAAGGCGAGGACAGGGTTTGGCGCCTATTCCGTTGTGATGGCGCACGTGTATTTGATGCGAGGACAACTCGTTGTTGGAGGTTGTCGCCGCAGTACACGACGCGGGTATCGAGCAGCGAAGAGGCTTAGCTGGCGGGCATGATGGCATGTTGCCCACCCGTACCTTCGGGCGCAAACCGAATCCGACCTGTCGTCCGTTGTCCCTGAACGGTCATCTCCAAAGGCGCTCAGCATGTCGCTCGGGCGGCATTTCGAGGTGGCCGAACCGCTCCCGCCGGCCGGCACGGCGGAAATCTGGAGCTTCGTGGTGCAGTACGTCTTCCAGAACGCGTCCTACGGCCAGATGAGCCAGCCGGTGACGATCACGGTGCGGGGGTAAACGCGCAACCGGGCACGCTTGCGGGCAGGCGGGTTCGCGCGGAAGGTGGCGCACCAATGAAGCGTGTATTCTTGTCCCTGATCCTGCCGCTGGCCGTGCTCGGAATCGGCGCGTGCGGCGCGCGGGCACAGAACGTCGCGGCGGACGGTGGCGCGACTCCTTACAACGCGCTCGTCTTGCAGGCGATCCGCACGATGCCGACGCTGGGGGGATATTCGGCCAATCACCAGGCTTCGGTGAGCCTCGGCCACGCCGTGGGGCTTGCCGGACCCTCCGGGCTGCAAATCGAGGCCGAACGGGCTTGTCCGAGCTATTGCTCCGGGGCCACGTACCTCGTTTTCTTGAAGACCGTCAACGCGCTGGTCCAACGCGGCGACCTCCCGGCGGACGACCGGATGTTCGCGACGCTGCTCGTCAGCGGGCAGCGGGACGGGGAAGGGGTCTGGGGACGCTGGAACGCCAATGGGCCGGGCACGGCGCGGTTGTTTTACCAGTTGGGGCTGGGGGTGAACTTCACCGATTTCGCCAAGGCGCAGCCGGGGGATTTCATGAAGGTTTTCTGGAACGATCAAGTCGGCCGGCGTGAGCACGGGCATTCGGTGATCTTTCTCGGGGAGGAAACGGTGAACGGAGTGCCGAGCGTGCACTTCTGGTCGAGCAACGTCGGCATGGGCTACGGCGACAAGTACGTGGCGCGTTCCCGGATCAAGGCGGCGATCTTTTCGCGGCTGACGACCCCGCGTGCCTTGGAGCGCGCCCCGGCGTTGACGCCGAAGGTCGATCCGTACCTCGCCAGTCTGACAGCGGTGGATTCCAGCCTGGCCGAGGCCGCGCGCAACTGCGGGATGTGACGGCGGCCGAGGCGGCGTTGCGCGAACGGGTCCGCGCGGCGGGCGGGTCGGTGCCGTACGAGGAGTTCATGCGGTTCGCGCTGTACGACCCGGAGCACGGGTACTACTCCCGGCGCGTGCGGACGGTCGGGCGCGAGGGCGATTTCTCCACGTCGGCCACGCTGCATTCCACCCTGGCCGATGCCGTCGCGGCCTGGGCTTCCCATCACCGGACCGACGGGACAGCGGCCGACGGGCGGTGGCACCTCATCGAACTCGGCGGCGGCAGCGGCGAGTTGGCGGCACGCATCCTCGACCGGATCGGTTGGTGGGGCCGCCGGAGATTGCGCTACTACTTGGTGGAAGTCTCCACCGGGTTGCGAACCGCCCAGCAAACGCGTCTTGCCCGGTGGGCGGGGAACGTTTCGTGGCACCATTCGTTGACCGACGCTCTCGTGATGGCCGGCGGCGTGGCGCTCATCTTTTCCAACGAATTCGTGGACGCGTTCCCGTGTGCGCGGTGGGTGTTTGACGAGGGGGCAGGCTGGCGGGAAATCCGGGTCGCCTGGCCGGACGGAGTGGACGGTCCCGACGAAATCCTTGGCGCGCCGGTCGCGGCTGACGAGCAGGCCGTTGCCTCCGTGGCGACTGCAAGACCAGCGCACGGCCAACAGGTGGAGATTTTCGGATCGTACCGGCATTGGCAACGCGAGCAACTCACCCGGTGGAGGCAAGGCCGCCTGCTAACCATCGACTACGGTGACGAAATGCCGGGTCTATATCACCGCCGGCCGGCGGGCACGCTGCGCGCCTATTGCCGCCAAATGCGTTTTACGGGCCGCGAGGTTTACGCGCGGATCGGTCAACAGGACCTGACAGCGGACGTGAACTTCACCGATCTGCAACGCTGGGGCGACCCGCTCGGACTCGTCACCTCCTCGTACGGCAACCAGGCGGATTTTCTCCGCCGCTGGCTTTCGCCGGGCGCTTTGCGTCAGGCCGGCCGCGATGCCCGCGTGGCGTATGGGCTCGATCCCGAGGGTCCCGGTGGAGCGTTCAAAGTCCTCGAACAAACCCGAGGCCCCGCGCTTTGACCTAGACGGGAGCGTACGGATCGTACGGTTCCGCGGACGCCGCGGCGACGGTTTCCAATCCCAGGGCCGCCCGGCTATCCTGGCAGCGCCGGAAGCCCAGCAGCGGCTTGTCGTTCGCAGGGACGTTTTTCTCGAAGCAGATAAACTTGAACGCCATCCCCATCGTCGATGGGTGCATCAGAGCCTTGAAGCTGCGGATGAAGCGCAGGAGTTCCGGGGTGAGTTCCCGGGTCGAGCGTTCGATGGCCAGCAGTTCGTTTTCCCCCAGGCCGACGAGGAAATGATGCTGGTCGCAATAACCGACCAGGTGCAATCCGCTGGTCTCGGCACGCTCGGCGAGCGTCGTGAAATCGACGTGGGCCGTCAGGTCGCATTCGCCGACCATCACGAGCGGATCGTCCCCGCGCTGGTGTTCGGAGTACGTCGCCAGCGTGCCGGCCGTGCGTTCGGGTAAGTAGTACACGTCACGCGGATAACCGTAGTCCACCGTGAGAACGTAGCCCTGCCCGAGGACCTTCGACACGTCTTCGATCCAACGGGGCGCGGCCAGGTTGATCTCGGTGCGGTATTCGCGCGTGGTCCCGCCCATTTCCGGGATCGGCATCCGGTCGAGGGTCGAGCGCAGCAGAGAGTTGGACGGCGGTCCGTAGACGAAGCGAAAACCCTCCTTGCTCACATCCACGAAATTTTCCCGCCACGGGCCGCCGGCCGACGTGACGAGGTGGACGGGAAACGCATCCAGCAATTCGTTGGAGAAATGCACGCCGCAGAGCGATCCCATTTCGAACTGATCCAGTCCCTGGCTCCAGCGAACTTTGTTGCGCGGCCACACGCTGAGCATCGCCTGTTGCTCGGCCTGTAGTTTGGGGTTCGGCTCAATGATCCAGTACTTCAGGCACGCGTGCAGGTCCGGGGAAAACCGTTTCGTCCACGACAACACGTCGGCGGCGAACTGCGCGTCATGGGCTCCTTCTTCCAGGATCGTGAAGCTCACGGGCCGGTTCATCCGCTGCCACATTTCCTCGAACTGCTTGGCGATCAGCTCCCCGAAAATCTTGCCGACGCTCACGCTCGTGTAGAAATCACCCTGCCGTCCGATCCGCGCCCGGCCCGCGCCGTAGTACCCGAGCTTCGGGTGGTAGAGCGCCTGCTGCATGAACCACTTGAAGGTCACCGGACCGTGGGCCGCAATCTGTTGGCGGATGTATTCCAACAGTTCACGGTTGCCGGGGGAAGACTCCATACAGAACGAATATCGAGCGCAGCGGGAACTTACGGACTTCCCGTCTCCCGGCAACCGGCATCCTGGTCCGGCGGGCGAAAAAGTTTTGGATTGCTTCGGGGGGCATTTCGTGGAGATTCCCCGGCACGCGCTTGCTTGGCGCGACTCTCCCGGCGCGTCTTCATGCGGAATTCCTACAAGTACCAGCCTTCCTTTTACCGCCGCCACTGGTTCATCGGGTCCCTGATCGTTCTGGTCATCGCCGCGGCGGTGGCGGGTGGGCTGGCCTACGCGTTCCACCTGCACCTGATGGCGAAGGCGGCCGAGCTGGACATGACGGCGCTCGACAAGATGGAGAACGCCAGCACCATCTTCGACCGCACGGGTGCGACCTTCGGCTACATCTACGAAGAAAAGCGCGAACGGGTGGGGCTCGCCCAGATCGCGGTCGATCTCCAGCACGCGGTCGTGTCGGCGGAGGATAATCGCTTCTACACGCACAACGGCAGTGACATGCGCGGCATCCTGCGCGCCGCGTTCCAGAACCTGCGCGGCAGCCGCATCCGCCAGGGCGGCAGCACGATCACCCAGCAGCTCGCCCGCAACACGTTCCCGCTGGGCGGACGGACGTTCTCGCGCAAAATCCTGGAAATCTACGTCGCCCACCGCATCGAGACGGCGCTGACGAAGGACCAGATCATGGAGTATTACCTCAACCGCATCTACCTCGGCAGCGGGCTCTACGGAGTGGAGGCGGCGGCGAAGGGGTACTTCGGAAAGCACGCGCGGGAATTGTCGCTGGGCGAAGCGGCGACGCTGGCGGGGTTGATCAACAGTCCGAACAACAAGTCGCCCTGGCACGACAAGCACGCGGCGAAGACGGCGCGCGACACCGTGCTCTCGCGGATGCTCGACGAGCAGTACATCACCCGCGAACAGTACCAGGCGGCCGTCGAGGAGGACCTCGCGGTCAAGCCGCGCGTGCTCGCCAGCAGCGACAGTTATGCGCTCGAAGCGGTACGCCAGCAGGTCATCGCGCAGGTTGGCCTGGACCGGGCCGTCAGCGAGGGTCTGAAAATCTACACGACCATCGACGCGCGCGTCCAGCAGCAGGCCGAAGAAGCCCTCCGGGCGCAACTCGACGAGGTCGAGCGCAATCCGGCTTTCCAGAATCACCAGACGTACGCGCAGTATTCGGCGCAGTTCCAGGACGAGGTGAAACGTCTCGCGCAAACGCCGGCCAGCGATGCCGACGCGCAGCAGCCGGGTATCCACAGCGTCGTGGCGAATCCCGACTACCTCCAGGGGGCGCTGATCGCCCTCAACAACGCCGACGGCGGCGTGATCGCCCTCGTCGGCGGCCGGGACTTCAAGCACAGCGAGTTTAACCGCGCCATGCACCCCCGCGCGCGCCGGCCGGCCGGCACCGCGTTCACCCCGTTCGTCTACGCGGCGGCGTACCAGAAAGGCATTTTCCCGGGCCGCCTGTTTCTCGATCAGGTGCTCGACAACCGGCAAGTGATGGTCGGCGGGCAAAACGGGATTCTCGGTGAATGGGGCGTCGAGCGCGCGGGCAACCGCTACGATGGACCGATCCCAGCAGGCCTCGCGCTGATCGAGGGCAAAAACGCCGCGACGGTACGCGTCGGCAACGAAACCGGTCTGGATACCGTGCTGGCACTTGCCAAGCGGGCCGGAATCAGCTCTCCCCTGCGGGAGTTCCCGGCGACGTTCCTGGGCAGCAGCGAGGTGAATTTATCCGAGCTGGCTCTCGGCTACACCGGCTTCCCCAACGGCGGTTGGCGGCCGGCCGCGCCTTACATCCTGAGCGAGATCAAGGATGCCGACGGGACCGTCCTTTACCACGCCACGCCGGGACCACGGGTGCGGATCGTGGACGTGGGTCCGGCCTACCAGGTCCACAACGAACTCGCGCAGGTGCTCAAAACCGGCATCGGGACGACGGCCACCAGTCGCTACGGCCTCAAACCGATGGCGGCAGGCGGCAAGCCCGGCACGGCCTACAACTTCACCGACGCCCTGTTTGCGGGTTACAACAGCGAGGTCACCTGCGCGGTCTGGACCGGGTTCGACAAACCGAGCACGATCTACCGGGGCGCCTTTGGCAGCCAGGTGGCGCTGCCGGTCTGGGTGAAGGTCATGAACGCGGCGGCGCAGGTCATGCCGCCGAAGGAGATCCCGGTCCCCGCCAATCTGAAGAAGGTGGAAATTTGTACTGCCTCCGGCGATCTGGCGACCGACCGCTGCTACGACATGATCGACGGCGAACGCCACCGGACGACGTTCATGACCTACGCGACGAAAGAAAAGATGCCGCAACGATACTGCCCGGTGCACGGTGGCGGGCGGTCATCGGTTGGCGAGTATGCCACGCGTAATGGTCAGTCGAATGCCATCCCCGTGAGCAGACCTTCGACCGACCCGAATGGGCCGAAGGTGGTGCGCGCGGTCAGCCCGGTGAATCTCGATAACGTCAAGCCGGTACAGATCAAGGCACCGACCGTCCTCGACACCGGCGATCACGACCCCTATGACGCGGTGCGACCCGTGGTCAACGACGGCGGGAACCACCCACCGCCCAACGACGCGAACACGGCGCAAAATAAGTCTCCCGAGGTGAATGCCGCGACCCCGGCTCCTGAGAAACGGGTATTGCCAGCGACGGCGGTGACTCCCGGCGAACAGGATGCCGCGTCGCTGCCGACGGTGAAAATCGATCCTCCGCAGCCGCTGGAGTTTAATT
>CAZZYS010000208.1:0-8066 GCA_964658285.1 uncultured Verrucomicrobiota bacterium
CTCAGACGGTTTTCACCGTGCTCGCCGAACGCTTGCGCAGGTTGGCGTCGAGGATCTTCTTACGCATCCGCAACGATTTCGGAGTGGCTTCCACATATTCGTCGGGCCCGATGTACTCCAGCGAACGCTCCAGCGTCATCACCAGCGGCGGGGCCAAAGCAACGCCCTTGCCGTCGCCTTGACTGCGCATGTTGTTGAGCTTCTTTGCCTTGCACGGGTTGACCGCGAGGTCGTCCGGCCGGGCGTTCTCGCCGATGATCATGCCCTCGTAAATTTCCTCCTGCGGCGCGATGAAAAGCCGCCCGCGAATCTGGATCGTGTCCAGCGAGTAGGCCGTGCTCACGCCGCCTTCCATCGCCACCAGCACTCCCTTGTCGCGACCGGGAATCTCGCCCTTGTGCGGACCGTATTCCTTGAACAGATGGCTGGCGAT
The DNA here is from genome assembly GCA_964658285.1 of uncultured Verrucomicrobiota bacterium. Taxonomy (GTDB): domain Bacteria; phylum Verrucomicrobiota; class Verrucomicrobiia; order Chthoniobacterales; family SZAS-18; genus CAHJWO01. The sequence continues at coordinate 434 of CAZZYS010000208.1, forward strand.
GCCAAGGCCCTTGGTCACGTTGACCAGATCCGTCTCGAAACCAATCAGTCCGCGCGTCGGGATGATTGCCTCCACCAGCACGCTGTGCGGGTTGTGCACCATGTTCGTGATTTCCGCCTTGCGGGTGGCAAGCGATTGCAAGATGTCGCCCAAATTATCATTGGGCACGTCCACGCTCAGATTCTCGTAAGGTTCCAGCAAGTCGCCCCGGTCGTTGCGCTTGTAGATGACTTCCGGCCGGGAAACCATCAGTTCGAACCCCTCGCGGCGCATCTGCTCGACCAGCACCGCGATCTGCATTTCTCCACGGGCCGAAAGCTCGAACGAACCCGCCTGATCCGTGTCCTTGAACGAGAGCGACACGTTGGTGCGCGTCTCGCGGACGAGGCGTTCACGGATGTTGCGCGCGGTCACGAGCTTACCCTCGCGCCCGGCCAGCGGGCCGTCGTTGACGAGGATGCCCATCGTGATCGTCGGCGGATCGATGTCCACGAAGTGCAACGCCGCCCGTTCCTCGGAGTCGGTGATGGTCTCACCGATGAATACATCCTCGAAACCGCACAGGCCGACGATGTCGCCCGCGCTCGCGTGCTTGAGTTCGATCTTCTCCATGCCCTGATGGCCGAAAATCGCCGTGATGTTGCCGCGTTCGCGCCGACCGTCGCCGTGGGCCACGACGACCGTGTCGCCGACGCCGACGCGCCCCGAGAGGATGCGGCCATAGGCAATCCGCCCGAGGTAATCGCTGTAGTCCAGGTTGGACACGAGCATCTGCAGATAGCCGACGGGGCTAACCTCTGGTGGCGGGATTTGCTTGATGATCGCCTCGAAGAGCGGTTTCATGTCCGTGCGGTCCTCGTGGATTTCCTTGACCGCGTAGCCGGCCTTGGCGCTGGCGTAGATCACGGGGAAATCGAGTTGCGCGTCGCTGGCATTGAGTTCCAGGAACAACTCGAAAACCATGTCCAGCACCTTGTGTGGGCGGGCGTTTTCACGGTCGATCTTGTTGATGACCACGATCACCTTGGCCCCCTGCTCCATCGCTTTTTTGAGCACGAACTTCGTCTGCGCCTGCGGGCCGTCGTGGGAGTCCACGACCAGCAGCACGCCGTCGATCATGCCCATGATGCGCTCGACCTCGCCGCCGAAGTCGGCGTGGCCGGGGGTGTCCACGATGTTGACGTGGTAGCCGTCGTACTGGAAGGCGGCGTTCTTCGCGCGGATGGTGATGCCTTTTTCGCGTTCGAGGTCCATCGAATCCATCATGCGCTCATCCGTTTTCTGGTTGGCGCGGAAGGTGCCAGACTGGCGCAGCAGGCAATCGACGAGCGTGGTCTTGCCATGATCGACGTGGGCGATGATGGCGATATTTCTGATCTTGTCCATAAGTAGGCCGGGCGTGCCGGCAGGTGCTTCTTCGTGATTCTAAAAGGCGGGTCCTTTTCGGATCGCCGCAGGGACGAAAAAGGGCGGAAAGATAACACGGAAAAAGGCAAAGTCACGTCCCGCCGCGTCCCTCTTGCCAACTTCCGCGCGTCTTGCGTCTTGCGCCGCCGGGAGTTTTCGCGTTATTGGGGGAAGTCGCGCAATCAATCCTGCGCCGTCGTCCGATTACCTAGTTTCTTCCCAATGGGCAAACAATACAATAAAGTCATCAAACGCAAGCGCCGGCTCGCTTATGTGCAACGCAAGGACGCCGCCAAAGTCGCGGCCGCCAAGGCACCCGCCTCCAAAGCCGCCGCGAAATCCGCGCCCGCCGAAGCGCCTGCCAAGGCTCCGAAGAAACCAGCCAAGCCCAAGACGCCGAAGACGGTCTCCGCCTCCACCCCGACGCCGGAGCCCGCGCCGGAGATTTCCGAATCGCAGGCCCCGGTGCCTGCGACGTAGCGCGCCTCCCGTGAGGCAGCCGAGACCGGAGCCGCCGCGACTTTTTTGCCGATGAGCGATGCCGACACGTCGGGTGTCCAGCCCGGTTCCATGCACGGGAAGCTCTGCGTCGTGACCGGGGCCACGTCCGGGATCGGACGGGAGACGGCTCTCGGCCTGGCGGCGCTGGGAGCAGACGTGCTGCTCGTCGGCCGGGACTCTGCGCGTGGCGCGGCGGCCGTGGCGGACATCAAAGCCCGCGGCCACCGTGGCGAGGCCACATTTCTCGCCGCTGATTTTTCGTCCCAGGCGTCGGTGCGCCGCCTGGCCGACGAAATCCGGGCGCGCCATCCCCGCATCGACGTGCTGGTCAACAACGCAGGCGGCGTGAACGCGACGCGGCGGCTCACGGTGGACGGCATCGAAGAAACCTTCGCGGTCAACCACCTCGCGCCGTTTCTATTGACGCAGTTATTGCGTGATGTCCTGCTGGCGAGCACACCGGTCCGGGTGGTGACGGTTGCCTCCGAAGCGCACCGCATGTTGAAGACGTTGGATTTCGACAATCTCCAGGGCGAAAAGCGTTACAAGCCCCTGCTGGCGTATTCCATCTCCAAGCTTGCCAACATTCTTTTCACCTACGAACTGGCGCGGCAGCTCCAGGGCACGGGCGTCACGACGACTTGCCTTCACCCGGGGGTCGTCAGGACGGGCATCTGGCAGTCGAGTCGTGGCTTTTTGAAATTCGTCATCCTGCTGGCGAAGCCATTCATGATGACCTCGGCACAGTCGGCGCAGACAGTGGTGCGCCTGGCCGCTGACCCGGCGCTGGCGGACACGACCGGGCGCTACTTCCAAAAGGAGAAGGAAACGCGCTCCTCGGAACTGTCCTACGATGCGGAAATCACCGCGCGGCTCTGGAAAACGAGCGAGGCGTTGATCCGGTAGCGCCTCGCGCTGGCAAAAGCTGCGCCGCTCATGGCCGAATACCTCCTCGTGGACGGTCACAGCGTGGTCTTCGCGTGGCCCGAACTGCGCTCCCTGCACGTCCGCCGCATGGGGGCCGCGCGCGAGGCGCTGGTGCGCACGCTGACCGACTATCAGGACCAGAGCGGGGTGCGCGTGGTGCTGGTCTTCGACGGCCAGGGCGAGCGCGTCACCGAGGAACAGGAAGGCCGCGACGGCATCCAGATTTTCTACGCCCGCGCCGGACAAACGGCGGATGCCATCGTCGAGCGGCTCGTGGCCAAGTACGCCGCGAGCCATCATCTGACGGTGGCGACCTCCGACCACCTGGAAGCACAGACGGCGATTTCGTTCGGAGCGGCGAGTTGCGTCTCGGCCGAGGGGTTGCGCGCGATGCTCACGGCGGTCGGTCGGGATTTCGACCGGCGGACCCGGGACTACCGGCGCAAGGATTAGGAAAGGCCCCCCGCCGCCATCTGCTGTTGACCGGCTGCCGGCCGCCACGGTAGGTTGGCCGCCGTTCGCCCCCTTCCGGCGCTTGCGCGGCGCTCCCTCTCGTTCCTCATGGCCAAAGTCAGCCTCCAGCACATCTCCAAGACGTACTCCGACAGCAAGGGCCACGAGGTCACGGCGGTCAACGACGTGAACATCGAGGTCGCCGACCGCGAGTTCCTCGTCCTGGTCGGTCCTTCGGGCTGCGGCAAATCGACGACCCTGCGCATGATCGCGGGCCTGGAGGAAATCTCGAAGGGCGAGATCTACATCGGCGACCGCAAGGTCAACGACGTTCCACCGAAAGACCGCGACATTGCGATGGTTTTCCAGTCCTACGCGCTCTACCCGCACATGAGCGTCTACGACAACATGGCGTTCGGCCTGAAGCTGAGGAAATTCCCCAAGTCAGAGATCAAGAAACGCGTGGGCGAGGCCGCCGCGATCCTGGGTATCGACGCCTACCTCGAACGCAAGCCCAAGCAGCTCTCCGGCGGCCAGCGCCAGCGCGTCGCCCTCGGCCGCGCCATCGTGCGCCAGCCGAAGGTTTTCCTTTTCGACGAGCCGCTCTCCAACCTCGACGCCAAGATGCGCGTGCAGACGCGCACGGAACTCATCAAGCTCCACCAGCGCCTCCAGGCGACCATGATCTACGTGACCCACGATCAGGTCGAAGCCATGACGATGGGCAGCCGCATCGCCGTCATGGAGGGCGGCAGTCTCCAGCAGAACGAGCCGCCACTGACGCTCTACCGCGAACCGAAGAACCTATTTGTCGCGGGCTTCCTGGGCAGCCCGCCGATGAACTTCGTGACGGGGAAACTCTCCCAAAAGGAAGACCGCATCGTCTTCAAGGAGATGGCCGGCGGGGTCATCGAGGTGCGTTACCGCGAAAGGGAACGCCCCGCGCTCAAAAACTTTGTCGGCAAGGAGGTTATCCTGGGCGTGCGTCCGGAAGACATCGAGTTGAGCCAGGGCGCGCGGGAGCCCGCCGAGGTTTCCTTCCAGGCCGTGGTGGACATCGTCGAAACGATGGGTGCCGAGACGAATTTTTACCTGCAAACGGGCAACCACACGGTGATCTGCCGCTCGCAGGCCGCCGTGGATCAGCGCGAGGTCGGGCATCGGCTGCAATTCCAGATCAACGGCGCGAAAACCCACCTCTTCGACCCCCTGACGACGAATCGGGTAGTCTAGGCTACCCTCTTCGTACCGCCCGGGCCGTTCGTTCGCCCGGGCCGGATGCGAGATTCTCTTTTTCTCCTGCCCGTCCATGAGCAGCAGCCGCCACCCGCCAGACCCCGCCGACGCCACGCCGGCTCCCTCGAAGGAGACCCCGACCGGGGACAAACCCCGGCGCAGGGGATGGGGGCCGTTCCGTTTCGTGCTCGCCTACACGCGCGGTCTGATCGTGGACCAGCACCTGCGCCGCCAGACGATGTTCTACGTGGTGATCGCCGCGATGTTGATGTTTTTCGCGGGCGTCACCTTCCTGGAGGATTGGTTGGACGGCCGCCATCATCTGGCGCGCTTCGCCGTTTACTGGATGATCTGCGGATGGCTGACGATCCTCGCCGCGTTGCTCGCGATTTACGACCTGTTGTTGTTGCGCATCCAGCACCGGCTCCTGCGTCGGCAGTTGCGCGAGCGGTTCCTGGACGACCAGCATCGGCGCGAGCAGCGGGACCACGAAGAGCCTTGAGCGCCATCCGGGGGTCGGGAACGACCGCCCTTTTTATCCCCGTGCAGAAAACCCGCGAACAGATGGAGCACGAGGAGGCGGCCCAGCTCGCCCCCTACGCCCAACGCACGGCTGCCAGCGCCGGCCGCCGGCACGAGGAACCACCGCATCCGTACCGCACCGAGTACCAGCGCGACCGCGCGCGGGTGATCCATTCGCGCGCGTTTCGCCGGCTCGAATACAAAACCCAGGTTTTCCTCAACGGCACCGGGGACCACCTGCGGACCCGGCTCACGCACACCATCGAGGTCGCCAGCGTCAGCCGCACCATCGCCCGCGCGCTCGGCCTCAACGAAGACCTCGCCGAAGCCATCGCCCTCGCCCACGACCTGGGCCACCCGCCCTTCGGCCACCCGGGCGAGGACACGCTCGACCGGCTGATGGCCGGCCACGGCGGCTTCGACCACAACGCCCAGAGCCTGCGCATCGTCGAGGTCATCGAGACCAGCTACCCCGAGTTCCCGGGGCTGAACCTGTCCTTCGAGGTCACCGAAGGTCTGCGCAAGCACCAGAAGTTTTTCGATCCGCCCGCGCTCTCGACGGCGGCGGCGGCCGGCGAACGGTTCCCCTGCCCCTCCCTGGAGGCGCAGATCGCCAACCTCGCCGACGAGATCACCTACAACAGCCACGACCTCGACGACGGCCTCGACGCTAACCTCATCGACTCCGGCCAACTCGCCGGCCTCGCGCTCTGGCAGACGGTAAAGGCGGAAGTGTGCGCGCGTTACCCCGGATTGGACGGCCGCGAACTCTGCGCGGCGATCATCCGCCGGCTCATCGACCGGCAGGTGAAGGACGTGGTGGAAACGAGCGCCGCGCGGATCGCCGCCGCGGGCATCACGAGTGCCGACGAGGCCCGCCGCCAGCCCGGCCCGCTGGTCGCGTACAGCGAGGAATTACTGACTGCCACCCGCGAGATGCGCCGGTTCCTTTTTGCGAACCTGTACTACCATCCGCAGGTCGTGGGGTCTTACCAGCGCGCGTGCGGACGGTTGAGCGAGGTGTTCGGAGCCTACCTCCATGCGCCCGAACGCCTCGGCCAGGCCACCGCCGCGCGCGTGGAGGCGGACGGGCTGCACCGGACGGTGTGCGATTATCTCTCGGGCATGACCGACCGCTACCTGCTCGAAGAACACGCGCGTTTGTTCGGCCGGTGAACCTGCCGGCGGATTCTGACTGACAGCCGCGCGTGCCTCCGGTACCGTCCGGCCAAGTGGACACCATCACGCGAGAAATCATCCTGAAACTGACGGCGAGGGTCTCCGATCTGGAGGCCGCCCTCGAAGTGCATCGTTCGTTGCTGAAGGAGGTCATGCAGGCGCAGGCTCTCTCGCGGAACATGACTTTTATCCCGGCCGCGTGGGACCTGCGCGTCGCCGAGGCGGTCGTGGCGCAGCGCGAGAAGATGGCGATGGGCATCGTCCAACCGGAACCGGCGGTCGGCGCGCCGGTCTACCTGGAAGTGCCGGGAGAAACGTAGCGCGACGCGGCTCCGGCATCCCCCGACGGCAAAATGTCGCTCCTGAGCGTTTACCTGACCTCCCTGCGCGATCTGCGGGCGACCGGCGCGGCGGTGGCGGAGACTTCCTATTACCCGGCGCTCGCCACCCTGCTCGACAGCGTCGGCGCGGAACTCGCACCCGTCGTCCGCTGCGTGGGGCAACTCAAAAACGTTCTTGGCGCGGGTTCGCCGGATTTCGGTCTCTACAGCGCCGACCAGTTCCCGCGCCGCGCCGATCTTTCCAGCCCGCCGCCCGCCGGACTGCTCCCCGCTCGCGGCGTCGTGGAAGCCAAGGGCACCGGCGCGGACCTCAACGCCGTCGCCGCTTCCCCGCAGGTCGGCAAATACCTGGAAATCTACCGCCTGGTCCTTGTCACCAGCTACCGCGAGTTTGTCCTGGTGACGCGCGGCCCCGGCGGCACCGCGGTCCACGGCGAACGCTACGCCCTCGCCGACGACGAGAGCGCCTTCTGGTCCGCCGTCGGCACGCGTCCCGCCGCCCTCGCTGCCCGGCACGAGGTCGGTCTGGACGAGTTCCTGCGCCGCGCGTTGCTGCACGAAGCGCCGCTGACCCGCCCGCAGGACGTGGCGTTTTTCCTCGCGTCGTATGCCCGGCACGCGCTGGTCCTCCTCGACGAACAACACGACCTGCCCGCGCTCGGGAAAGTGCGTACCGCCCTGGAAGAGGCGCTCGGCATCCGGTTCGACGGGGAACGAGGCAATCACTTCTTTCGTTCGACTCTCGTGCAGACGTTGTTTTACGGCGCGTTCAGTGCCTGGGTGCTCTGGTGCCGTGAGAACCCGTCCGCCGAGGCGCGTTTCGAGTGGAAACTGGCCGCCTGGAGCTTGCGCGTGCCCATCCTGCGCACGTTGTTCGTCCAGATCGCCAACCCCGGTCAACTCAAGCCCCTCAAAATCGACACCTTGCTGGATTGGGCCGGGAACGCCCTCCACCGCGTGGAGCGGCCGGCGTTCTTCGCGGCGTTCGACGCGGACGGCAGCGGGGCGGGCGGCGAGGCCGTGCAGTATTTCTACGAACCGTTCCTCGCCGCCTTCGATCCCGAACT